>JAKAIZ010000218.1 GCA_021814065.1 Nitrospirota bacterium | reverse complement strand
TTTTCACAGAACAAGCTTCGCTTGACCTGAATCCTGGCTTTCCTGCCATTTGACATATTTGATAATCTGTTCCTCATTCAGGCCTACTGTCGAAACAAAATATCCAGCGGACCATACCAGGTTTTCCTTCCAATGTACATGCTCCAGCCATGCAAACTTTTTCCTGCGTTTACTGGCACTCTGTCCTTTCAGTCTGCCTATAACCTCACTCACTGAATATTTCGGTGGAATGATCATTATCGTATGGATATGATCCACCTGAATATTTTGCTGTATCATTTCCACTCCCGGCATTCCTTTCATGATTCTTGGCCATAGCTTCTCTAGATATCCTGCGACGCCAGAATTCAGGATTCGCCTCCGATATTTTGGTATACACACACAACATGGTATTCGGTCCGATAAACCCCATGCGCTGATAATCGGTTCTCCACAATTCATCAGTATACCAAAATATCTCCGGGCATCATCCACCCACGGGCAAGCCCGTGGAACTCTGATAGGGTGTTAGAGTATTATCCTTCCAGTTGCATAAAGATTGTAAATTAACAGCCGCAAAAGCTTGATTGACGGGCTTTTGAGCCTGATGACACTCCTTATGTTGGAGTTCACCGAATGTTAACGCCAGGTCATAGTTCTTTTTCCGTCATGCCCGAGGTTCTCAGTCGGGCATCCATGTTTTCTTAAGAATGGATTCCCGCCTAAAGACTGCGGGAATGACGGCCTAAATACACACACTTTATGCGATAGGGTTATTTCTTCTTCTGTCCTTTCTGGGGCTGCTTCTCCGACTTGAGCCCCGCAGGATGGTCCTTCAGCTCCTGCTTATCCGCCTGTTTCTTATACCACTCCAGCGGACGTTCGGTCTGGTCCTTAAACGCGCCAAGGGCCTCGTCGCGCATCTCGGCCGCCTCGGCCTCCTGCTGGGAAACAAGGATCTCGTCAACCACCTGAGGACAGGAGGGGAGAGATCCGGGCCTTGCCTCGACCTCCTCGCGCACGCTCGGCTCGACTTCGGGGCTCTTGGCCATGGCCATCTTCAGCTCGATCGAAAAGTTCACATACCGTTCGAGCATCCTGAAGATCATGGAATCGCCCATAGGACTACCGGCAGTCTCGTCCGGAAGCGGAGAGACCTTGCCGTTTTCGATCTTGGCCCTTCCCACCATCTCGCAGCCCCGTCCATTGTCGGTTGTGTACCCGAGATTATCGGTAATCACGGCGAGTACGGTCGGCACATTGGCTAGGTCCCAGTGCGCAAGAAGCCCGATCTCGCCGTCGGGAAGGGGGCTGAGATCATCTATGCTCATAGCCCGCACCCTGCACCACGGCGGCACCGGCCGCGTACGCTCGCGGGCAGGAAGGCCCTTCACCTTCCTGCGAAGGGAATCGTCAAAGAGGTTCGTTGCCGTCTCGGCCTCTCCCAGCACGTTGACACAGTGGCTCCCCGGTATGCCAAGCGCCTCCTGCACCATAGCATAGTAGTCATTGCGGCTTATCTTTCCAAAACGTCCCCTATATCCGCCGCCGTCGCATATACGGCTCCCCGGCGGCAGACAGAACTTCATCTTCTTCCGGTGGCAGGCCTGGAAGAAATAGACGTAGGCCGACGTCGCGCCGATCAAGGCCACCGGCACTCCGCTCGCCTCGGATTCACGAAGCGCCTTCAGGAGGTCACTTATATGGATTCCGGATTTCCCCAGAAGGAACTTGCTGTCGGGCGTGCCAAAAGCCTGACGTGTCTGCTCCATGCCTATCGCCATGCCCATGGAAGGCGCCATCTCCGGACTTGGCGCAAGAATAAGAATGCGGCATCGCCTTCCAGCCGTGAAGTCCGGGAAGACATACGAGCCGGTCATCATCCTGTTGGCAGCGAAGACGAGTCGCTTGCCGTCTTCGTCGCGGAAGATGCGGCCCCGTTGGGTCAGGCTCGTTGTGCCGCCGGTCAGGCATGCCATTACGGATTTTTCGAGCGGAAAGGAGGCGACGAGATGCGTCTTGAAGACATCGTTGTAAACCATCGGGATATCTTCCCAACTACCGATGTCGCCAGGCTTCACCTTCTTGGCATCGCAGAACTCGCGGAAGATTGGGTTCACCTCATAATGGAGGGCGAACATCCTGAGTGCGTAGTCGTTGAAATCCGGGACCTCGGAGTCCACGCCCGCCTCGATAAATCTGAGCACGTCCTCGGTGAGACGATGGCGTTCGGCTTCGGAATGATTTATTGGGGTTGAGGACTGTTCGGACATAGGCAATGACCTCCTTAATCGGCTATCAGTTTTCAGCTGTCAGCTAACAGTAAAACGACTCCGGATCATCCTTTATGAAAACAGAACCAACGTTTGGATATGCAAAAAAAATGCCCTGATTCATGAAAAGTCGGTCCGCACAAAGTGCTACTAAATCAATAAGTTGCATCCGCAAGATATGGCCGCAAATAATTTCGGAAACATCATAATGCCCGATAAAGAGGCACAGCTGCCCAAATACAAGGCAGTTATTAATAAGCACATCAGCATGATGACATAATAAAAAATCGCCCCCTTCCCCTCTTTGCCAACGATGGGGAACTTTCCTCCCTTTAGCAAAGGGAGGTTGGGAGGGATCTCATAATCAAATGTCTTCATCGATCATATCTTACGTCTTTTTTCGGCCACCAATTTTCTCTCTGCCTTCCATTTTTCATACGCTATCTTCATGCCGTGCCTGACAGGCAACTGGGACATGAGCGAAAGGATATGGGCGTGCGGGAAACTCCGCAGAGGGACGTTTTTCATGTGCCGCAAGACCCTGCCGAGGCTCAACAATTCAAGCGCTGTCTCGAAGAAATGTTCTTCGCGGAATTCAGGGGTCATGATAGGGTTCGGATGCTCGAAAAGCGCATATGCACCGTTATAATATTCCCATCCCAAATCCTTGTAAAGATACGGCTCGTACTGTTCGCGCAGCTTAGTCCCCGGATAAGGAACAGTCAGGGAAGGATGCATGCTGACGCCAAGCCTGTCTGCAATCTCCACGGACCGTTTAAAGTCTTCCATCGAATCATGACGGCTGCCGAGCATATAAAAAAGGGAGACATCGATCCCATGGTCCCTGAGCGTCTTCACCGCCCGCTCCCGGTCTACGCCGATCTTGCCGCTGGCCGAGTACGCCTTTAATCCATCGGCGGTCAGGGACTCCCATCCAACCCATAGGGAAAGCAGGCCACTCTCCCGCGCCGCGTTCAGCATACGGGACCCGACCGGTGAAAGCACAGGCCCGAGGCTGCCAAACCCCATCCAACGCTTGCCGCTTCCTTTAAGCGCGGTAAAAAGATCTATTGCACGTTCCGCCTTCCCGGTCCACCAGATGTTTTCGTCGCCGTTGATATACATCTTCTCAGGGATTGCTGCCACATCGCGCACGACATGATCGATTGGCCTGAAACGTATCCTCGGTCCGTAGAACGGCTTGACCGAACAGAAGGTACAGTTATATGGACAGCCGCGGGAAGTATTCACGATCCTGAATTGGTGTTTGCGTTTTCCCTTCAGAAGGCCGTATAGAGGCGTGGGCAAATCGTCGAGGGATATCTGTTCCCCCCGATAAAAAGGCTTCAAACGGCCGGAACGAAAATCCTTCAGCACCTCGGGCCAGACCGACTCTGCTTCGCCTATCACCACCGCGTCCCCGTGCTGTTTGGCTTCTTCAGGCATAGCCGAGGCGTGCATATTGCCGAAAACGACCTTGATCCCCCGCTCGCGCAGCTTTTCAGCTATTTTATACCCTCCCACAGCCGTAGGAGTCAGGATGCTGATACCAGCAAGGTCGCACTCCAGCCTTTCGACAGCATCGGGGTCGGCGCCTGCGCTTATCAGTTCTATTTCAATATCAGGGTCCACCCTCCGGGTGAGGGCTGCAATATATTCGAGACTCGGCGGGGCCACAGGGGTCCAGCCGAAAGGCAAAGGCGGGAAAATGATAGCGAGTTTCATGTTAAAAAAAAGCTATCAGTCATCAGCTATCAGCTTAACCACAGAGTCTCAGAGACACAGAGTTAAGAAACGAGCCTCTTGATGCCATGTTTTAGAATGTCCGTATAGAAATTAATAATCAAACCTGTTCTTATGTTTGAAAGCCTAAGATATGTTGATAGTTGCGCTTCATGAACAGCTGAAATTTTGTCGACGCATTTAAGTTCAAGCACTACTCTGTTATTCACCACTATGTCCATTCTATAGCCACAATCCAGCTTTATTCCCTTGTATTCCACTGGTAAGGGCCTTTGTCTTTCAAACAACACTCCACGCAGAGTAAGTTCGTGGCAGAGACATTCTTCATATGCAGATTCCAGTAACCCCGGACCAAGCTGACGATGTACTTCTATAGCACATCCTATAATCTTTTCGGTTAACTCTTTATCATAAAAGACGGTCCCTTCAGAGATCTGCTCCATTATA
This sequence comes from Nitrospirota bacterium, assembly GCA_021814065.1. Taxonomy (GTDB): domain Bacteria; phylum Nitrospirota; class Thermodesulfovibrionia; order Thermodesulfovibrionales; family UBA6898; genus Sulfobium. The sequence goes on along the minus strand of JAKAIZ010000218.1, from coordinate 436 downwards.
GATGACTCTGCGCCTCTTTGTCTCTGTGGTTCACTGTTCCTGTTAAGATCAGATTTTCTGATTTCCATAAATCTTGGCCAGTACGCCGGCAGTATCAATCTGCTGAACTCGATCTATCTTGCCGTCCGACTTGGATTCGATCATCGAAGCCATGAACGCATAAAATGAGCCATTGGGCTCGATCACGAACATCACGTCGAGCCCCTTGCCCGTAACGCCTTTCTTGATATCTTCGTCCTTCAACGCGTCCGACCCAAACCATCCGATAAAATCAATAGTGGTCTGACCGCTTTTCAGGGAAGCTGTCTTCCACTGTTTCTTCGTCAAATACTGATAGGAGTCAAAGGCATTGCCTATGGTGGTCGATTGGTAGTTAGCCAACTTCTTCTTTTTCAGCACACCAACAAGACCAACATCTGCCTTTTCCGCGCTGCTG
>JAKAIZ010000217.1 GCA_021814065.1 Nitrospirota bacterium | reverse complement strand
AGCTGAAGAACCGGCTTGTCCGGTCGGCAACATGGGAAGGGATGTGCAATGCCGACGGCCGTCCTACGGAGCGGCTGACCAGTTGCTATAGGGACCTCGCCAAAGGAGAAGTCGGGCTCATTATCAACGGCTATGCCTTTGTCAGACCTGACGGTAAACAGCTCCCCGGAAAAATGGGGATCCATGCAGATGCCTTTGCCCGCGAAATGAAATCTCTCACCCAAGCCGTACATGACGAGGGCGGCAAGATATGCATTCAGCTCGTCCATGCCGGCGGCCAGACCGATACAGCGAACGCCGGCAGGCGTCCGCTCGCCCCCTCGGCGGTGCAGGTGGAGCAGTTTCCTGAACTGCCGCAGGAAATGTCCGGGAACGATATTGCGGACATAGTAGCCGCCTTCGGCAAGGCCGCGGAAAGGGCGAAGACCTTCGGATTTGACGCCGTGCAGCTCCACGGTGCTCACGGATACCTGATAAACCAGTTTCTCTCGCCGCTTACCAACAGAAGATCCGATGAATATGGCGGGGGCACCGGTAACCGCTGCCGCTTTCTCATGGAAGTGTATCGCAGAGTGCGTGAGACGGTCGGAGGAAATTATCCTGTGATGATAAAGCTCAACGGAGCGGATTTTGTGGAAGGCGGGCTGTCTGCCGAAGATGCCCTCTATGCCGCGGAGCTTCTCGACCGGGAGGGTATCGATGCGATAGAAGTAAGCGGAGGCACCTCGGCCTCCGGGGATAAAAGCCCCGTGCGCAGCAAGATCAACAGGCCCGATCAGGAAGCATACAATCTCGGGCTGGCCCTGAGCATCAAAGGGGCTGTCAAATGTCCGGTCATGGTGGTCGGCGGTTTCAGAAGCTACGAAGTGGCGGAGGAGGCGATCAAGAAGGAAAGGATCGATTACATTTCGATGGCCCGGCCTTTCATCCGCGAACCGAACCTCGCACGGCGCTGGAAAGACGGCGATACAGCCAGGGCGAAATGCATCTCCTGTAACGGCTGTTTCAGGCCCGGGCTGAAAGAGGGCGGCATATACTGCGTAGTAGAAGCGGAGGAAAGGAAAAAAGGGAAGAAATAGGGCGAAAAAAGTCTCCCCTCATTTTTTATCGTTCTCGACGATGACGATCAATTGCTTGTCGCCTAGCGAAAATGCTGCGTCAACCTGTCCTTTTACTGTAATTTTTGTGTTCTCCCTGGGTAAGGGCCTTTTTGTGATTACCGTTATTTCGCCTGTCTTGTCTTTCACGACGAAATATTTCACAAAGATGAGCCCGGTGGCTTCCGTGACTTCTCCGGATATCGTAACGGTTTTTCCGCTATAGTCCCTGGGGTTCTGCAGGATCTTTTCTATCGGCGTCGCGAACATGCCGGTACAGCCCGCCAGGATGCCGCCTGTCAGGAAAACATACATCACTATTTTCGAGAATTGTTTTGCCCCGTAATTCACTACGCAGCCTCCTTCGCGCTTCTCTGTATCTTTCAATTATTTCTCCCACTTTAGCACAAGGTGGAAGAAAAAGTAACCGGGATGAAGCGGCGTTTTCCGGGTTTTTTTTGTCCTCCCTGCCGTAATTTTGTCAACGTGCGCTGAACTGGTGATGAGCGTCAACGAGGGCGGTGAGGCAATTCGGTGAGATTGCAGATTTTTTATCTCTTTTCCGCAATAGCGGCATTATTTAGCGTTGCCTTGAATAGTTTCGACTTTGCGAATCTTTCTGACCTGACTCATTATGTAATTGTAAGGAGTGATATGCATTGAGTGAATCGAGGTGGCTTGATAATGAAAAGCATACTTTTTACGATAATTTTGATGACTGTTTTCGCAATGACGCCGTCTCTCGTCTATGCCCATGCAGGCCAACAGGAGACGCCGACAGCTCCGCTGTCTCAACCGCTTATCAGGGAAGGCACGTTAGCTGTGGAACTTACCCAACACCTGAAGGTCGGCAATCCTTCAAGCGAGGCCGAAGCCGAGAGTGAATTGTCTGCTGCCGGTATTGCCCCTCGCAACGGCTGGATAGCCGATTACCCTGTTACCCCGGATATTGTAGGGGAGTTGCAGGCTTCCATCAGCGCAGCAGCAGATTCGGGCAAAATTGCGCTGAGTAAGGACGCAGCGCTAAAGGCCTTCGATGCCGTGCTTGTGGAGGATAAGCTGGATATAACGACAGGCGGGTCCGCTCAGACAGCGCAGGAAACCGCTCCGCCCGCTTATCCCGATACGTCGGAAATCGGCAACTACTATTATGACGAAGGTCCTCCAGTGGTCACTTATTATGCGCCGCCGGCGGACTACGCATATCTTTACACATGGACGCCTTATCCGTTTTGGTGGTCGGACTTCTGGTTCCCGGGCTTCTACATCCTGGGTGATTTCGATGTGGAGGTGCACGGTCATCACGAGTTCCACCATGAGCACGAATTCGGTCATGAGAACGAGTTTCGCCATGGACACCATGAACATCATGAGTTCGTAACCAACCATTTCCGTGATTCTGATACCGGCAGGTTATTAATCATGAACCCCACGGGCGGATTGCGCGCAGGACGTACGGGCTTTGCGGCTGGAAGGGGCCGCGCATGGACCAATCCTTCGGCAAGGAGAGGGGCCTCAGCGATCCTCAACAGAAGCCGCAGCATGTATATGGGAAGGCCGGTCAGACCTTCTGCTCCGTCTTTTGGAAACGGCCGAGTCGCGGTTTCGCCTGCTCCGAACAGATTACCTTCCGGCAGGTCGTTCTCACCTCCTCCGGCAAGGAGTATCTCTCCGGCGTTGCCCGCCGGCAGGGTACATGGGAGCACGAGCTTCAATAGCGGCCATTTGTACACTTATAGTGCGCCGCCGAGATATATACCAAGGGGTGGCGGCAACTGGCATGCTCAATCATTTGGTGGTAGGGCGTTTAGTGCCCAACCCCGTACCTTTAGCGCTCCTGCACATACCTTCAGCGCTCCTCAGCACAGTTACAGTGCGCCCATGCATAGCTTCAGCGCTCCTGCTTCGGGGGGCAGGGCATTCGGATCTTTCGGCGGCGGATTTGGGGGCGGCCGGGCCTTTGGAGGAGGCAGGGGTTCTTTCGGAGGCGGCGGCAGAGGTTTCAGCGGAGGATCGAGAAGGTAAGTATTCTGATCCTACCCTTTCGCCGATTATCTTTGACGCTATCCCGAAGCTGAAGGCGAAAGCAGACGGCAGGCTTGCAAATTGTGGTCGGCGGGAGAGATGAAGGCCAACATCTACGGATATACCAGGCAGATGGGTTCAAGATCTTTTTTGTCAGGAACTCGACAATGGATCATATTTGTTTATCCGAAAACGTTTCCCGATCCGCCTCGGAAAAAGGCCCCGTTGTGAAGTGGATTTGACTTCCGGAAAGCGGCTTTGCTGCGTTGACAAAGAAAAAAGGTGCGTGGTATATAATTGAAACCCGTTTTGGCGGGTACCAGCATCACCCGTAAAGGGAAAAAGGAGGAAGTGGGTAGCATGTCAGTAGAAGGAACGATCAAATGGTTTAACGAGAAGAAGGGGTATGGGTTTATACAGCAGGACAACGGCCAGGATATCTTCGTCCATTATACTTCAATCGTAGGGGACGGATTCAAGACCCTTGCGGAGGGGGAGAGGGTCAAGTTCGATGTCGAGGAAGGAGCGAAAGGTCCCAAGGCGGTCAACGTTGAAAAGATATAGACAGCGCATTCTTATTTGGTAAGGGCCCATTCCATTACGGGATGGGCCTTTATTTTTTGGGATGGGTATTTGTATTTGACAAAGTCACCCGATTTTTCTAAGGTTAATTACGATGAAAAGGCTCCCTGACTGGATAAGGACCCGATGCCTTACCGACAGCCGCGAGACAAAGCTTATCTTGAGGAAGCACGGGCTTTCGACCGTCTGCGAAGAGGCGAGGTGCCCCAACAGGAGCGAGTGCTTCTCCAAGCCTACGGCCACCTTCATGATACTCGGGGCGGACTGTACTAGAAACTGCGGTTTCTGCGCGGTGAACTCCGCCCCGCCCGGACCTCCTGATCCTGAAGAGCCGGAGCGCATAGCACGTGCCTCGGAAGAGATGGGGCTCAGATATGTCGTAATCACCTCGGTCACCAGGGACGACCTTCCGGACGGCGGCGCCGGATATTTCGCTAACACTATAACAGCCGTGAGGAAAGTCCTTCCCTCTGCGAGGATCGAGGTGCTTACCCCGGATTTCCTGGGCGACCGGGATGCGCTAAGGACGGTGCTTTCGGCCAGGCCCGATGTTTTCAATCACAACGTCGAGACGGTCGAACGGCTCTATCCGCTCGTCCGTCCCCAGGCCGTCTTCCGGAGATCGCTGTCGGTGCTGAGCCAGTCGAAACTGATCGCGCGCGATATCCTCGCGAAGTCCGGTTTCATGCTGGGACTCGGCGAAACGAGGGAAGAGGTGCTAAAGTTGTTGCGGCAACTGAGGGAGGCCGGGTGCGAAATCATCACAATCGGGCAGTATCTCAGGCCCACAGGAAAAAATATTCCTGTGGTAGAATACGTAAGACCGGAGGTCTTCGAGGAGATAAGGTCTGCGGCCCTTGAGATGGGTTTTCGTTACGTTGCTTCTGGTCCGCTAGTCAGAAGTTCGATGAACGCCGAAGAGATGTTTTTCCCCGCCTCCGGCGCTTAGCGGGCGGCCGTACCGGGAAGGAGACAGAGGAATGTTTGAGTTCAACAGGATCAAGAGGCTGCCGCCTTATGTGTTCGCGATCGTGAACAACCTCAAGATGGAGGCGAGGCGGCGCGGAGAGGACATCATCGACCTCGGCATGGGGAACCCCGACGGCGCAACGCCGAAACATATCGTGGAGAAGCTTGTCGAAGCCGCGAGGAAGCCGAAGAACCACAGATACTCGGCATCG
>JAKAIZ010000216.1 GCA_021814065.1 Nitrospirota bacterium | reverse complement strand
GCAGCAAATAATCGGGAGGTTGGAAATCGGGTGAATAAAAAGCATGAGCGGATACACGTTGACGACACGGTCCTCTGCAAACTCTGCCTGAGTGAACTGGGGGAGATTTATTCCGACCTGGAGTTGGCTGCGGACGAACTGGACCTTCTCGACATGCCGAGGCGGACCTTTACGGTCCACTTTCCGGTGAGGATGGACTCCGGCAAGACAAAGATGTTTGTCGGCCACAGGGTCCAGTACAATGATGCAAGAGGGCCTTGCAAAGGGGGCATCCGTTTCCATCCTGACCTCACGATCGACCACGTCAGGGACCTGGCGTTTCTCATGGTGCTGAAGTGCTCGGTGGTCAATATCCCCTTCGGCGGGTCGAAAGGAGGCGTCGTCGTCAGCCCGAAAGACCTCAGCAGAAACGAACTTGAACAGGTGACGAGGGGATATATACGGGCCATCGCTGAATACATCGGGCCCTTCAAAGACATCCCGGCGCCTGACGTCTACACCGACGAAAAGATAATGGTCTGGATACTCGATGAATATGAAAGGATAAAGGGCATGCATGTGCCGGCGGTGGTCACCGGGAAACCGATAGAGCTTGCCGGCAGCAGGGCGCGGAGCTACTCCACGTCCCTGGGAGGAATCTATGTCCTTGAAGAAGCGCTGGGCAAAACAGGCATGGGCGAGCTCAGGAAGGGGGTAGCCGTCCAGGGTTTCGGAAACGTCGGAGAAAACGCGGCCCGTATCCTCTATGAAAAGGGATATAAAGTGATCGCAGTGAGCGACTCCAAAGGCGGCATACTGAACGAGACAGGACTTAACATCCATGAGGTGACGGCGCACAAGGAAAAAACCGGGAGCGTCAGGGACTTCGTCGGGGCCGGGAACATCACGAACGAAGAACTGCTCGCATGCGACTGCGACGTCCTGATCCCTGCCGCGCTCTCAGACCAGCTCAACGGCAGCAACGCAGGCGACGTCAGGGCCAAGATCGTCCTTGAACTCGCAAACGCGCCGACAACAATCGAGGCGGACGAGATATTCTTCCGGAACAAGATCATGCTTATCCCCGACGTGCTCGCCAACGCAGGCGGGGTGGTGGTGAGCTACTTCGAATGGAGCCAGAACCTCAACAGCGAATACTGGGAAGAAGACAAGGTGGTGCGGAGGCTGAAAAACGTGATGATCAGCGCCTTCAATGACGTCTATGGGTTGTGCGACGAAGGAAAGTGCCGCATGCGAAGGGCCGCCTACCAGATCGGCGTGAAAAGAATACTTCATGCGGAGCGGCTCAGGGGGAATCTGTAAACCTCATTGTTACGCTAAGGAGAAGGCAAACATACTGAAAAATTCGGCAAATTTCTATTCTGATTCACGTAAACGCAGTTCTAACCGCAAGTGAACATTCTGAAAAAGGTATTTCCGAACATGCAAGGGCCGCGCGGTGCCTTCCGCTTCGGCGGATCCGCCCGAGGAGGACAGATTATGGAACTTTTTCAGTACATTCGCCTTCCTTTTTTCAGATAGGATACACAAGCGTGAGGTAAACTCGCCGGCGCGGTATACGCCGACCTTTACGCAATCACCCTTTCGTGTATATAAGAAGCGTCTTTTTCCCGAGGGAGAGGGCTGTCAGGTGATGCTGCTGGATAATATCTTTCATCACCTCGGTCCACGGGACATTTGAGACCTTGATCGTGATCGTCCCGGTGACCTCGGGAGAAACGAAGATGGTAACCCCGTCTTTTTTCTTGGCCACCTCGGCGATCATCTGCAGCACCTGATAGAGATTGGCATCAACGAAGTCTATCGATATCTTCGTCGATTTAACGTCCAGGCTGGACTGTAATGCACGGCTTTGATACCGCTCCAGATCTTTGTTGGTAAACACCTGACCCTCGGCGCACACCGCCGAAATAAGCATGCAGGTCAATATAGCCAGAATTATCTTTTTCTTCACAAGTCCCCTTCCTGCAATAGCACTTTCGCTTTTTCAAATTTAAGTATAACACAAGTCTGATGTTGCACAAGTCCGCGCCGGCGATATGCGCCTATGACGCCTCTTCCATGATCTGCTCAGCCTGGTTGATGGCGGGCCGGGAGTCGGATGAGGTGACAACGATGCAAAAAAGTCGTAAGCTATTTAGTATCGAAAAAATAGGCAGGGAGACGATTAATGGACACACGTCGTTTTAAATATATGAGTGAGGACTTCGGGGAACTGCCGGTTGCACTGAGGCATCTCACGATCTATCTGAATTTTGCCGGCGATTTCGTCGAGGCGACTATTTGTCTCGAAATGATTGCCTTGCAACAGATTGACGAGCTGCGCATGGACGCAAACAGCCTGGAGATCATGAGCGTTGAATGGTGCAGCGGCCCTGCCGGTGCGGGAACACCGATGAAGTATGAATACCTCCGCGAAAAAAACATCCTTATCGCGCAACTCCCGCACAGGGTCGAAAAAGGCGGGACATTCTTCGTGAGGACCGTTAACCGCTGTTTCCCGTCGGACCATATCCTGGAAGGAATTTACCGGGATGCCACGCCTCCCGGTGCGCCCCAGCAGTACATGTCGCAGTGTCAGCAGTGGGGGTTCCAGCGGATCATGCCGATCATCGACGACTGCAGGGCCAAGTGTACGATGACGACGACGATCGAGGCGGACAGCGCCTATACCCATCTCATCAGCAACGGCAATATCAGCCGCCGGACAAACCCCGGAGGCCGGCCTGTCCGAAAGCCCGGAGACCCTTCGCGCCAGGTGATCACGTATGAAAACCCGGTGCCAATGGCGCCGTATCTCTTCCTTGTCTGCATAGGGACATGGGACACGCTGGCCGATCAGGTCACCTTCCCCTCCGGCCGCACAGTCCGCCTCGAATATCTTGTCCCGCCGAAAGCGGCGGATGAGGTCCGCATCCCGATGGAGATCCTCAAAGAGGCGGTCCTCTGGATCGAAAGGACCCAGGATTACGAATATACCGGAGAGACATACCGGACGATCTGCATGAACAAGTCGAACTTTGGCGGAATGGAAAACGTGGGAAATACCACGATCGTGACGGACGCCGCCCTTATCACGGAGCATACTCTCGACGTCGCCCTGCTGTATGCCCATGCGGTCATAGTCCACGAATTCGAGCATAACCAGTGCGGAAGCGAAACCACGATGGAGACCCCTTTTGACGTTTGGCTGAACGAGGCATATACCGTCGATGTCGAAAGGCAGTTTATGGCCGACCTGTTCGATCCGGCATTCATTCGTCTCAATCAGGTCGACAGCATCCGAAACCCCCTGCTCGGGCCGCTCGCCATAGAAGACGCGGGCCACGCCGGGAAGATCGTGCGCGAAGGCTTCAATGACCCCGATGAGTTGATCGACGGAGTTACCTACGTGAAGGCGGCTGAAGTCATCAGGATGCTGAGGCTGATACTCGGCGAAGAGAAGTTCCGCGCCGCAAAAACCCTCTACTTCTCCCGCTATCATAACGGAAACGCCAATACGGGCCAGTTCTTCGAATGTTTCGAAGAGGTCTCGGGAAGGCAACTCGATCAATTCAGGAAAGAGTGGCTCTACCGGATCGGCTATCCGAAGGTCACCGCTTCTACTGGGTATGATCCCTCCGGCGGCAGCTATCGCATCCGCTTCCGTCAGGAACTCGGAGAAGGGGAGAAACCCTTTCATCTGCCGATCGAGCTTGCATTGGTTGACCTCTCGGGTCGCGACATAGAGGGCACCTCAAAAGTTTTCGAGCTCAAGGAAGAAGAAGGGGAGATAGTCTTTCAGTGCATATCCCAGCCTCCCGCCTTCGCCTCGATGAACCGCGACTATACTTTTTACGGGACGTTCAGACACGACAATGCGGATTCGGAGGTCCTGTCTCTTCAGACGCGCCTCGACCCTAACGCCTGCAACCGTGTGGACGCCTTCCGGCAGTTGACCGACATCGAACGGATCAAACTCCTTCACGACCCTGACGGCGAGGTGGCCGCTGGGTGGTGCGAGCTCTTCGGGGAGATCCTTTCCGACAGGAACATCTCTCCTTCGCTCAAGGCGTATTTCCTGCGGATCGAAGAGCAACCGCTGGACCGCGAGTATATAACATGGTACCGGGAACTCGTTGCGGCGCGGGACCGCCTGATGCTGTCGGTGAACCGGCTCTACCGCGATCAGCTCGCCGCCCTTTTTCACGGAATCGACACGTATTCCGCAAAAAAAGCGTCTCCGAAAGACGGCATCGAGGAGCGTATGCTGAAACAGGTCCTGCTGGATCTCATTGCGGTCGACGATTCAGCGGACAGCCACAAGATCATCCTCGACCATTTTTATGCGGCCACAACCGCAACTGACCGCTTTTCGGCGCTGCTTGCACTCAACCGCAGCTCTTCTGCGACGCGGAGGAGGGTACTCGAGGAGGTATACGGGAAATGGCATCACCACCTAAGCGGGTATGCCAACTATCTGCGGGTAGTGGCGAGCGGAACGCAGGAAGACGTCTTCGAGATGATCGCCGAAGAAAAAATGCGGCCGGGCTTCGATATCACGCAGCCCACATGGTGCCGTGCGCTTTTTCTCCCGATGGCGACGAACAACAAGATGCTCTGGACGGACAGGGGGATCAATTGGATTGCTGATACCATCATCGAACTGGCCCCGATCAACGCTGTGACCACCGGCCGCCTCCTGAATACCTTCCAGCATGTAAGGAAGCTGCGGCCGCCGCTGAGGGAAAAGGTGGAGTCTGCCCTTGAGCGCATCGAGAAAAGCGTGTCCGCTGATAAGTGTCCTTCGGTCTACGGTCAGGCAGTGACTTATCTGAGAGGGTGAGCGAGCAAGTTACTTTTAGGGCAAACCTTATGAAGATCAGGGAGATTAAGGCAAAGAGCATCCTG
>JAKAIZ010000215.1 GCA_021814065.1 Nitrospirota bacterium | reverse complement strand
GCCCCGACGGTCAAGTTAAATAAAGTTAATTACAGGATGAAATTACTCTTTTTTGTTGTCAATGTTTTATCATAAGCCTCCGGAGACAAAAATTATATCAGGCACCTGCTGCCGGACCTGTAGGATTTTGCCGACGTCTTCTTGAAAATAATCTCTCCGGACTATTAATGTAGTGGGGTAGTTTCCAGGAAGGGGGAACGTGGTGCCGCATCGAAAAATACTGGTCACCGGGGCAGCCGGGTTTATAGGATTTCATCTCTCGAAGAGACTGATCGCCATGGGCGATGCCGTCGTCGGCCTCGACAATCTTAATGATTATTACGACGTCAACCTGAAGCTCGCACGGCTGAAACAGATGTCTTTCGAGCCGAGTTTCACTCCGGTGAGGATCGACCTGGCGGACCAGGAGTCTGTGGAGCGACTCTTTGCCGGTGAGAAATTCGATATTGTAGTGAACCTTGCGGCACAGGCAGGGGTCAGGTATTCTCTTGTCAACCCGCACGCCTATGCCGAAAGCAATCTCGCCGGGTTTCTCAACGTCCTCGAAGGGTGTCGTCGGCACGGGGTGAAGCATCTCGTCTTTGCATCATCGAGTTCGGTCTACGGCGCCAACACGACCGTGCCGTTTTCGGTCCATCATAATGTGGACCACCCGGTTTCGCTCTATGCCGCGACAAAAAAGGCGAATGAACTCATGGCCCATGCCTACTCAAGCCTGTACAACATCCCCTGCACGGGGCTGAGGTTTTTCACGGTCTATGGTCCCTGGGGCCGGCCCGATATGGCCTACTTTCTCTTTACAAAGGCCATTATCGAAGGCAGACCTATAGATGTTTTCAACTTCGGCAGGATGCAGAGGGATTTTACCTATATCGACGACATCGTCGAAGGGGTGGTGAGGGTTATGGAACGCATTCCATCTGCCGACTCCGGCTGGTCCGGCGCTGCGCCTGATGCGGCGACGAGTTATGCGCCGTACCGCATCTACAATATCGGCAACAACCAGCCGGTGGAACTGCTGCATTTCATCGAGGTCCTTGAGGACTGCCTCGGGAAAAAGGCGGAAAAAAGGATGCTGCCGATCCAGGCCGGCGACGTGCCTGTAACGTATGCAGATATAGACGATCTTGTCCGGGACACCGGTTTCGCGCCGTCGACCACGATCGGGGACGGTCTCCGCAGATTCGTGGAATGGTATAATGACTACTATAAAAATTAAGGAGACAGAACAATGAAGATCCTCGTCACGGGCGGAGCCGGTTATATCGGCAGCCATATGGTCAGGACCCTCGGCGAAAAGGGACATGAGGTCGTCATCTATGACAACCTCTCCTCAGGCCACCGGGACTCTCTGCTCTTCGGCAGGCTGGTTGTTTCGGACCTCGCGGACAGGGAGACGCTTCGCATCCTCCTGCAGGAAGAGAGATTCGACGCGGTCATCCATTTCGCGGCATTTATCGCTGTCGAGGAGTCTGTCAAGGACCCGCTCAAATACTACCGCAACAATTTTTCGAACGCCCTGAATCTGATCGATGCGTGTATCAAATATGGGGTCAATAAATTCATCTTCTCCTCGACCGCGGCGGTTTACGGCATGCCGGAGAAGATGCCCGTGACCGAGGAGACGTCTCTGCTGCCGATCAACCCTTACGGTGCATCGAAGATGATGACAGAACGCGCGCTCAGGGACGTGTCGGAGTCTGCCGGGCTCAGGTATGTGGCCCTCAGGTACTTCAATGTCGCGGGGGCCGATCCCATGACGCGGATCGGACAGAGGTACCGCGAGGCGACGCACCTCATCACCCTTGCCCTCAGGACCGCACTTGGAGAGAGGAAATCCCTGAGTGTCTTCGGGACCGACTATGCGACTCCCGACGGCACCTGCATCAGGGATTATATCCATGTCGACGACCTGATCGACGCACATCTCCTGGGACTCGACTACCTGGCTGCAGGGGGCGGCAGCAGGATATTCAACTGCGGGTATGGCAGGGGATATTCCGTCCGTGAGGTCGTTGCCATGACGAAGAAGGTGACCGGGATCGATTTCCCTGTTGCGGATGCGGGCCGAAGGGCGGGCGACCCCCCGGTGCTTGTTGCGGACTCATCCCGGATACGCGGGGAACTGGGCTGGCGTCCGTCCCGCGACGATCTCGAATTTATCATCCGGACCGCCTGGGACTGGGAGAAGAAGCGGCGGGAGCTACACCTTTAGAAGCACCATCCCGGATTCCTGGTCGAGCTCCCGCTTCGCGTTCACGCCGTCGATCTCGACGATCACCGCCTCGAGCACCAGGAACGTCTCGGAATCCTTGCGAAGGCAGCCGACCTTCACCATATCCTTCTTGCCGAAGGCCCCGTGGAAATGCACCTTCGGTTCGTCGTCCTGCCAGAATATGGTGCCGAAGCCTGTCACCTCGTGGCTTTCCCCCAGCTGTTTCCATACCGGAACAGGCGGAAAGGTGTCCCGCTCAGGGCCGACGACGATGCCCCCCTCGCGCATGCCGCCGACGACCGAGACGATGCCGGCCCTGATATTCTCCTTTTTTGCGATGCTGACGATGCACCCCAATACGTCGTCCCTGTCTTCCAGCCGTGCAACCACGACCCGCCCGGGTCTTCCTATCTGATATTTCATTTCCTCTCTCCTCGATAATAATGAGCTTGCGGATGCTGTCGTAGATTATCACACGCCGCTGCCGGAGGGCAAAAAGCGGGGAGCGGCCGTGCATAACATACGACTCCTTGACACTTCATGTATCGAATGGTATTTTATGACCTGAAATGACCAGCGTATTCTCCCATTGTTTCAGTGCATTTCTCAGGATCCGTACCTGTCTTGCGATGACCTTCCTGGCGGCATGCTGCCTGACCGGTGTTGTCACTGCGGGAACGGCATCCGCCGCTTCTTCGTCCGCAAAGGGGAGTGAAGCCGGAATCACCACAAAGGACGAACTCCTCCTCTTCTGGGACGAAAAGGACCTCTATGTCCAGTCTGCCACGAGAAACGGGAAGCCGATCTCCCAGGCTGCCGAGAATATCACCGTCGTCACCTCGAAGGAGATAGAGGATATGGATGCCCATAATGTCCGGGAGGTCCTGAACCGTATCACCGGGCTGTTTGTCGATTCGAGCGGCCAGGACCTGGGGAGCAGCTCCCTCCTCCATATCCAGGGCTCGGAGGAGAGGCATGTGCTCGTGCTCGTCGACGGCATCACCTGGAACACGCTCACCGGCGGGAACGCCGAGACGATGACGATCCCAGTCAGGATCATCGACCGCATCGAGGTGATAAAGGGACCTGCGTCCTCCTCATGGGGTTCCGCCCTCGGCGGTGTTATCAATATCATCACAAAGAAAGTCGGTGACACCAGGGTCCCGACCGGCACCATGTCCGTCTCGTACGGGGAGAGGAACACGTCTGACCTTTCCGCAGGCATATCCGGCAGGTCCGGTACAGTCGGCTACTATATCTACGCCGGCAGGCAGGAATCCGACGGCCTGAGGGACGGCAGGGACTTCAGGAGCAACAGCTTCTTTTCGAAGTTCAATGTGTCTGTCTCGAAGGATGTAAGCCTCGGGTTCAGTCTCGGCTACAGCGAGCCGCAGTCGACCCTGGCGGTCCTCCCGAGTTTTGACCTCCTGAACCATGCGATGGTCCGGGCTCTTTATGCAACCGCGACCCTCGATGCGGCGGTTGCGCAGGACCTGAAGTTTAACCTGCAGCTCCACACACTCAGGCAGAAGTTCGATCTGAATAATTCAGTCCTCGGGATGGGAATGATCGGCAATGCCGGTGACCTCTTCCAGGACTCTGTGTTTGACGAAAAGACGATTGGGGCGGCCGGCAAGCTCGTCTGGACAAAGGGTCCGCATACAGCCGTTCTCGGCCTTGACTTCAGCCATGGCAGCCTCGACCAGGTCCTCACCTCGGGCTCGCTCCTCCAGTCTTTCGGTGCTCCCGGGGTATCGGGCACCAATTCCGACATCGATAAGTGGGCGGTTTATGCGAACGATACGATTACGGCCGGCAATTTTGCCTTCACCCCCGGCATACGGTTCGACCATAACAATGTCACCGGCTCTTTCACGAGCCCCAGTCTCGGGGCGACATATAAGCTTGCCGAAAAGACGATCCTCAGGGCCTCTGTCGCAAGGGGCTTCACCGTCCCTCCCCTTTCAATGACATCAGGGGGAGCGATATTCCTCGACCCGAACCCTCTGCTCAAGCCTGAGAAGGTCTGGTCTTACCAGGCAGGCATCGAATCGGGTGTCACGGATTATCTCTGGGTCAAGGCTACTGTCTTCAGGCATGACCTGAGCAATAATATAGTGAGATCACCCCTTGCAGGCGGGCCGCCTCTCTTTAATGATCTGACTGTGAACCAGGGCGACATCAGGAGGCAGGGCGCCGAGCTCGAGGCCGACACAGTGCCTTTCCACAACTTTTCTCTGAGGGCCGGCTTCGCCTATGTGAAGATAGAGCCCTCTCTGAGGGACAGCCTCGTGAATTATGCATACAATATCGGGATAAGGTACGACGACAAAAAATCCCTCGAGACACAGCTTTTCGGCCACTATGTCTGGTGGAACGCGGATGGGGCATTGAACGGGCAATACAATGCCTTCATCTGGGACCTGAACGTCAGGAAGAAGATATGCTCGACCGAGATGACCGATACGGAGCTATTCCTGACCGCCCACAACCTCTTCAACGGCTCCCAGTATGCGAGCGGGGAAATGAAGAACCCCAGGAGATGGGTCGACGCCGGTCTTAGATTCAAGTTTTAAGGATACATTCCCGTAGTCGCTGCATCTCTGTTGTTTATTCCATTGGCTATTTTTTCGGACTCAATACCCGTATAGATAATGATCTCCCCTTGGCAAAATTCCGTCTTTACCTGCCCTAAGGTTGCTAAGAAGATTTCAAAAGTAAAAATTTTTAATCTCTTTGGGTCTAATTCCACGTGAGCT
>JAKAIZ010000034.1 GCA_021814065.1 Nitrospirota bacterium | reverse complement strand
GACTTCTGAAGGAAGGCATCCTGTAAGGGGGTAGTTCCATAATGAATATCGGCGTCTCGCCCCTGAAAAGGGTCTTTTTGAAAATGACTCCCATCATGATCGCCAGCGCTATCCCCATCATGTACAAGGACCACAGCACGCTCCCGGCATGCGAGGGGAAAAATGCCCCGATAAAGACGACGTATACCGGCAGCCGCGCGCCGCAGGACATCAAGGGGATGAGCAGCGCCGTCAGCGCCTTGTCTCTCGGATTTTCAAGCGTCCGCGTCGCATAGATGGCAGGGACGTTGCAGCCGAAGCCAAGCAGCATCGGTATAAATGATTTGCCGTGCAAACCGATTGCATGCATTGCCCTGTCCATCACAAAGGCGGCCCGCGCCATGTACCCGCTTCCTTCGAGGAAGGTGATAAAAAACATCATCGCGAATATAACGGGGACAAAGACAAGTACGTTGCCGACCCCTGCGATAATCCCGTCAGTGACAAGAGAAGCCGTCCATGACGGAGCATGTATAAAACCGATCAGGGCTTCAACTATCCGTTTGAACGGGCCTGACATCATGGCCCCGATCCAGTCGGAGAAGGGTTTTGACAGATCAAAGGTGAGTTTGAACATGATCCACATGGCCGCGAGGAATACAGGTATTCCAAGAAACCTGTTAAGGGCTATCCTGTCTATCTTTTCCGTCAACTCCATCTTCCCGAATTCCGGCTTCTTAAGGACTTCATGCGTAAGCCCTGAAGCCTGCGCATATCTTGCGTCCGCCATCAGCGACTCGATATCCTCGCCGTGGGCCTGTCTCAGATGCCTGAGCGTTTCGCCGAGAAGTCCGCTTTCGTCGAGGCCCGTCTCCTCCCGTATACGCTGGTCACCCTCCATGAGCTTGAAAGCAAGCCACCTCAGGGGATAATCGGCTGCAACGGACGGATGGTCCCGCCTGAGATGGTCTTCGATTGTCAGCGCCGCGGATTCGATGTCTTCGCCGTAGCGCGGATGCGCCGTCGGATGCCCTTTCGGATTATCCGCTGTCTCCGTGACCGCCTTCAACAGCTCGGCCAATCCGGATTTCCTGGTCGCCACTGTCGGAATCGCCTTGACCCCGAGCATCCGCTCCATGGTCTTTGTGTCTATCCTGTAACCTTTTTTTTCGGCTTCGTCATGGATATTGAGCGCGATGACCATCGGTATCCCCAGTTCCAGCAACTGCATGGAGAGGTAGAGATTTCTCTCAATATTCGTCGAATCGACCACATTGATGATCACGTCGGGCTTTTCATGCGCCAGATAATCCCTTGCGATAATCTCTTCCTGTGTATAGGGACTGAGGCTGTACGCGCCCGGCAGGTCCACCAGTCTTATCCGCCGCCCGTGATACTCCAGCACAGCTTCTTTTTTCTCGACCGTGACGCCCGGCCAGTTGCCGACGTGGAGCCTCGTCCCGGCGATGGCGTTGATCAGGGTGGATTTGCCGGAATTTGGGTTTCCGGCCACTGCTGCTGTTATCGTTTTTCTCTCAATCTTCTGAGTTCTGACTCCCGACTTCCGACTCCCGACCGCTGTACTCATTTCACCGCCTCCACAAATATCTCTTCCGCTTCTTTCTTCCTGAGAGAAAGGCTGTAGTTCTTAACGGTCACCTCGATAGGGTCGCCGAGGGGGGCGACCTTTTCCATCTTGACCTCCTCACCCACAAGGACCCCCATATCCATCAGTCTCCTCTTCAGCGGACCTATAGCGCCGATCTTTGTAATCTTCCCTTTTTCGCCGCATTTAAGCATTGACAGATTCATTTTTCTTCTCTCCTCACCAGTATCTTCATAGCCATGCCGCGTCCCATGGCGATCCTCGATCCATCCACCTTGATCAGCATAGGGCCGCGTCCTCCGTTACTGATCATCTGCACATTCTTCCCGATCCTTATTCCCATCTCCTCGATCCTCGACCGCTCGTCCCCTCGCCTTTCATTTCCAGCGCAGCCGCCGGCAGGCGAAAGGCAGTCTTTCCCTTCTTTTATCTCCATAATCTCAGCCCGTTCTCCGCTGCTCAAAAGACCTAAAGGCACCATGCGCTCATCCCTGTCTTTCCTGTTGTTCGCCATCTCTCTTCAAAATCCAGTTAGTGTCCATGTCCACTCCCCGAATGATCATGTCCGTCTGTGACGGATTTGTCTTTCTCCATTTTTTCGATATATTTTTCAGGATCTTTCTTGAATTCCTCGACACATTCCGGGCAGCAGAAGTTGTAAATCCTGCCTTTGTATTCATAAGTCACTTTCGCCTTCTCATCGATGTCTTCGCCGCTCACGGGACAGGTCCGATTCCCTGCATTCTCCTTGTCTGTTTTCTGTCCCGTTCCACCGGGCTGCTCTGTCGTCGCTTTCCCGCCGTGCTCGTGAGCCATGAGTTGAACGTCGCTCAAACCGTACATTGACGCGGGCGAGAGAGCCCCTATCCCGATAAGTCCTGCCACTGCGACTGCAATTGCCGTTTTCCGCAACATGAACGTGCTCCTCCTCTTTTCCATTTGATGGTTGTCTATCCTCATTCATCCTTATCAGAATGTTATAGACATGCCCAGGGTGGTGCTCCACCTTGGCACCGAATTGCTGAAACCACGCCTCAGGGCCCCGTCCAGGGTGATCTTGTCTGAAACCTTATACGTGACGCCCAGGAGGCCTGAAACCATTTCATTTCTTACCCTCCTGTCGGGGTGCCTATTGCCTGCTATTTCACCCACAATGTGGAATTTCCCGGTCAGCCCATAATCAGCGGCCAGACCGTACAAATATGTGTTCCTTACGTTGTCATCGCCATTGTCGCCGACAAACGTATACCCCAACATTGAGTGAAGTGTCAGATCGCCCAGGCTTTTTGAAGCCGCTGCAACGATACTGTAATCAATGTCTCCGGACCCAAGCCCTCTCTTCTCATCGCCGCTTTTCGTCTTGACAACGCCTTTCAGGGCAAAGGCCGGCCTTACGTCCTTTTCTTCAAGGATCAGGAATTTAGCCACGAGATTTATGTCTCCGACACCGTTTATGCCGTCGCCTTCCGCGGGGCTGTGGAAAAGGTAGGGGATTTCGGCAGAAAGCTCTATTCTCTCGGTAATACCGTAGATGGGAACGAACAGGAGCACGTTTTCCCTGTCTCTGCCCCGCCAGGAAAAATAATCCCAGCTAACCTCGATCTGCGCAACGCCTTTTCCCGCGACCCCGGCATCCTCAGTAACGAGAGGCCTATAGGCATAACCCTTTGCAGAACAGATGATAGTCGCCGCGACAACAAGCGCGACGGTAATCATGATCTTCCTAAACATTCTCTCTTCCTCTCTTTTTGTTTTCCAGATCTGCCTTCAAAAAGGCACCCCCATGACAAATCGTATCTGTCGGTCATCCGTCTTCTTATTGAGTCCGAATACTGCTCCGAGGGTCGCCCAGAATCTGCCGCTCACCCATGAAATTGCGGGTCCTACGGCGTGTTCTTTTTCGGTATAGCTTCCTTTTCCTTCTATCCCAATCCTAAGGGAATGATGAACGGGATAGCTTATGCCGACGGCGTATTCATGCTCGGCCTTCCCGCCGTTGCCAAACTTCAGCTCGACAATCTGGTTATAGGCTACGTTGAGATTTCCTATGTCCTTTGCGAGCACGAGCTTGCCTTCAACTGCGTTCTTCTCTCCCCCTGCACCGATTTTGTACTCCAGGTAGAGGAGAGGATCTACAAAATACGTGCCCCTTTCTCCAAAGCGGTAGCGCGTCTCGAATTTCATCCCTTTGTACTTCAACGATTCTCCTGCCCCATGACCGAGTATCTGATAGAGTGAAACGTCCCAATGGTCGGTAACGCCGTACTCGACCTCAACCTGATGCTCGTACCCCGTGTCTCCCGAGCGGGAGACGTCCTTCGTCTCTGCCGTAAACCAATACTCGACCTCAAACCCTCCCTTCGGCAAGGTGAGATACTCATAGGTCCATACATAAGTCTTTTGGTCCGCCTCTGCAATCACCGCGCAGAGTAATCCGAATACAAAAACCAAACACACAGCTAATGTTCTCATTGCACCTCCTGATCGTTTTTATTTTTCACACAATTAAAGCAGTCTCTCAACGAGCAGATACCGCACGAGTGGCACATCAGAACCGGTATGTACCTCGACTTCGCAACATTCATCGCCTCCTTTCTTGCGTGATGCGAGATTTTGTTAGCGCAACACACATACAACCCTCCCAGTATTAGATAATGATAATCTTTATCATTAAGAGAGCAAAAAAAAACTATCTACATTTTTTACAGAGACCGTATATCTCTAATTTGTGCCGCACGGGGGCAAAATTATTCGCTTCCGCCAGTTTGTCCTGAAGCCGTTCGATCTTCTCATCCTTTACCTCGGTAAATTCACCGCATTTCAGGCAGATGAGGTGGTCATGATGCCTCTGCTCATATTTCGGTTCGTACCGTGTCTTTTTGTTCCCGATCTTGATCTCATCCGCCAGACCGCACTCACACAGCAGACCAACATTCCGGTGGACAGTTGCAAAACCTATCTCAGGATGTTTCACCTTTATTGCGTTAAACAGTTCTTCGACGGTGATATGTTTATCCGCAAAAAAGAAAGCATCAAGAATGACTTCTCTTTGCCTTGTATTGCGCAGTCCCTTTCCTCTTAAATAGTTTCTGAAGATGTCTTGTGCCTTGTTTATAACCATAATCGCAGTCTTGATGATGATATTTATTATCAATAATAACGCCTGAAATTATTATTGTCAAGCTTTTTCTTGAACAACATTTCTTTCGGGAATCGCAAGAGACCCCGCAGTTGCAGAATCTTCAGAAAGAGAGGGCGGGTATTATGATCGGGGCAGCGCCTGTGCTCTCACCTCAAAGATGAACGCTATCTCAACCGGTGATTTAAGCGGCAGCACGTTCACACCGACGGCAGTCCGGGCGTGGAGGCCCTGGTCCCCGAAGACCTGGAAGATAAGGTCGGACGCGCCATTGATCACCTTCGGCTGGTCAACGAAGTCATCAGCCGAGGCGACAAAGCCGTTGATCATCACGCACCGGACGACCTTGTCCAGCCCCCCGGCTGCGCTCTTCAGCACGGCAAGGGCATTGACAGCGGCGGCCCTTGCGCAGGCGTTGGCCTCCTCAAGGGTGACCGCTTCGCCCACCCTGCCCGTTGTGATCAGTTTTCCCTCTTTGAGGGGGAGCATGCCGCTCAGAAAAACAAGATCCCCCGTTCGCACAAAGGGCACATACGATCCAAGCGGCATGGGCAGTTCCGGGAGTTCAATACCAAGGGACTTCAGTTTTTCTTCAGGTGTCATGATGCCTCCTTAGTATTTGGAGTCAGCGAATTCGACCCAGCCTCCGGCCTCCACCAGGGCCTTGTCGAACGCCGACAGGGAGTAAGCGAAGCTCTCGCTGCCCTTGTCAGATTCTATCGCAATCCGGTTGTTATTGAAATCAACGGACAGGGATGCGTTCGCGTTCGTCCCCTTGTGTTTAAAGAGCCGGTCAATCGCCTCCTCGGGCAGTTCGATGGCGAGCATCCCGCAGTTGAACATATTCTGCCTGAATATGCGGGCAAAGCTCGATGCTATGACAACGTTTATATCATTTATCTCAAAGACCCACGGCGCGTGTTCCCGGGAAGAGCCGCATCCGAAATTGGCCTTAGTCACGATCACCCGCGCCTCATGCAGCCCTGGGTCGCACGGATCAAACCCCTCGATCTTGAGGTCTTCGAGCATGTGGGGCTTGAGGGCCTCCTTGGATATCTCGGTGAGATACTTTGCCGGAATTATCTCGTCAGTATTGATGTCCGATCTATCGAGAAACAGTACCTTGCCGCCGAATGTCTTCATTATCTGCCTCCCTTTGCGAATTTTCTCGGGTCGGCTATACTGCCCTCGAGCGCCGTCACCGCCGCGGTCGCCGGACTCATGAGATGCACCATGCCGCCCTTTCCCATCCTGCCGTTAAAATTCCTGTTGGTCGTCGAGGCGCAGACCTCGCCGGGCGCCAGAACGCCGTTGCTCATCCCGAGGCAGGCCCCGCAGGTGGGGTTTGTGACGCAAAATCCGGCGTCCATAAATATCCTGATAATGCCCTCTTCGTCCGCATCCCTGAAGACCTTGGGCGTTGCCGGCGAGACGATGCCGCGGACCGTATCAGCGATCTTCCGCCCCTTGAGATAGGATGCCGCAACCCTCAGGTCTTCAAGCCTTCCGTTGGTGCAGGAGCCGATATACACCTGGTCAACGGCTGTGCCCGCCAATTCGGCCGCGTCCTTCACCTCATCAGGCTTATAGCCATAGGTAACCTGGGGCGCAAGGTTCGAGACATCGATGTCCAGCGCCTTCACATATTCGCAGCCCTCGTCGGACCACCACTTTCTGAAATCAGCCAGCGCAGCCTTCTTGTCCCTGTAGTCAGCGGCGATGAACGGCCAGAGGTAATCAACGGTCACCTCATCAGGCATGCAGACGCCCGAGGTGCCGCCGGCCTCGATAGCCATGTTGCAGAGGGTCATGCGGCCCTCCATCGAAAGCCCTCTCACCACGTCGCCGTGGAACTCCACAACGCAGTCAGTGGCGCCTTTGACGGTCAGTTCCTTGATTATGCGCAGTATAATGTCCTTCGCAAAGACGCCCTCCGGAGCCGTTCCCATCACATTAACGCGGATGGTTTTGGGCTCCCTGAAGGCGCAGACACCCTTGAGGATCCCCACCTCCAGATCAGTGGTGCCGACGCCGGCGGCAAACGCGCCAAAGGCGCCATGGGTGCAGGTGTGCGAATCGCCCATGATCACCGTATATCCCGGCCTGATGAACCCCTGCTCGGGGAAGAGGGCGTGACAGACGCCGTTTCTGCCGATGTCGAAGAAATCCCTGATGCCCTGTCTCCGTGACCAGTCTCTGAGGATCTTGCCCTGCAGCGCCGTCTTGGTGTCCTTCGCAGGGGTAACGTGGTCGATCACCACCTTGATCTTCGAGGGATCGAAGACCCTGTCTTTTCCCCTCGCCACCAGGTCATTGACGGCGATGGGGGTCGTGATCTCGTGACAGAGGACCACGTCGAGGGACAGGACCTTTGTCCCTGGAAAAGGCTCGTCCCTCAGATGCGACGCAAAGATTTTTTCAGACAATGTCATAGCCATGGTTACACCTCCATGAGAATTCCTGGGCAGCCTGCCGCACCCCATCACCAACTCTGCTCTTGCCTTAAGATTATCACAGGATTATAATATTATTCAAATTCATTATTTTCATAAAAACGATAACTATTGGTATGAATTTCCATCAACTGTCTTATTTTACCAAAGTGGCCGAGACGAAGAGCATCACCAGGGCTGCGGAGGAGCTCCTCGTCACCCAGCCCGCGGTGAGCAAACAGATCAGGGCGCTCGAAGACGAGCTGGGGGAGCGCCTCTTCGACCGGATCGGCAAGAAGGTATTTCTCACTCGGGCGGGCGAGGTCCTCTATGCCCACGCGGAGAAGATACTGCGCTCCGTCAGGGAGGCGGCAACAGCGGTCAAAGACCTCTCAACCGAATGCTCCGGAGCGCTCGTTATCGGCGCAAGCGACCACATCAGCCTTCATCGGCTCCCTGATGTCCTGAAGGCCTACATAACGTCACATCCGAGGGTTGACCTCAAGCTCCGCTGCCACAGGTCCGAGACGGTCCTCGACATGGTCGGCAGAAACCTCGTCGACATCGGGGTGATCACCCTTCCCCAGACGGTTGACCACATCATTTCAAAGGTGGTCTGGAACGATCCCATGTCCCTGGTCTTCCCCAGGGGGCATTCCCTGGAAGGCCTGAAGTCAATCAGGCTCAGAGACACATCCGGTTACGGCATGATACTTCCCGAAACAGGCGCTGCCACGAGAAAGACCATCAATGAGGCATTTGCGCGGAAAAAGCTGGCTCCAAAGGTCAACATGGAGGTGGCGTATATAGAGACCATAAAGGTCCTCGTGAAGGTGGGCCTCGGCATATCCATCCTGCCGGACACTGCGGTGGAAGATGAAGTCCGGGCCGGCAACCTCATCAGGCGGACTGTCGCGGATGCCCGGTTCTCCAGAAACCTCGGCGCCGTCTATCGCAAGGATAAGTTTCTCTCACGTCCCGCGAAGGAGTTCCTGAAGTTGCTGGACAAATACTCGACCGCGCGATGACCCGGTCATCGCCCCCGGTGGGCAGCACGGAGAAGCGCGAAGAGCCAATACCCCAGCCCGATCACCAGCAGCAGCACCACAGCAATGAGGACCGACTTTTCCATCCCGGCCCTCCTGTCGTGTGACGCTGCCGGTCGGTAGGCCGTATTCTCCTGCACAGGCGATGCGGCCAGCGTTTCGAAGGCCTGCTGGTTCCAGTTCTGGGCCGTTACAAATCTGTCCAGATCATAGGGGGGAGCATCCATGCCCTGGCCTTCGCTTCCCGCGCAGAGCCGATGGGAAGGCGTATCCCGCTCCGGTACAAAAAAAAGGTTCTTACGTACCCACGACAGGTGTATACCCCTGATGCGCAGGGGCTGATTGCCCGCGTTTTCGATCACTATGCGGTAATAGCCGCCCCTTGCCCTTGTCGTATCCACGCCACTCTTTTCCTCCACTGATTTCAGGAGGGGAAATTTGTAGATCGCGGAAGCTGCGAGGGGAACGAAGGACCCTTCCTTCCCCGATACGCTCTGCATGATCCTGACCGGCCGGTAATAGTAGGAGCCCTCCGCATCGATGTGAACACGGTCGAAGGGAAGGCCGGTCCGAAATGTCACCACAGAGTTGCTGTCCTTATCCGTCTTCTCCTGATAGGGTGACAGCGGCGTCTCCTCATAGACGACCCTGCCTTCTTCTGTGGCCGGCGTATAGGCGACAGCGCCGTCGATGCGCAGACGCCTGTTCTTCATGGTATTTATGCTGAAGTCGATGCCGTTATATCGAAGTCGCACCGTCTCGATGGGGAGGGCCGTCTGGTCGGCATCTCTGATGACAAGCCGGAAATAGCGGCAGGATGAGGCGGCAAAGGGAATCTCCGTTTTCCGTACATCAACCTGCGATGAAAAATCAAATATCGCATCCTCGGCAAGGGGTTCCCACCGCACGCCGTCGTGGCTCCCGAAGATACTGATTGTTTTCCTGAAGTCGCGGTCAGGAATCTTCAGCGCTATACTGCCCACAGGCTCAAAACGGTCCGGCATCGTGAAAACGACCTCAGCCCTCCCCGCATCATCGGAATACCCTGTGGCCTTCAGTTCATAGGCCGTGCGGGTAGCGCGCGGGATGACATGGTCGATGACCACGAAGGGCACCTCGCGGCCATCGGCCGCAAAAAGCCTCATGTCCCGGCATCCTGGGCCGCACCGCCCGAGGATATCGCTGCCCAGACGGACTTGATAGAGAACGCCGCCCCTGGTCTGCCCCTGTATAGCGGCGGAATAGCGAAAGTTCTCGGGCAGCATGGATTCAGCCAGCACAATTCCCGGCAGCAGCAAAACCGCAGCCGCCATGCTCGCCAATGCCCCCGTTACTCTCATGCCCCCTGCCCCCGCTCGCCCTGCGACTCCGACATGGCGTCCAGTATCTTGTCCTTGAACTTATAGTACAGATAGGATGTCCCGACGAGCATGAGGCCCAGGATGATAAAGGAGATGATCCGGTATGGTGTGCTGATATTCGACATATCAAAGGTGAAAACCTTCAGCAGCGTGACCGAAAAAAGGACAAGCGCCACCTTTCGGACAGCTGAGCTGTTGTCCCGGAACCCCTTGATCATCAGGATGACCGAAAATACCGCCCAGAGGACCGACACCGCCGCAAACCGTGCGGCCAGGAGATAGTCGTGGAAAAATGAACCCGTCTCGACATTCAGTACGACAAACACCATCACCCCCAGCGCCGCGAACAGGACCGATGACTCATCGCGCAGCCTGAAGGGGGACGATATGAAATCCAGCACAGACCGTTTTATCAGCAGTCCGAAACCGTAAACGGCAAGGCACAGAAAAACGGATGTCACATATCGCTCGATGAGCAGATACGAATAGGTTCCCCCGATTGCCCAGTCATGGATGCTGAACCGGAACACCTCGCTGTAATCATGGAGGAGAAACTTTCCGAGCGCTGCGGCGAACAGCAGATAGGCGCCGCCGGACAGACTCCTTCGCCCGATATGTATGCCCATCCACAAGAGCACAAGGGCCTGCGCCGCCCAGAAGATCGTTATCCAGTGGCGGGAGAAGATGAGGGGGACCGTGATGATGAGAAACAGGGCCGCCTTGGCGACCAAGGCGGCAAAGGCCGCCTGGTCCTGCATCCCTCTCCTCATCAGGTATGAGGCCATGAGCAGGAAGATAACCGCATACGAAACGCTTATCACGCTGACCCACTCCTGTGAATACTGCGCCTTCACCATGGCATAACCCAGACCAAAGGCGATAAGGGAATTGGGTGTTATGAGAATAAAGCTCTCCATCTGACCCTCGGCCCTCCTGAACAGCTGATACGCAAAGGGCGCGATGCTGTAGATGATATAAAAGACATTAAGGAATATGATCGCCGGCCAGAACTTCTGCGGCCCGTAATGCGCCATATACCAGGCGCCGTACAGCATATAGGTGAAGATGAACCCAAAGATGGTGAGGAGGTCCCACTTCTTGTAAAAAGCGACGCCGAGGATGCCGAGGTTCAGGATGGTCATGTACGTCATGAGGGCGATCTGGTTGTCCTGGCCGGTGCTGAGCAACACAGGCGTCAGGAACCCTCCGACGAGCCCCAGCACCGAAAGCCACAGGGAATCATAAACAACGGCAAGCGCACAGGCAAGCGCCGTCACCAGAACCATCACGGCGAACGCGGGGCTCTGGCCGATCAGGTGATACAGCTGAAAGGCGGCAAAGGTGGAGAAATACAGGATGGCGATGCCGCCTCCGATCATATACAGACCGAAGGTCTCGTATCTCTTTCTGAACTGGTTGCCTGCAAGGAGGAAGGAGATGCCCCAGACATATGCCATAGCTACCCTCCCGGCGGGACCGACCCATCCTTGTTCAAAGGAGTATTTCAAAAAATATCCTACCCCGAATACCATCGTGACGATACCGATGATCAGCAGCCATTTCTGGCCGAGACGCACCTCCATGCCCGAGGTCCCGGCGTCTTCAGACGCCGCTGCGGAACTACGGCCGGCTGGCGGCTCCGCAGCCCGTTCCCGCTCTTGTTCCCGGCGCGGTGCGGAGAGGACAACCTCATCGTCCGCGAGCATCTCCGGGCCCTGATCCCCCGCAACCGCAGGGGCTGCACGCATGTGGGATGCCTGAACACGCAATTCCTCCTGCAGTTGATTTTCATAGAGTCCCATCTTCTCTGTTATTGCGCGCAACCTGACCCAAAGTTCATTCTTTGTCAGCGCCCGCATCTGTTCGACGTCATCTTTAAGGGAAAAATAGAGAGAAAGTCTGCCGCGGATATCATCATCGTACACAAGGCCGCATGAAGCGCATCTTTCTCCGGCATCGACTATGGGACTATGACAGACTGGGCATTCCACTGGATCCTCCTCCATGAAGTATTTTCATGTTCATCCCCGCGCACGTCACTGGTGGTACTCTATCAATTTTGAGCGCCCAAGGCAAGAACAATCTGCCGCATGCCGGCCCGATTTCACTTGCACCCAACCGCTGCCTTATGGTAAAAATGCAGACATTGTGGCAGACTTCCTTCTCATGGTTTTCCCTGTCTCAGGGGTCAAGACATACATCTTCATCCCTCCCCTCGTTGCGCTTGTCGTCTCCTTTCTCACATCCATGGGAGGTGTCTCGGGCGCGTTTCTCCTGCTGCCCTTTCAGATGAGCTATCTCAATTTCACCAGCCCCGCGGTAAGTTCCACCAACTTTCTCTATAACATAGTCGCCATCCCCAGCGGTGTCTGCCGGTATATCCGCGAGGGCCGCATGGCATGGCCCCTCACCCTCATCGTTATCGTCGGCACGCTGCCGGGCGTCTTCATAGGATACTATCTTCGCGTCCTCTGCCTCCCCGATCCCCGGGCCTTCAAGCTCTTCGTGGGGTGCGTGCTCCTCTATATCGGCGCCCGGCTGCTCTACGAAGTCTCCGGGAAGGCCTCTGCGGGCAGGTCCGGGATGCAGACCCTGGAAGCGAAGTTCAGGCAGCGGACTGCTGAGTTGAAGGATCGCGGCAGGTCAAAAATAGCCGCCGGACTCCCACCTGAGGCGGTGGTAAAGACCCTTTCTTTTTCCCTGAAGTCGGTCACCTACGAGTTCTGGGGGGAGACCTTCTCCTTCAGCACCCCGGCCATGTTCGTTCTCGCCTTTCTCGTGGGGATCATCGGTGGCGCGTACGGCATCGGGGGCGGGGCGATCATAGCCCCCTTCTGCGTTGCCGTCTTTCACCTGCCTGTCTACACGGTGGCCGGAGCAGCCTTGATGGGGACCTTCCTCACCTCTATTGCCGGAATAGCCTTTTACAGCATCCTGCCCGCGGAAGGCGGCCTGTCGACTTCGCCTGACTGGCTCCTGGGCCTTCTCTTCGGCATCGGCGGCTTCGGCGGGATGTATCTGGGAGCCCGCCTTCAGAAATTCGTCCCCCAGAAGGTCATAAAACTCCTGCTCGGAGGGCTGATCCTGTATGTGGCCCTGCGGTATATCGTGCAGTTCTTCGGATAGTTTATTGGACCGGCACTTGTGTTAGAATTAGAAATCGGAATTATATCTTTGGCAAACCCAAAAACCTAAGAAATAGCCTATTTAGGAGATTTCTTTTTGACTACCTTACGCGGCACGTTGAGAAGTTCTTTTAGTGCCTCGTCGAATTGAAGCGGGAAGAGGGTTAACTTTGCTTCCTTAGTGGCTTTAGATTTCTTCGGTGTTTTCAAGTAAGTTATCCTGCTTATAAGAATCAGGTAGATATATCGTTTCAGAGGGCTTTATTACTCTTATATCCAATTTGGATTTAATTATCTCTGCCTGTTTAATTGGCTTGCCCTCTACAGTTATAAATTCTTTACAAGACTGGCTGATTGCGGTAGCCAAATGAATTGCATCAGCTCCCCCTAAACCCGAGATATCATATTTCCATTTCAAGTCCCGCGCATCTTCGGAAATAAAAATCGTGGGCTCCACTAACGATACTATTTTACCAGAGGACAAAATAGACTTTATGACCCTCTTTACATCCTCAGTCACCTTCCCATTCCGCGGATATCTCACTTCAGCAATCGTCAGGCCAGATGTAAATACATCCAAATCTCCCTGCTCCGATGCCTTTAAAATACGTTTCAAAAAATCCACTTCCTTGTCTCTGCCATCTTCTATATTGGCTCCCGATATGGCATCTATAAAACAACTTGAATCAATATATAGCCTTGGTTTATTCATCAGAACTCCGCACATCACCCATGTAATCGCGCAAACTTCTACCTTCCAAAATATCAGGGATTGATCCAAAGAACTTGTCTAAGTCTCCAGGCTTATATTGTTCCGCAAGTTCTATCTTGTCGCCGGATCGGATGAAAACACATTCCAATTGTCTATCAATTCTGGATGCCGTGATAATGCCAGATATGTGTATGATGGCATTGCGCATCTTCAACAAATCTACCACAGCATTGTAAAAACTGTCGGCGAAATAGCAATTGATTAGCTTCGTAGAAATCGTATCCCGCAGTTTGAAATATGGCTTCTCACTCGCAATATTATAGAGTCCGTTAATCATGCCTTGTAGTGCTCCATAATATTCAACTTTATTTTCTATGGCAGAAGTAATTTCAGAGGAAATCTTCCTATCAAATTTAAACACAGTGGGGTTAGCGTAGTCGCCCCTGTATATGCCTAAACCTATAGGCTCATCCGGGTCAAGCGAATGGGCAATATTGGCATATTGCAAAACAGTCTTTCTCTTGATCTTGCCATTACTGACGTTAATAGGATCAGTCAGTATCTTTTCAAGGTAGTAATGATAATCCTTCTGTTGCGATTCGGTGCTATCCCCTATAAATTCCGCATCATATATAACTGAACTATTCTGAAAATTTAATGCAATCCATTTCCCTTTTTCATGATCTATTTCTAAATCTTCACAGAAAAGTTTTAAAAAGGATTCTATCTCTCCGGCAACCTTGGACAGTTTGCTGAGAGGGATGCCTAACCGACCTTTGTTTAACTCTACCCTTAGAAGGAGCCTATTACTCATAATAACCCCCCATGCCGTTACGCGGCGCTTCTTGCCGCCTTTGATGAGTCCCGGTACATCAACCTTTTCCCTTCAATCCCGAGCAGAGCGCTTACGGATCTATCAACATCGGTCATCTTGCGTCCATTATACCTGAAATCAAATTCAGTAAGATACCTATGAAGATGGCTTTTGCCAACATGATGATACACGCCTATAATGCCGCGTTTCAGAATACTAAAATAGCCTTCAACGGTGTTGGTGTGAACGTCACCATTTACATATTCTTTCTTGCTGTGGTTAATGATTCCATGCCTTGCAAATCCCTTGGTGGCGGGTTTATAGGAATTGAAATCATCCGTCATAATCGCAGCTTCTTTTTCTACATGAGTCCTGAGTATCTTTTTTAGATTGTTTCCCGTTACTCTTTTTACCGCCTGAGAAACTACACGGCCCGATCTCTCTACTAACGAAACAACGGGAACTTTATTCCCGGCTCCGCGACCCCGTTTCCCCCTTGCTTTACCGCCGACATAGGTTTCATCAGCCTCTATGATGCCTTTCAGCTTTTCAACTAATGCAGGCTGCGTCATAGCGTATCTAATCCGGTGAGCCATGAACCATGCACTCTTATAGGTTATCTTCATCATACGGTGAAGCTGGTGTGCGCTCATACCCTTCTTAGAGGAACAAAGAAGATATACAGCAAGAAGCCATTTATGCAGGGGGATATGACTTCCTTCAAAGATCGTCCCGACAGTCACGGTGAACTGCTTCCGGCAAGCCTTACACTTCCACACGCCTTCACGTACAGGCTTTTCAGAACCTTCCTTGCCCTTCAGTGTATAGTGACCGCCCACGGTCTTACAGTGAGGACATATAGGACCTTCAGGCCAGCGTAACCCTTCAAGGTATTCCCTTGCTACTCTTTCATCATTAAACTGTTTTGCTGTAATATCTATCATGATTCACCCCCTGATGTTTCTATTTTATCAAATCAGGATGGGTTTGTCAAGTATATAATTCCGTTAAAAATTATGGAGCTTCCGCACCCCAGCTCGGGGCATCGCCGCTGCCGGTGAAGAACCTTTCCCTCAAGTCCCGGCTCTTCTTTGTCACCGCGCTTGTGGTCCTTACTTACGCCGTGTTTTCCGTGCTCTTTATAGACATCTTTGTGAAGGACATCCTGAAAAAAAAGAGGATCGCCAACGGCACGGCCCTGGCGACCACCATAGCCGCCCACGTGGCCGATTCCCTGCTCACCAGGGACTTCTTCGCAATCAGCGCCTTCTTCGATGACATCCTCAAAACAAACCCGGAGGTCTCGTACATCTTCATCGAGAAGGACGGCCAGGTCCTCCTCCATACCTTCAAAGGCGGATTCCCACCGGGCCTCCTCAACGCCGGACACCGGAAGACAGCCGTGGACTATGTGGCGATCACGACGGATGAGGGCGCCTATCACGACTTTGCGGCGTCCCTCTTCGGGGGCCGGACCGGAACGCTGCGGCTGGGCATAACCGGGACAACAGATGAGCAGATCACGAAGGAGACGAAGAAATCGCTGCTTTTTGTCGCGCTCCTGGTGATGTCCGCAGCGCTCGTCTTCATCGCCATAGTGTCGCGGAGGCTCACCCTGCCGCTGTCGCAGCTCACTCAATCGGCGGTGGAGATAGCCAACGGCGAGTATTCCCGGACAATCCCTGTGCTCGGCGATGACGAGGTAGGCCGGCTTGCCCTTGCATTCGGCAAGATGGTCGATGCCGTGCGCATCAGACAGCAGGAACTCATGGATGTCAATGAAGAGCTCGAGACCGTCAATGTGCGGCTCCATGAGTACATAGGGGAAGTCGGGCGGACACGGGACGAGCTGATCAAGTCAAAGCAGGATGCCGCGGCCATCGACACCGCGCGTTCCTTCCTGCACCACTCCCGGCAGCCCCTGACGTATCTCATCATGGCGATTGAGCTGCTGAGTGAAGAACTGGGAGCGGAACGCCCGGTCTCGACTGACTCTGTGCGCGAAAAGCTCCGGGCGGTCCAGGACGCGGGGCAGCGGCTGTCGGTTCTGCTGAAGAAATTCGAACAGCTCAAGGAGTACCGTACGGTCACATATGACAGCGCCACAAAAATCATCGACATAGATACAGACTGATCCGGCCGCAGAGGAGGCAGACATGCTCATCGGGATACTATCCGACACCCACGACAACCTTCACCAGCTCCGGAAGGCGGTGGACCTGTTTCGCGCGCGTCGGGTGGAACACGTTATCCATGCCGGGGATTTCACGTCGCCGTTCACCTTCAGGGTCATGAAGGACCTCGCCTGCGGGTTCACGGGCGTCTTCGGCAACAACGACGGAGACAGACTGCTCCTGCAAAAGATGTCCGGGGGCAGGATCTTCCCCCAGCCGTACGTCTTTGAACCGGCTGCGAGAAAAATCGTCGTCATCCACGAGCACCACATTGCAGAGGCGCTCGCGGACAGCGGACATTATGACGTGGTGGTCTACGGGCACACTCATGAGCCGGATAACCGGGTACGCGGAAAGACCCTAATCGTCAACCCCGGCGAGACCGGGGGATGGCTCTACGGGAAATCGACGGTGGCCGTGGCCGATCTGGCGGCACTCACAGCCGAGATTATCGAGCTCTGAAAATGCCCGACATAATCAGGAAACTGCATCCAAAGACAATGTCATCAATCTTTTTGACTGTAATCGCAATCTCATAGTCGATCTCTCTAAGCTCTGTTGACATAATCATTTAAAGAGTAACGCCCACAACCCCCTCTTAGGTTAAGAGGGGGCGAGGGGGAGTTACTTCATCAATTTCATCCGCCCTCAATTATCTTCCGCTCCTCATCCGTCACCGCGATCTCGCTATTGATTTTTTCAAATTGCGGCTGACGCCGGCAAGAGAGGGAGAGCGCACTTACACTTCGAAGGTCTCTCCGGATACAGGGACGTGAGTTTTATAGTGGAACCGGCCGTCGATCAGGGTCTTGAACTCAAGCGACACCTGCTCTTCGCCGTGCACAATGAATATCTCGGGCGTATCCGAAAACATGGATATCCAGTTGAGGAGTTCGTCGCGGTCGGCATGCGCCGAGAAGCCGCCAAGCGTATGGATGCCGGCCTTCACCGCAACCCTCTCGCCGAGCACGTCGACCGCCCTGGCGCCGTCAACGATCTTCCGGCCGAGCGTGCCTGCCGCCTGATATCCGACAAAAACTATGCTGCATTCCTTCCGCCACAGGTTATGTTTGAGGTGATGCCGCACCCTTCCGCCGTCGCACATGCCGGAGCTGGCGATGATGATCGCCTCCCGTTTGATCTTGTTGAGCTCCATGGATTCCTCAGAGGACTTGGTAAAGCGTATCCTCAGGGCGTCCCGGCTCTCGATATTGAAGAGCGCCCTCGCCTCCTCGTCGAAGTAATCCTGGTGGGCCATATAGACCCTTGTTATGCCTTCGGCAAGAGGGCTGTCGATATAGACATTGATCCTGAACAGGCGGTCCTCCTTGACAAGCTTGTTGAGGATGAAAAGGAGGTCCTGCGTCCTGCCCAGGGCAAAGGACGGGATAATGACGTTGCCTCCCTGCCTGAAGGTGCCCCGAATGACGCTCACCAGCTCGTCGATCGACTCCTTTATCCCCTTGTGCAGCCGGTTGCCGTAGGTCGATTCGATCGTCAGGTAATCGGTCTCAGCCACAAAGACCGGGTCATGCACGATGGGGTTGTCCTTTTTTCCGATGTCGCCTGAAAAGACGAACTTCTTCTCCGCCTGTCCATCGCGGCACCACAGCTCCAGGGTGGAAGAACCGAGGATATGGCCTGCATCCACGAACCGGAAACGAATGTCGTCGCCGAGAGTCTCTATCACCCCGTAGGACTTCCGGTCAAGGAGGGGCAGCACTTTGTCCACGTCCCTCCGCATGTAGAGAGGCATTTTCGGCGGAAGGCCTGAGCGAAGGGCCTTTCTGTTGTACCATTCGGTGTCAGACTCCTGGATGTGGGCCGAGTCATACAGGATAAGCTCGGCGATGTCGGCTGCCGCCGCCGTGGTGATGATCCGGCCCCTGAACCCGTCCATGACGAGTCTCGGCACAAGTCCCACGTGGTCGAGGTGCGAATGGGTGAGAAAAAGGCAATCGATTTCAGAGGGATCGAAGGGAAACGGCCTCCTGTTCACCTCCTCGGCGTCGTGCCCCTGGTGCATGCCGCAGTCCACGAGTATCCTGCGCTTTCCCGTATCCACCAGAAAACACGATCCGGTCACGGTCCTCGCCGCGCCTATGAAGGTTATCTTCATGCAATCACTCCTTTGCCGGCCTCGTGCCGGCGTCCATGGTCTATTATGATACAGCAGGCGCGAATCAAAAAAAAACCCCGCCGGCAGGCGGGGTTTCTGCGCAATCGTCCGACAGGACCTGATCAGATCCTGTACTGCATCTGCAATCTTACGAACGTGGCGTTATCGGCCTTGTCGGAGTAAAAGCTCCCAGGGACAAAATACTCAACCTGCAGCATGCCGTCAAGGTTCTTCGAGAACTTGTGGCTGAGGATGGCGGTCGGCAGGTGGCCCCTCTGTTTCCCGGTCCCGAACAGCGCGGTCGTGAGGCCCGACTTCTGCGGGGCCCACAGATACTGATATGCCAGGGCAAGGTTCGTCTCAGGCGAGAAGTTCAGCTTCACCGTCGCCTTCAGTATCTCCATGTTCGTCCAGTAGCCCGGGATACCTCCGCCTCCGAGGGCCGCTGTCTCGTTCAGGAGAGGATAGATTATCAGTTCGTTCCAGTTCGGGTTTCTCGAAAAGAGCGGATCAAAGGCCTCGACCTTGTCCTTCGAGTCGGGGTCGTCGCCGGACAGGTAAACAAATCTCAGGTCGAACTCGGGCTTGAAGCCGACATTGTCGTACTTCCTGCTCACAAAAACATACCCGCCGTTTCCGGACCTGTCCTTTCCGCCGTCGTAGTCGCCGAACTGCGTGGCAAACTCGCCGCCGAACTTCCATCCGCCGTCAAGCGAAACAACCGCCCGCGCGCCGAGGGTGTGCAGTTTGAGTTTGGGGATAGTTCCGAACGCCTGCTCCCTCTTGAATATGTAGTAAGGCTCAACGGTCACATTATCGGCAACCTTGCTCCTGCCGTAAAGGACGAACGCCTGCTCGCGGGAGGCGGTCAGGACCTTCTTTCTGTCCACAAACAGGCCGCCGGTGACCGATGGGTGCATGGAAGGCAGGAATACATCCGTCCTCGGATCATTGATATAGATAAAATCCACGCTGTTCTTCGGGTTGATCTTCCACCTCAATTTGGCGGCATTAAAGTAGAAGGTCCTCGACCCGTCAGCCGGGGAACCGTCCATGAGCAGAAAACCTTCGCCGTACATATCGGGGCCGAGGAAGTCCTGGCGGCCTATCCTCACGTCAACCGGGAGGCCGAATACGTCTTTGGCGTCGAGATAGAGGTTATCGATAATCACTTCGTCAGGATCGTATCTGTCGGGATCGGGCCGGTCATTGCCGGCCTTGTATGCGGTGAAGGGACCGTCAAAATATTTCATCTCGTTCGCAAGCCGGGCATATATGCCGAGCTGCGGGTTGAAATCAGCCCTCGCCCACAGCTGGGTCCTGAGCCGGAAGAAGTTTCTGTCAGGGAACCCTCCTGTCGCCAGGTTGCCGGTATCGAGGCTCACCACATCATCCCAAATTTCCTGTCGCAGCCTGAAGGCCGCCCCGTACTTAATCGTCGTCTCTGCATGGGCAGCGGAGACATACAACATGGTCCCGAGCCACAGCAGGGCCAGCACAACAAATACTCTTCTCAACATACGCTCCTCCGTTTCCTGATGAAATATTGAGTGACATGACACTGTTTGCGCTACTTATCGTTAACAGGCCGTCACGGGAACGACCCGCAAAACAAACTGATGGCAGGTGGGAAATAATAAACTTTTTTTAACTGCCAAATCAATACATATTTTTCGCCCAGTTAATCATCGCGCAGGCCGGCGGCCGGTTGCGTGCATAATGACCCTGTTTTGCTTTGGCAGCGCCGGTTTCCGTATAATAATGAGCATGACACGACAGGCCCCTGCAACATACACATGGCGGCTGCAGACATGCGAAACCGCATAATCGATTTTCATACGCACTCCTTTCCGGATGAACTGGCTGATAGGGCGATCAAGGTCCTGGTCGAAGAAGGGCGGAAAAAGTGGGACGTGCAGGCTTATCTTGACGGAAAGATAGACTCCCTGCTCGCTTCCATGGACCAAAACGGGATCGAAAAGAGCATCGTCTGCTCCATAGCGACAAAGCCTTCACAGTTCGGTCCGATCATGGCGTGGTCGGAAAAGATACGGTCTGAGAGGATCATCCCCTTCCCGTCCCTTCACCCTGACGACCCGGATGCAGCGGCACGGGTCTCGGAGATCAAAAGAGCCGGGTTTAAGGGGATCAAATTCCACCCCTATTACCAGAACTTCAGCATCGACGACAAGCGGCTCTTCCCTCTGTACGAGAGGATATGTTCCGAAAACCTCATCGTGCTGATGCATACGGGCTTTGATCTTGCCTTTGAACGGGTCCGCATTGCCGATCCGGAGAAGATCGTGAACATTGCCGAAAGATTCCCTGCCTTTAAACTGGTGACATCTCACCTCGGCGCATGGGAAGACTGGGACAATGTAGAAAAATACCTGGCAGGCAGAAAGATATACATGGAGGTATCCTATTCCCTCCATATGCTGGAAAAGGACCGGGCCCGGCGGATCATCATGGACCATCCCGCTGAATATGTGCTTTTCGGCAGCGACTCCCCCTGGTCGGACCAGGGCGCAGGCGTCTCCCTCCTGAAGGCGCTGAACCTCGGTGAAAAGAGGGAGCGGCTTATCCTGCGGGACAATGCCCTTGCTCTGCTGAATTCAGGCTGAGCATGACTTCCACCCGGCCATCTCACCCCATCGCAAGACAGTAACGCCGATCTCCGATAACGCGAGGCCCGCGGGCATTGAAAATATGCTATGGGTGTGATAACCTACATTTCCCGATTTCTTGTCATGAAAAAAAGAGAAACCTCGACCAAAACGACCGAAAAACAGCTCCTCTCAGGCAACGAGGCGATAGCGCTCGGCGCCTTCGAGTCAGGGGTGAAAGTGGCCTCAGCCTATCCCGGCACCCCCTCCACCGAAATCCTCGAGAACTTCTGCGCGTATGAGGGCGTCTACGCGGAATGGGCGCCGAATGAAAAGGTCGCCCTGGAAGTGGCCCTGGGCGCGTCCTTTGCCGGGGTGAGGGCATTGGCAACGATGAAGCACGTGGGCCTCAATGTGGCTGCAGACCCCCTCTTCACCGCCGCCTATACCGGCGTGAGGGGCGGGCTGGTGATCATCACAGCCGACGACCCTGAGATGCACAGTTCCCAAAACGAGCAGGACAACCGCAATTACGCCTTTGCCGCCAAGGTCCCGATGCTTGAGCCCTCGGACCCCTCGGAGGCAAAGGAGTTCATGAAGATCGCATACCGGATGTCCGAGGAGTTCGACACCCCGGTCCTTGTGAGGACAACAACCCGCGTTGCCCATGTGAAGGGGCTTGTTTCTCCCGGAAAACATGAAGACTCCTCTGTAAAGGCCGGCATCGAAAAGATACCCGAGAAGCTCGTGATGCTCCCCTCCAACGCCCGAAAGCGGCGGGTGGAGCTTGAGAAGCGGATGGCCCGGCTCCGGGAGTTCGCTGAGACCTTCCCTGAAAACAGGATCGAATGGGGAGACAGGAAAAGGGGGTTCATCACATCGGGTGTCTCGTACCTCTATGTGAAAGAGGCATTTCCCGATGCCTCGGTTCTGAAGCTTGGAATGGCGTATCCCTTCCCCAGCGGGATGATCAAAGACTTCGCCTCAAAGGTTGATGAGGTCTTCGTGGTTGAGGAGCTCGACCCCTTCATCGAGACTCACGTCAAGGCGATGGGCGTATCCTGCAAGGGCAAAGAACTGATCCCTTCTTACGGCGAGCTTAACGCCGGCATCGTCAGGAGGGCGATAACCGGAAAGGCCGTGGAAACAGTCTTCGAGCCGGTACCGATCCCCTTCAGGCCGCCGAACCTGTGCCCCGGCTGCCCGCACCGGGGCATCTTCTACGCCATCTCGAAGCTCAATGTATTTGTTGCCGGGGACATAGGCTGCTATACGCTTGCCGCCTTGAAGCCACTTTCCTCCATGGACTCCTGCGTATGCATGGGCGCGAGCATCGGCACAGCCTTTGGTATGGAGAAGGCCCTCGGCAAGGACGCCCTCGGCAAGATCGTGGCGGTGATCGGGGATTCGACCTTCATCCATTCCGGCATCACCGGTCTGATCGACATCGTCTATAACCGCGGCTTCACCACCGTGATCATCCTTGATAACAGGACAACCGGCATGACCGGACACCAGCCAAACCCCTCGACAGGCGTTACCATCACCGGGGATATCTCGACCCTGGTGGACATCGAGGCGATCTGCAGGGCCATAGGCGTAAAACATGTCCGCACCATCAACCCCCACGAGATCGAGGCTGCCATAAAGGTCCTCAGAGAAGAGGTGGAGCGTCCCGAGCCCTCGGTGATCATCACCAAGGCGCCCTGCGTGCTCGTGCCTGAGATGAAGAAGCGCAAGGACAAGACCCTCTTTCTCGTCATGCCCGAAAAGTGCGCCGGCTGCAGGACCTGCCTGAAGCTCGGCTGCCCTGCCATCGAGTGGGTGGCGGTCACGCCCGAAGAGGCGAAGCGTCTCGGGTACAAGGAAAAGCAGAAGGGATATTCGAGGATCAATGCCGTCCTCTGC
>JAKAIZ010000033.1 GCA_021814065.1 Nitrospirota bacterium | reverse complement strand
GAAGCTTTCCCCTACGATCGCAGTCGTGACGAACATAGACAGGGAGCATATGGAATTCTTCAGGGACATGAAGGGCCTCAGGGACGCCTTTCTGTCGTTTATCAATAAGGTGCCCTTCTACGGGGTGTCGTTCATCTGCGCCGAGAACGATCATCTTCGGGAGTTGCTGCCGGACATACACCGGAGGTTCCTGACCTACGGTCTTTCTTCTTCGGCGGACATCTATGCCGACGACATCGAAAAGGGATTCATGTCGACGAGCTTCGAAGTGATAGCAAAAGGCGCCGGACTCGGCAGGTTCTCGATACCGGTCCCGGGGACGCACAACGTGCTGAACGCCCTGGCCTGCATCGGTGTGGCCCGCGAACTGAAGATGGATGCCGTGAAGATACGGGAATCTCTTGCGTCCTTCAGCGGCATACAGCGGCGGTTCGAGTTCAAGGGCGAGGCGAAGGGGATAAAGGTCTATGATGACTACGGACACCACCCGACCGAGATACGGGCTACGCTGGCTGCCGCGTCCGAGAACCTCCGTTACCAGGGGAAAGACGCGAGGCTTTTCGTCGTCTTTCAGCCGCACCGTTTCACGAGAACGGCCGACCTGATGGAAGAGTTCGCGCATTCGTTCACGGGGAATTATTCCGTTTTGCTCCTTGACATCTATCCTGCAGGCGAAAAGCCGATCGAGGGGGTGACGTCGAAGGCCCTGTACGAGAAGATGAAGCCCCTCGCCGGCGGGAACGTAACGTACTTCGCCGACCGGGACGCAGCGGTGCGCAGACTGATCGGGGAGATGAAGAGGGGCGATCTGCTGCTTACCCTCGGCGCGGGCGATGTCTGGAAACTGGGCGAAGAGGCCCTGGAGAAATTACATGCGTCTTAGCGAACAGGAATGGGTCGAAACATTCAAGGGCATCTACCAGGGGGAGGTCGGGTTCGACATCCCGATGAAGGATTATACCAACCTCCTTATAGGCGGGCCCGCCGATGTTTTCCTGAGGCCGGAGGACCCCCTTTCGATACGGAACCTTATGGTGACGCTCAAAAAAAAGAATGTGCCCTTTTTTACGCTCGGCGGCGGCACGAACGTCCTGGTCCGCGACGGCGGGATTGAAGGGGTCGTCCTGTCTTTGAAGGAATTCAGAAGGATCGAGGTGCTGAAGGAAACCGAAAACTATGCGGAACTGTTCGTGGAGGCGGGTGTCCCGCTCCAGAAACTCGTGAATTTCTGCAAGGAGCGCGGCTATGCGGGTGTCGAGGGCCTCACCGGGGTCCCCGGGAGCGTGGGGGGGGCCATATGCGGCAACGCCGGTTCCTACGGCTGCGAGATGAAGGACACGCTCGTATCGGTCGCGATCATGGATGCTTCCGGAAGGCTGGACCGGTTTAAGGCCGAAGGCCTCGGCTTCGGGTACCGGAGTTCCGGCATAGCGCCGACCGATATCGTGCTTAGCGCAAACATGAAACTGGGACGCGATGAAAAAGAGGCGGTCGCCGCGCGAACGGGGGAATTTTTTGCCGAGAAAAAACAGACCCAACCGATCTCGGAAAGGTCCGCGGGCTGCGTCTTCAAGAACCCCGAAGGAACGCCTGCGGGTCGTCTCATCGACGAGGCCGGCTGCAAAGGGCTGAAGGTCGGGGGTATTGAGGTGAGCATTGTGCATGCGAATTTCTTTGTCAATGCCGGAGCAGGCACCGCAGCCGATTATCTGGAACTCATGGACCGGGTCTCGTCTGCCGTGCAGAAAAAATTCGGCCTTACGCTCGAACCCGAGATCAGGGTCGTGGGCAGGGAATAAATGGAAGGAGGCGAACATGCTTAAAAAGTCCATAAATTCGGCAATTTTTCATCACATTCGCCCCTTTTTTTCAGACTGAGTATGTAATGGTGAGATAAAGGAATGGAGATTGTGAAATGAACAGGAAGGCGCTGAAGACGAAGAAGATCGGGGTCCTCCTCGGCGGGAAGTCGGCGGAGAGAGAGGTTTCGCTCAAGTCGGGTATGGCGGTGTACCGCGCCCTCAAGGCAAAGAAATACAGGGTCTCGGCGATTGATACGGCCGGCGATGTCTGCAGTCTTCTTAAGAGAGAGAGGATCGAGTTAGCCTTTATCGTCCTGCACGGCGGCCACGGCGAAAACGGCGCGATCCAGGGCCTGCTCGAGGTGATGCAGATCCCGTACACCGGTTCGGGGGTCCTCGCCTCTGCGCTGGCCATGGACAAAGAGGCATCGAAGAAGGCCTTTCTCTATCACGGCGTTCCGGTGCCTCCTTTCAAAATAGTGAAGAGTGAGGAGTTAAGAGCGAAGAGAAGGAACTCCTCCTCACGCCTTGCGCCTCACGCCTTACCCGATTTCGCCATGCCCTGGGTGATAAAGCCCGCGACGGAGGGTTCGAGCGTAGGCGTCGAGATCGTAAAGAGCCGGGCGGCGGTGGCAGGCGCGCTTAAAAAGGCGTTTGCATATGGCGACAGGGTGTTGGTCGAGCAATACATTGCCGGCAAGGAGGTCCAGATAGGCATACTCAACGGCAAGGTGCTCGGTGGTGTGGAGGTAAAACCGTCTGTTGAGTTCTATAACTATGAGGCGAAGTATACGTCGGGCATGACCGAATATATCCTGCCTCCGCGGCTTGCAGCGAGGACATACGAGAAAGCGGCCTCCGCGGCGCTTGCGGCACATACGGCGCTCGGATGCAGCGGAGCGACGAGGGTCGACCTGATAATTGCCGGCGTGAGGCCGTTTGTCCTTGAGGTCAATACCATCCCCGGCATGACCGAGACGAGCCTTCTGCCGAAGATCGCGAAACATGCCGGATTCGACTTTGTCGATCTCCTCGAAGAGATACTAGGAGGCGTCACGGGTGCGGACTAAGAAACACGTCAGAAAAAACACGGTCGTGAAGCGGGGAAAATGGTCCCACTTACTGATAACGATGAAGAGGTTCCTCTTCGTGGTGCTGCCGGTGTTGCTTGTCGTCAGCCTCGGATACCTCCTCTTCGTCTCGGCTAAGTCCGCCTTTGTCGTGCGCAAGATCGTCTTCAGCGGCAACGCGCACCTTTCGGACGATGAACTCAGGGGCTTTGCCGGTCTCAAGGGCGGCGAGAACCTGATCACGTTGTCGAGCGCCGCGATTTACGAAAAGATTTCGGCCTCTCCGTGGATCAGGTCGGTCTCGGTGAGGAAGGAGTTCCCCGACAGGCTCATCATCCGTGTGAAGGAGACGGAGCCGTTTGCCCTTCTCGATATGAAGGGACGGCTTTTTATTGTCGACGAGAGAGGAAAGATGCTCGAAAGACTGAGAGAGAGTTTCATGCCCTTTCTCCCGATTATTACCGGGGACCCGTTCGGAGACAGGGAGGTTTTTTCTGAGGCGCTTCGTCTGGTACGCGCGATCAAGGAAACGGGACTTATGGAGAGAAAAAACCGGATAGAGGTCATCGCCCGAGGGCTTAACGAACTGGCGGTAAACCTTGACGGGCTCGTGGTGAAGGTGGGTGCAGGAGAATACGAAGACAAACTCTCCCGCCTTGCCGAACTTGAAGATGAAATCGAAAACCGGCATATACCTGTCGATTACATCGACCTGAGGTTCGCCAACAGGGTCGTAGTGAAACCCGTCAACGAGGTGATCAGATGACGAGGCAGAACATCGTTGTCGGTCTTGATGTGGGCACCACAAAGGTATGCGCGGTGGTCGCTGACCTGCGCGACTCCGGACCGGATATACTCGGCCTCGGGATGTCCCCTTCAACGGGGCTCAGGAAGGGTATCGTAATCAATATTGACGAGACTGTCGGTTCGATAGAAAAGGCCGTAAGGGAGGCGGGATCGTCTGCGGGGGTTAGGATCAAGTCGGTCTCCGTCGGCATATCGGGCGGTCATATCAAGGGTTTCGACAGCTCGGGGGCTGTGGGCATACGGGGGAAGGAAGTGAGTCCGTCGGACGTGCGGCGGGCGATCGATTCCGCAAAGACAGCGTACATCCCTCTGGACAGGGAACTTTTGCATGCTGTCCCTGCCGAATTCACGCTCGACGGACAGGACGGCATCACCAACCCTGTCGGTATGTCGGGCGTAAGGCTGGAGGCCGGGGTCCATATCGTCACCGCAGCAGTGTCGCCGATGCAGAACCTCCTGAAGTGTTGCGGCAAGGCCGGGCTCGAAGTGGCGGAGGTCGTCTTCAGTCCGCTCGCCTCCTCCTATGCGGTGCTCACACAAGAGGAAAAATCGGCGGGGACCGTTCTGATAGATATGGGCGGCGGCTCGACGGGTATCGCTTTCTTCAAAGGCGGGAGTCTTCGGTATGCGTCGGTCGTCGCGGTGGGCGGCAACCATTTCACGAACGACCTTGCGGTGGGTCTCCACGTCACGATGAACGAGGCGGAAAAGCTGAAGAGGGAGGCAGGCGCCGCCTATGAAAGTATCGTGCCCTCTTCCGAGGAGATACAGATCACCCAGGTGGGCGGCCAGAGAAGGACCCTTCCGAGAAAATATCTTGCGGAGATACTTCAGCCGAGATGCGAGGAGATGCTCGATCTTCTCAAGGAAGAGATAAGAAAATGCGGCGGATACAGAAACGCTATCTGCGGCGTCGTGATCACGGGAGGTGCTTCCCTTTTGACCGGCTTCGGCGAGATGGCAGAGGTGTTACTCGGTCTTCCTGTGAGGACCGGCGCTCCCAGAGAAATAAAGGGCTTTGCGGTCGCTTTCGAAGGCCCCGCGTACTCAGCCGGTGTCGGTCTTGCAACCTACGGGCAGGAACCAGAGTCAGGGAAGGCGGCGCAGACGGACGCCATGCACGGTGTATTCTCCAGGGTGACGGACCTGGTACGAGATATATTCAGGCACGCAGACCATTTTCATTTGAATAACAGAAAGGAAGGGGGAGTACTATGTTTGAAATCGAGGAGATAAGGGGGCAGAAGGCCAAGATCAAGGTAATAGGCGCGGGCGGCGCAGGGGGCAACGCTATCAATAATATGATCGCGTCGAACCTGCAGGGAGTAGAGTTCATAGGGATCAACACCGACCTTCAGGTGCTTGAGACCTCGCTGGCGCCGGTGAAGGTGCAGATAGGGCGGGAACTTACCAGGGGGCTCGGTGCTGGGTCCAACCCTGAGATCGGCAGGCAGGCTGCGCTCGAAGACAAGGCCGCGATCATTGACTGCATGGACGACTGCGACATGGTCTTCATAACCGCAGGTATGGGTGGAGGCACCGGTACCGGCGCTGCCCCTGTGCTCGCCGAAATCGCGCGCGAGATGGGGGTCCTTACCGTTGCCGTGGTGACCAGGCCTTTCTTCTACGAAGGGAAGAAGAGGCTGATGAACGCGGAAGCGGGGATAAAGGAACTGACTAAGCACGTGGACACGCTGATCGTCATCCCCAACGACAGGATCAGCCTTGTGGTAGAAAAGGGCACGCCGATGCTGAAGTCTTTTTCGATCGCCAACGACGTACTAAGGCAGGCGGTCCAGGGGATATCCG
Organism: Nitrospirota bacterium; assembly: GCA_021814065.1. Classification (GTDB taxonomy): domain Bacteria; phylum Nitrospirota; class Thermodesulfovibrionia; order Thermodesulfovibrionales; family UBA6898; genus Sulfobium. The sequence goes on along the minus strand of JAKAIZ010000033.1, from coordinate 17,797 downwards.
ACATCATCCTTGTGCCCGGCCTTATCAACGTCGACTTCGCGGACGTGAAGACCATCATGGACGACGTGGGACGCGCCGTGATGGGGACCGGAACCGGCAAGGGCGAAGGAGGGGCTTTTGAGGCCGCCAAAAAGGCTATTTCGAATCCACTTCTCGAAGACTCGTCGATCGAAGGGGCGAGAGGCATTTTGATGAACATTACCGGCGGCCTCGAACTCTCGCTGAGCGAGGTGCAGGACGCAACGGCCCTGATCCACGATTCGGCCCACGAGGACGTCAACGTGATATTCGGCGCGGTCATCGACCCCGACATAAAAGATGAAGTGAGGGTAACGGTCATTGCTACGGGGTTCGACGAGAAGAAGGAAAAAGTAGAGCTCCCGCAGATCAAGAAATGGGCGCCGGTAAAAGAGCCGGTCAGCTTTAAAGGATCTGAAAGGGTACTGGCCAAGAGCCTGAGCACGCATCTCGATGCCAATACCCAGAAGGAAGACATTTTCAATTACGAGGATGCTATCGACCTCCCGGCATTCCTGAGGCGATCTTCCTCCAAGGATTTCTGATTACCCTTTTCCCCCTGAGGGGCTTCCCATTCCCCCCCACGGGAAGCCCCTCTCCCCCCAATTAATGGGGCGAGAATCTTTCAAGCCGTTACTAATGAGTTCATTAGCGGGATGTCTTTCCCGCATGTCGGTCCGGCGGATTCGCCGAGGAAAATGGGGAATCCTTCTTAGGAAAGACTCTCGCCCCGGCGAGTCGCCGAGGATGACCGGACAAGCCGGAGTGACAAATAACGTTATCGTACTTATGCACTTCTTAGTATTTCCATCAGCGATTGATTATATGTTGTGGGTATTTTGACCTTGACAACGCCGATGCATTCCCTATAATTAAAAGTAGGTGGCTTCAGTTTTTCCTGGCGAGTGCGAGGCATAAAAAATGGAAGATGATATAAAGGTTACCCGGGGTCCGTCACTGGGCGAACCCGCGCCTTTTTTCGAGACGGAAATTGCCGGCAACAAGATCAGTCTTCATGACTTCAGAGGCAGATGGGTTATCTTTTTTACGGGTACCGCAGACGTTCTCCCGGTATTCAAGACCCGGACGATCAATTACCTTCTCTGCAAGCGTAAAACTAAGGTGATCGCGCTGGGCGATGGAAGCACGGAGGGCCTTTCGACGGGAAGGAACCTTCTTAAGAAATACATCCTGAAACATAACCTGACGATCGTCGATGATTCGGACGGGAAGATTGCGGACGAATATGGCCTGTCTTCGGAATATGCAGACGAACCGCACGGGGAAAAAGGGGTATTCATCATCGACCCGATGGGCATTTTGAGAGTGAAGCTCTATATTCCCCTGAACGCCGAGAGGAATTTTTACGAAATGCTGAAGCTGATCGACGCGCTCCAGATGACCGACAGCCAGAAGGCGCGGTCTCCTGAGAAGGCAGGCTGGAGGCGGAGGCTCAACGTCGTCATCAGGCCGAAAGCCGTCTCCGGTGAGGAGGGCTCTGCAGGGTAATACGCAAAGACCGGTCAGAGGTCGTTCATTTTCGCTACAAAGTCTGTCCCTACCAGCCCTGAGTGATTGACAAAAAATATAATTTCTAATTATTGTAATCAAGTCAAAAAATCTTGCGAGTGTCGTTATTTTTTTGAAAAGGATAATGCTCAGTTTTCTCAGAAGATTCTGCAGAACATCGCCTTTCGGCGTGGTGTTCTCTTTAGCCCTTGCAATCATCGTTGCTTCTACGGCATGGGCCGGCGGAACAGCCTCACCGTTGATAGATGAGTTGTCTCGCTCGACACGCGGCCAGGTCGACGTCTCCTATCATTCAGCAACCGGACTGGTCCGTTTCCTCCATCTGAAGCAACCGGACCGCTCTTCTCAGATACGCGCGCTTTCGACGGGCGGCAACAGGGCTGAAACTCGGGCGAGGGATTTTCTGGGCAGATACGGCGAATTGTTCGGGCTGACTGATCAATCTCGGGAGCTTTCCGTGGAGCGAACAAAGACAGAGGAAGGGGGCCGTTCCTTCGTGAGATTTCAGCAGAAGATCGGCGATATCCCCGTATTCGGCGGTGAATTGATCGTCCAGACTGATTCTTCAGGTGGGGTCGTGAGCGTAAGCGGCAAGACGACGCCTCATCTTGTGGTCGATACACAACCTTCGATCGACTCTTCTGTAGCAGTGGAGAAGGCCCTTCAGCTTGCAGGCAAGAACTACCTTCTTGATCGCGCGGCCCTGACTGCAACAACGCCGGAGTTGTGGATATACAACCCGTCTCTGCTCGGCAGCGGTCCCAACGTGAACAAACTTGTCTGGCGCGTCGAAATCAGGACGGTCGACATCCGGCCTATAAATGAACTCGTCCTTGTCGATGCGCATACCGGCAGTGTTGCGCTCCATTTCAACCAGACGAGGTTTGCGAAGAGCAGGATTATTTACGATAATAATGATACAGTGGCGGGGTTGCCCGGACTGGGCCCTGTGCGTGTGGAAGGCCAGGCAGTAACCGGTATCACTGATGTCGATAACGCCTATAATTACGCTGGGCTGACATATGATTTCTACCACGATGTTCTCGGCAGGGACAGCATCGACAACGCCGGAATGCCACTGATCAGTACGGTGCGTTACTGTGACGGAATACAGCCCTGTCCTCTCGCCGACGTTTACTGGGACACAACTCACGAGCAGATGGTGTATGGACAAGGATATGCATCCGCCCTCGACATCGTCGCACATGAAATGACCCACGGGGTTATCCAGCATACGTCGAGACTCTTCAACTACATGCAGTCCGGCGCGGTCAGCGAGTCCCTGTCAGACGTATTCGGCAAGCTGGTACAGCTGAAATATGAGTCCTTTGCCCCTGCCGACCTCTGGCTGATAGGCAAGAATCTCCCGGGCGGTCCGCTGCGCAACATGCAGAACCCGGCAAGTTATATAGGAGGGTCCTGGTTTAACGATCCCGACAGCATGACCAGTACCTATTATTACTGTTCTTCGCTTGGAACCGACGGTCTCCATCGTAACGCCGGTGTCAACAACAAGGCCGCATATCTTATGGTCGACGGAAGTGCGGCAGAGCCCGGCGGTACTTTCAACACTTATACCGGGGCCGGTATTGGCGCCGACAAAGTGGCGAAGATCTATTACGAGGCCCAGACGAATCTGCTCACTTCAGGGAGTGACTATGAAGACCTCTATTACTCCCTTCAGCTCGCCTGCGAAAACCTGACCGGCACGTCAGGCATTGCTTCGGGCGACTGCCAGCAGGTGAAAAGCGTGCTCGATGCGGTCCAGATGAACCAGCAGCCTGTGAGCTGCGCTGCGCCTGAGGCCCCTCTCTGCGGCGCTGGTTTTGTGCCGGGCGATGTCTTTTTCGACAATCTGGAAAACGGCGGAAGCAACTGGACGACTTCTTTCGTTACCGGCGCGAATGCCTGGATCGTGCCCGCAACAAGCTATGCGACGAGCGGCGTAAACAGCATCTGGGGTCAGGACCTTGGCATACTTTCAAGATCGTACATCACCATGAAGTCCGGCCGCACCCTGCCGACGGCCGCGTTTCTGCATTTCAATCATGCCTATGATTTTGATGCCGATACGGCAATCCCCGAGTATTATGACGGCGGCGTCCTGGAATACTCGGTAAACGGCGGGCCCTGGACAGACGCCCTTGCCGGGGCCGGCATTTTGCCTGCCGTCAACGGCTATAACGGAATCCTTGTGCCCCCCTCCGTGTCTCCTGACAACCCCTTTGCAGGCCGGTCAGCTTTTGTTGGGACCAGTTACGGCTACATCTCCAGCCGCCTCGACCTGAGTTCCTTGTCCGGGCAGAGCGTGAAATTCAGGTTCGGTATCGGCACAGATTCCTCTTTCGGGGCATCGGGCTGGTACATCGACGACATTCGGATCTATACCTGCGTGACGCCGGTAGCTACAACGGTCGACAGTTTTCCTCATGGATTGCGGATACTCGTCGACGGCATCTCGTATACTACGCCTCATACGTTCAGTTGGGCTGATGGCTCGACACACACCCTCAATGCGGTATCGCCGCAGGACGGCGGTGCCGGGATTCAGTATGCCTATTCGTCATGGGATGACAGCGGCACGCAGAGTCATCCTATTATTATTGACTCGGCCTCACGTTCGACCTATACCGCGACTTTCAACAAAAGCGCTTACGAATTAGTTTCCTCGGTAAGCCCCGCAGATGCAGGATTCATTACCCCGGACTGCTCGCTGGGTTGCTGGTATCAAAGCGGTGCAACTGCCTCGTTGACGGCGGTTACGGGCAGCAGCGGCTATGTCTTCAGCTCCTGGAGCGGCGACTGCAGCGGGAGCTTGACGAACGTGGCCACCGTGCTCATGAGCGGTACACCTTGGCCGAAGAGTTGTACCGCCAATTTTTCAAACGCCTGCGATATTGTGAGAATCGGCAGTACTCCATATGTATCTATGCAAGCTGCTTTTGATGCTCCCCCCCAGCCAAACGACATTGTCAAGGTTGCGGCAACAACGCTTTATGAGCCGCTACTGAATTATCATGGAGGGGTCTTGATAACCCTGAGCGGCGGTTATGATTGTGGAGGGTCGACGAATAGTGCGTCTGCATACTCGGCCCTCATAGGATCTCTCACAATCACCAATGGCACGATCACGGTCGAGAACCTAATCATAAAGTAATCGCATGAAACAATTTACCGGTGCTTTTTCCCTACTTCTTATCAAAAAATTCAGGATACAGTTTCTTTGCGCATTCGGGACATATCCCGTGACTGAATTCTGCTTCTGAATGGTCACGTATGTAGGATTCAATCTGGTTCCAGTAGCCTTTGTCATCCCTGATTTTCTTGCATGAGGCACAAATCGGCAGAAGACCGCTTAATAGCTTGACCCTGGAAATGGCCTGTTGGAGGTCCTCTATTAATTTTTCTTTTTCCTCCTCTATCTTTTTTCGTTCAGTGATATCCCTGAAGGCTGTAATCGAGGCGGTAATCTCCCCTTTGTCCATGATGGGGCTGGAAAGAACAGATACGGGAAACGTTGTACCATCCTTGCGTCTAAAAACTTCATCGGTGGAGTGGAACTTGTCACCCGTCTTCATAACCTTAAATACGGGACATTCTTCAAGGGGCAATTTTTTCCCGCTCGCGCCATGACTATGGATTATATCGTGCGGGTCCTTATTTCTTAATTCTTCCTGAGTCCATCCAATAAGACGCTCTGCTTCGGGGTTCATGAATGTGATATTTCCGTCTTTATTTAAGACATAAAGGCCTTCAGCCAGCGATGATGTAATATCGAGTAATCCTTTTTGACTTTTCCGCAGTGCATCCTCCGCCTGATTTCTTTGTATGAGATATCTGCCGGTCAGCCGCAAGACAACCACCCACGTAAACATCGAGATAAAAAAGACCGCTACTACAGAGATAAAAGACAAGGATGCCCGTTTGCGTTGCTTTTGGAGAGCGTCCTTTATAAATCGGTGTATATATGTCGTTGCCTCATTGGTCCCATTACTGTAAATTCTCTTTTGATTCTCATAACCATCACTGAACAACAAGTTTTTAGCTTTTTCCCTTTCATGGTTGCGCACTAATTCAAACGATCGCTTATCCATTCCGACCAATGTTTTTTTTGCAGCATCAGTTTTGGCTATCGCCTCACTCAATGCCTTGTCCGGCAAAATCCGCAGGGCTTCCTTTATAGCCTCGTCGAGTCTGGCCTCAAAACTCAAATATCGGACTTCCCATTTAAGGTCACCCGTGGTAGCAGCCATTCTCGCCGACATTGTAAGCACTTCATCGGTAGTGTTGATGACGCCAATTAACTCCTCGAGGCGATAAAGTTTTGTCTCGGTTATCTGAAAGTCCCTGTATGAATTCCAGGAGGCCCACCCAAGCATTAGTATTAAAGCGGACGTGCCCAGTAATGCGGCTAGGAACGACTTCCTTAGAAAATTACTGAGTGCCAAGTAATTTTTCAATTTTATGGGAAGATGTATCATTAAATCCAACTCTATCGTAAATGCCGGTTAACTGCAATATAGCAGATTTTCCTTATGTCGATATTCTGTCCGCCCGAATCTTGCTTCACCCTTTGAAATTGAGGTGGTAAAAACCCGCAGAACCTTTAAAATCAATCATTCCCGCAGTCTTTAGGCGGGAATCCATTCTTAAGAATACATGGATGCCCGACTGAGAACCCCGGGCATGACGGAAAAAGAACTATGACTTGGCTATGGGCGCAAGCCGACCGACATCGCCTTTGACGAACAGTCCGGCCTCCTCTATGTGCTTGATGGATATGAGAATAACGTAAAGGTCTTCGACGAGGCGGGAACTTTCCTGGGGCGGGGACATAAACTCGTCCCTTTTTTGTTTCAATTAAATAAGTTAAGCCGGGCGGCGTGAAACCTTCATTCTTCACTAATGTCTGTTTCTTTTGGTATTTGCGAGCTGCGGTAGGCCTCTACGAGTGTGCATCAGGTCTCTCAGTCGCCCTTTCAACATCTCCTTAATCACGGCCACCACATCTTTTTTATTAAAGGGTGTCAATTTAAAATAGGTAGTATGCGTCTATAAATTGGCGATTATGACGGCGGAGCGGCCTATCAGCTTTGTTCTGTCTGGAAAACCGGCAAAGAAGGGTTCTTGACGTCCCTTTTATTTAGTCATATACTTTTTAAAAATCGTTTCCACTTAAACTTTTACCCATAACTGAAATCCGATGGCCATACAAAAGACTTCTCACGAAGAACAGAACCCTCAGGGTGAAAACTATGTGGCATGATTTATCGACCGGTTATGGTATAGCTTTCACAGTTTTGTACATGGAAGGGGCTGAATTTAAGAGAGAAGAGGCAGAAGGTAAAGTCCTAAGGTTGGGTGAGTCCGAAATCGAGATATCGACAGGATTCTCCCTCGAGCCGAAGCAGATGCTATATTGGGTCGATAAGCACAAGAAGGACAACTATCATTTTGCTACGGTCAAATGGTGTAAAGAATCAGATGATGCTTACCGAGTGGGGTTATCTATCCTTTAGAATTCACGCCGCGATCCGAGAACCAACCGGAAGCCTGTTATTCTTATTCTTCCGGTTTTGTGCGGGACGGAAATAATCTATTCCGGGAGAATCAGAATCTCGACCCTTCTATTCTCAAACCTGCCTTCATCTGTCTTATTATCGGCAACAGGATTAGATTCTCCACGGCCAACAGTCGAAATGTGTGACTGGTCAACCCTGGCTTCCTTTATAAGATACTCTTTCACAGCCTCGGCTCTCTTTTCGGAAAGCTTCCGGTTATGAGCTTCTGTTCCGCTGTTGTCTGTGTACCCATCAATCTCGATTTTGGCATTAGGATATTTTTTTACAAAATCGGCCATCTTATTAAGGACTGCCTTGTCGCTTGGCCGAATAATCGCCTGGTCTACATCGAAGTTGACCCTCAGCGTCATCTTGTCGATTATTTTCGCAGTCGGTTGCGGTAACGCCGGCGGCGGCACGACAGGCACCTTCTCCCAGCCGCCAGCGCATCTCCGCACATAGGGGTAGTAGGCGTTTGACTTTCTGCAGTAGTAATACACGCCTTCATCGGAGGACGCCGGTTCCCGCTCGCGGACAATCACCCTCGGCGAAGGACTATATGCAGGAGCATATGCATAGGGGTAATATGGATAATACGGATAGTATGGCGGGTAGTAATAGGGATAGCTCAGAAGCGCCCCCGTGGCGAGGCCTAGACCGTAGTAGCCCCAGCCCCATCCGCCGCTCCAGTGTCCGCCTCCGCCATGCCCGTCGCCAGCAGCCATGTCAGTTCCTCCGGATACGAGGATGGCCGCCACTGCGATAAGTGTGACAACCAAAATCAGGCTCTTGGTTTTCATGATTTCATTCTCCTCTCGCCCGAATGGAGTACAGTCTGTATCAGCCTCCCTAATTATATTTTACCCCTTTTTCCGCCTGGCGATTGAAATAGACGGCAAGGTCAAACCTTTATTCTTAACTTAGAAAGCCCAGTTTCAACCGGAATGCCTGATTCGTTTAATGATGGTGGCGGTGTATCGGGTGTTCATGGGACCATCGCGAGCTTACAATAGAGTCGTGCCCCGGCCATCGTGTTTGCCGCGACTCCCGTTATTTTTATATGATATGGAGAAGTTCATATAGCGAATAAAGGGCCAACGGGATGAGCGTTAGGAACAAACTTATTCTTTTTGTCGTCTCTTTCTCATCGATATTCTGGATATTCAGGACTATCGACAGAGGGAAGGTCCTGTTTGTCGATCTTTCTGAATTAAGCGGGCTTCCATGGCTCTATTCTTCGATAGGTCTTATTTTCAGTATTCTTGCAGCGTTCACAATACAGAAGGAATGGGAGCACTGGAACGAACTGGTCGAGGCGATCCACGGCGAAGTAAATGCACTGGAAGAATTATTGTTGCGATGCCGGTATGTACCGGATTGTGCCGGAAGTATAGCGGCGCATACGGAACAATATCTTTCACATATTCTTGAATATTGGCCGACGATCAAAGAGGGAATACGGAGTGAGGAAGGGGATAAAATTGTCGCTCTGCTTCGCAGTGATATTATGGAGGTATCGACGGAATCGGGAAAGACGCTGCTTCTGCCGCTGTTCAATGATATTATCAGGAGCCGCAATAAAAGAATCTTTCAGAGCCGAAGTCACATCCCGAAAATATTAAAAAATACCCTCGTCTTCGCCGACGTTATCATGATTATTCTTTCTCTCTTTATCGGCGTCAGGAACCCCCTGCTGGACTACATCTTTACTGTGAGCATAGGCGTGCTGGCGTATACCATTTATCTCGTCATTGACGACCTCGACAGTCCGTTCAGGCCTGGTGCGTGGCATCTGTCTCCGAATGAGTATGCCGATCTCCTTGAAGACATCAGGAAAGATCATGCAGCGAGTTGTCTTCCTCCGCCCAGGCACTGAGGAAGAGCGGGCAAGCCCCGGCATTTACCCACAGGAAAACAGTAATGTTGGAAATTTGAAAATTCACTCCTGGACCGAGGGCTTGAAAACTCTATTTCAGTCCGTAAAGAAAATCAGAGCAAGGTTCAATCAGTATATTGTCCCTTTTCAGCCGTTCTGTGCCGCGATAAAGCAGGTATTTTTTTGCCTCAGGATAATCCTGTCCGAACGACTTCAGAGACCGAAGGTCCGATGGATGAATCGTAGGGGAGTTCTTCACCTCTATCGCCCAGAAGGTATTTTTCCCATAGATAATGAAATCGACCTCAGAACCGGCACTTGTCCTCCAGTAGTACAAACTGCAGTCCGGCATGCGATAATCTATCCAGGCCCTCAGATGCTGCGCGACGAGCCCTTCGACCGCAGCCCTGTGCGCTTCCTCCGGACGGTCAAGGGGGCCTGACGGCCGCAAGGTCATATAGATCCCCGCATCAAACAGATAAAACTTGGGATGGGAAGCGATCGCCCTTTTTGCCCTTTTCGTAAAAACCGGTATTCTGTAAGCCAGAAGCAAATCTTCAAGGATCCCGATATACCCTTCCACTACCTTCCTTTCGACTTCGCATTCCCGGGATACATTGCTCATATTGAGCATTGAGGCATGCGAAAAGCTGACGGCTTCGAGAAAACGCGAAAAGTTCCCTATGTTTCTCGTCAGCCCTTCCATCTGAACCTCTTCTCTCAAATACAGTTCCACATAGGCATGAAGGGCCGCCTGGGGATCCGCACTGTCCATAACGAGCGGTATCAGGCCGGTCTTCAAGGCATTTGTCAGATCAAACCTGCTTCCAAGTTCAGCGGCAATGAAAGGATGCATATGTTTCATAAGAGCACGGCCCGCAAGGAGGTTCACCCCTGCTCTCCGGAGTTTTCTCGCGCTGGAGCCTGTCATAACGAACTGGTAGCCCTTTTTCTCCTCGATCAGGCTGTGCACAACCTCAAGGAGTTGCGGCGCTTTCTGTATCTCATCAACGATGATGCTCTTTTTCCCTTTCTGGGCATGCACAGCCTCCCTTAGCCTCTCAGGGCGCGCGCTATAGCTCCTGAAGACATCGGGCAGGAGAAGATCCACATACAATGCATCCCGGAACGCCTTTTTGATGAAAGTCGATTTGCCTGTTCCTCTCGGTCCGAGGAGAAAAAAGCTCTGCTTTTCTGATGTGAGAAATCTCTTTATTGTTTCCATTTATAGTCGATAATTGGAATCAGTTATTCCAAATATATAATCTGAGAAGAGGAAAAGTCAAGTGGTTATGCAGGATCTTATTGCGGCGCATTCATGAACAAGAGGTTGCCCTGGCCCCTTTGTCTGAGGGGGGATCGGTTCCGTCATTACCTTTGTTCGTTTGTTGATAATGCAGTTTGTGTGGATTGTTCGATTGCTTGTATGCTTAACGCACAGCGTGTTTGACCGAATGCCGGGCAATGTCTTAATATCAATCACGCGAGAGTGGCGGAACTGGCAGACGCGCTGGACTTAGGATCCAGTGGAGAAATCCGTAGGGGTTCAACTCCCCTCTCTCGCACCATCTTTTGTAGATCAAAGGGTTACGCGGCGCCATGCTGCCTTTCCTTTCCTTTCCTTTCCTTTCCTTTCCTTTCCTTTCCTTTCCTTTCCTTTCCTTTCTCCCGCTAAAGGCAGAACTTGAGACCTGGAATTTAAGACTTGAAACTTTATTTGAGAAAAAGGGAAAATAATTCGCAGGCTGTATGAAATTGTTTTTGATTTACCCCGGGGCGGTTCCAGGGAGGAGCTACCCTCTTGGGATCAAATACAGTTAATCAGGAGGCGCGTGAAATGAAACCTTCGGCCGAGAGAAGGAATTCGGGAATAGCCCTGATCGGGGATCTGCCCTGGGGCAGCCACTTCTGTCAGTTTTACCGGACAAAGAAGGATTTGACTGACGTGCTTGTCCCTTACTTCAGGGCGGGGCTCGAGAGCAACGAACTATGCGTCTGGGTCACGTCTGACTTCGTCGACGATGCGGATGCCTTTAGGGCCATGAAGAGGGGGGTACCGGGCTTCGCCCAATACCAGGCGAAGAAGCAGATGGAGATATTTTCTTATACGGACTGGTATCTCAAGGGTGGGAAATTCGACCTCAAGAGGACGCTCAACATGTGGATGGAAAAGCACGACGAGGCGTTGTCAAGGGGCTTTGCGGGGATGAGGGTAAGCGGTAATCCCTACTGGATCGACAATAAGAAGGACTGGGACGACTTCGCCTGCTACGAGGCGGAGATCAACAACGTCATCGGCGGCACCAAGCTTCTGGTGCTCTGCACATACTCGCTTAAGAAGTGCGGGGTGGTCGAAATTATGGACGTAGTAAAGAACCATGAGTTTGCGCTTGCCATGAACCGCGGCTCATGGCAGATTGTGAGTATGCCTGCCTCCGGTCACCACCATGCTTCTTAAGTCTTTATCCGGCGGGCTTTTCGCGAAGGCCTGGAAACCGTCATATAACTTCAGCCTCATGGTGAGTTGCGGACGCTGTGCAGTTTGATAGGCGAAAATCAGGCATCTCTTTAATCGACGATCTGCCCTGGGGCAGTCATTTCTGCCAGTTTTATCAGACCAGGAAGGACCTGCTTGATATACTTGTGCCCTACTTCAAGGCGGGACTGAAGAACAACGAGCTCTGTGTATGGGTCACCACAGAACCCCTCAGCGCTGAAGATGTAAAGAAGGCTTTGGAAAAGGCTGTGCCCCATTTAGAAAACTTTGCTCAGAACGGGCAGATCGAGATAATTCCTCACAGCCGCTGGCTCGCAAAAGGCGGAAAGTCCGGCAAGGCCGTCGTGTCGAGGGTCGACAAGGCGGTCTCCGCGGGCTTTGACGGCCTCAGGATGGCGTGCAACGCCTTCCGTGAGAAGGAGGGCGGCAAAGCCTATTCCTGTTATGGTGTTGATGCTATTGGCAGATATAACGCAATCGCAGTCTTTACCTACCCGCGCAACGAGTTTGATGCAATAGGGCTCATGGAGGTCGTAAAGAACCATAGGTTTGCGCTCGTTCGGAATGCGGACAGATGGGAGGTCATAGAGAGCTCAGAAGCGCGGACAGTCAAAGACGCACTAAAACGGAGCGAGGAAAAGCTGCAATCCCTTTTCAGCAATATGTCGGAAGGGTTCGCCTATCACAGGGTGGTGCTGGATGCCAGGGGAAAGCCATGCGACTACCTCTTCCTTGAGGTCAATGATGCATTCGAGAGGCTTACAGGCCTTAAAGGGAAAGACATCATCGGGAAAAGGGTTACTGAGGCCCTCCCAGGCATAGAGAAAGACCCGGCAGACTGGATCGGGAAATACGGGAAGGTCGCCGTGACAGGAAAACCTGCGCAATTCGAGAGCTACTCAGAATCGCTCAAAAGATGGTATTCCGTCTCGGCCTTCAGCCCGCACAAGGGCTTTTTTGCCGTGACGTTAAGTGACATTACAGAGCGCAAGCGGGGGGAAGAGGCGCGGAAAAAGGCGGAGGAATACATTACGACCCTTAACGAGAAGCTGAAACGAAATGTCGAGGAGCTGTCCTCTGCAAACAAGGAACTGGAGGCGTTCAGCTACACTGTTTCACATGATCTGAGGTCCCCGCTTCGGAGCATCGACGGCTTCAGCCAGGAAATCCTTGAAGACTACGGAGACAAGCTGGATAACAACGGTGTGGACGCCCTCCGAAGGATCCGGGCGGCAAGCCAGCGCATGGGCCTTCTCATAGACGGTCTTCTGAATCTGTCCAGGCTTTCACGCAGCGGGATTGTCCGCGGGACGGTGGATCTGAGCTTAGTGGCCCACGATATCGCCGGGGACCTCCGAAAGGCCCAACCCGGGCGGGCGGTTGAGATCGTCATCGCCGAAGGTCTCATAGACGAGGGGGACGAGAGGCTGCTCTATGTCTTGCTGCAGAACCTGCTCGGCAACGCATGGAAATTTACCGGGAAGGTTGCTAAGGCCCGCCTGGAATTCGGAGTAAGTCAGATAGACGGGGGAAAAGCGTATTTTGTACGCGATAACGGGGCCGGCTTCGATATGGCCTTTGCAGGAAAGCTGTTCAGGCCGTTTCAGCGGCTCCATAACACAGTCGACTTTTCCGGCACAGGGATAGGATTGGCGACTGTTCAGCGCATCGTACATCGTCACGGCGGCCGAGTCTGGGCCGAAGGCGAGGTTGGAAAAGGGGCAACGTTTTATTTTACTCTAATATAATTTGCTGATTCAGAGAGACTGCATGAGAAAGGATTCGGGTAAGGACAGATGAAGAACAAGGTCATTCTTTTGGTGGAAGACAATCCCGATGACGTCAAGCTGACATTACGGGCGCTCAAGAAGAACAATATAGTGAATGAGGTGGTCGTCGCAAACGACGGGACAAAGGCCCTCGACTATCTTTTCGGCGACGGGGAATACGCAGGCCGCGACACGAGTAAAACGCCGCAGGTGATACTGCTCGACCTGAATATGCCGCGGGTGGGCGGCATCGAGGTGCTGCAGCGCATGCGCGCCGACGAGAGGACGAAATTGCTCCCTGTCGTAGTTCTTACCACGTCGATTGAAGACGCCGACCGGGTCGAAAGTTATCGCCTGGGTGCAAATAGCTACGTCAGGAAGCCGGTGGACTTTGACCAGTTTGCAAAAGCAGTCCAGCAGCTAGGGCTGTATTGGCTTTTGCTGAATGAGGCGCCGTAATAAAGCAGCTTGACATGCTGTTGTAAGTCCAGGGCTTCTGCCGTACTACATCCGGCCGCATCGTCTCGTTGTCCTCACCTTAAATCTCCCAAAGCTGCGAACAGGAGGAAATTCGCGGGCTTCGTGAACCTCCATTTCGGCCTTTGCCGCGCCGGGTTGTCTGTCGGTTTCCCCGCCTTTTTAAGTCAGCCACATGGTATCCGAGAAGCTGGAGCGGGATGACAGTGAGAAAAGGAAGCAGCGCCGGATGAGTAGACGGGACAACCACTATTTCGTCTGCTATCTTGCTCACTGATGCGGGTGAGTCGGTCACGATCACTACCCGGCCGCCCATCGCCTTGACCCTCGCTATCTCGTGCAGTATCTCGTCATCAAGGCTTTCGATGGGGGATACGAATATCACGGGGACGCCTTCCCGGATGAGTGCCTGGGGCCCGAATTTCAGCTCTCCTATCGGATACCCTTCCGCATGGATGGAAGACAGTTCCATCATCTTCAACGCCCCCTCCTTAGCAACGGGATAATTGATGCCCCTCCCCAAATATACGAACCCCTTTGAAGGTGCGAGCATCCTGGAGATGTCCCTGACATGTTTTTCATTCCCGAGGACCCGTGCGATAAGCCCCGGCAAGTTGAAGAGGAGAGATTTCAGAGTCTCGACTTCCAGGTCTTGCAGCGTGCCTTTTCTTTTTCCGAGGGCGATGCCCAGCAGGCAGAAGGCCGCGAGTTGTGCCGCGAAAGCCTTTGTCGATGCGCCCCCTCTTTCAGGACCCGCCCGAGTATACAGGACGGAATCCGCTTCCCGCGTGGATGAGCTGCCGGTGACATTGCAGAGGGCGAGAACGAACGCTCCCTTTTTGCGGGCATCGCGCTGCGCCTCGACAGTGTCGTGAGTTTCACCGGACTGACTGAGCGCCACAAAGTATGTGCCCTTGGTGATGTTCGGCTTCATGTAGACGTACTCCGAAGATATATCGACGTTCACGGGGATGTGGACGAACTTCTCTATAATATACCGTCCCACGAGTCCCGCATGATAAGACGAACCGCAACCTACGATATGAAGTCTTCTGACGCTGCGGATGTCCCGATTCAGGCCGAGTGTATCCATGAGCCCCTCAGGGTCATCTACCCAATCTCCTATGGTATCCATCACCGCTTTGGGCTGTTCATGAATCTCCTTTAGAAGCATGTCCGCATCCCCTGTCTTTTCGGCGGACGGGATATTCTCCCCGACCTCCGCCACACGCTCTTTCAGGGAGATTTCCCTGGAGGTATGAGGGTGCATCATCTCAAGCCCGTCCCGTCGGAGCCTGCATATCTGTCCGTCCTCCGGGAAGATGAACTTTCTCGTATAGGGAAAAATGGACAGCATGTCCGAACTGAAAAAGACCTCATTATCCCCAAGGGCGGCCACAAGGGGGCTTCCATTCTTTATAAGGTAGATGGTCTCCGGGGAGTTTTCGAGGAGAAATGCCAGTGCGTATCGCCCCGGCAGCATCGCGACTGTCTCCCCGATTGCATCACCTACTGTAAGGCCTCTCCCCAGCAACCCGGCGATTGATGCCGATATGAGTTCCACGTCCGTAAGAGACTGACACGCAGTCCCCTTTGCGATAAGCTGTGTTCTCAGTTTTTCCGGGGCATCGACGGTCCCCGCGCAGATGATGTGCATCCCCGTCTCGTGACGCATGTCCACGTTGTGCGGGGCGGGCGTATCGTCGGCTGTCCAGTCGGCGTACCCTATCCCCACTCTGGCATCCGGGAGGGGTGAGGGAAGGGCCACCCGAAGTTTTGCCGCGCCTCCCCAGGTCTTGCAGCTCTCTATCCCCTTGCCATTTTGATAGACTATGACAGTGCCCGCACAGCACCTGTATTCGAGCCTTTTCAGCTCGTCTATCAAAACCGGCAGCGCATTTCTACGGCCGACATATCCTACTATTCCGCGCATCGGGCAACCTCCTAATTACAGGGCCTGCATGTTTCATGGCGCTCCTGCCATACCCGATCATTCCACCGTGACGCTCTTTGCCAGGTTCCTCGGCCGGTCGACATCGCACCCTTTAAGTACGGCGATATGATAGGCGAGAAGCTGAAGAGGCACGACCGTTACGAACGCAGAGAACAGGGGATGGGCCGATGGGACCACGACAACATCGTCTGCCTTGTGTGAGACCGCTTCCGGTTCGTCGGTGACCACGATCACCCGGGCGCCTCTGGCCCTGACCTCCTCGATGTTCGAAAGGATCTTGTCGAAATGACTGTTCATCGGGGCCAACGCCACTACGGGCATTGCTTCATCGATCAGCGCGATGGAGCCGTGTTTCATTTCACCGCCGGGATACCCCTCTGCGTGGATATACGATATCTCCTTGAGCTTCAGAGCGCCTTCGAGGGCGATGGGGTAATTGACCCCCCTGCCGAGATAGAGGAAATCCCGTGCCTTGGTGAGCGTTGCGGCAAGGGCCTCAATTTCGCCGCTCTTTTTCATGATCTTTTCTATGAGTTCAGGAATCTTCAGAAGCTGGGACATCAATACCTTCAGCTCCCCATTCATCAGTCGTCCCCTTTTCAAAGCAAGTCCGCTCGCAAGAAGGCAAAGGGCGGCCATCTGGGAGGTAAATGTCTTGGTTGAGGCCACGCCTATCTCCGGTCCGGCCCTCGTATAGAGCACAAGGTCCGCTTCCCTCGAAGCGGTGCTGCCGACGACGTTGCAGATGGTGAGGGTCCTGGCCCCTTTGCGTTTGGCCTCCCGCTGTGCGGCGAGTGTATCGGCTGTTTCGCCGGACTGGGTGATGGAAATAAAAAGGGTGTCATGTTCTATAATCGGCTTCATATACCGGTATTCGGAAGCGATCTCGACCGATACGGGAATGCGGGCTAGCTCCTCGATGACATATCTTCCGACAAGCGCGGCGTGGTAGGACGTGCCGCAGGCCGCAATGTGGATCCGCCGGAGACCGAACGTGTTCTTCAAGGTAATATTCAGATCTTCAAACAATTTTTCAGAGCAGTCGTTCCACTCCTTAAGCGTATCTTCTACCGCTCGCCGCTGTTCATGGATTTCCTTGAGCATGAAATGGGGATAGCCGTCTTTTTCCGCCATGGCGGGGGTCCAGTCTACTTCCACTATGGACTGCACTTTTGCAGCAGGTTCGCTCTGTCCGAAGGATTGAATATCGACCTTTGCAGCTGTGATCGTGCAAATCTGGCCGTCTTCGAGGAAAAGGAACCTCTTTGTGTGGCTGAGCATCGCCGGTATATCGGAGGCGAAGAAAAACTCCCCCTCGCCGTATCCGATCACGAGCGGGCTTCCCTTCTTCGCCGCGTAAAGAGTCGCAGGGTCGCTTTCGCTCATGATGCCAAGCGCGAAGGACCCCTTCAGCGCGGAAATCGACTCTACGATCGACTCATAAAGCGGCAGCCCTCTCTTCATGTTCCATGAAATCAGCTGCGGGACCACCTCGGTGTCGGTCTCCGAATTGAAAGTCTGCCCTTCTGAAATGAGTCTGGATTTAATCTCGCGATAGTTCTCAATTATCCCGTTATGCACCACCGCTACCCCGCCGACGTGATGGGGGTGGGCGTTTGCGGTAGAGGGCGCCCCATGGGTGGCCCACCGCGTGTGTCCTATCCCCACATAGGCATGTTCATAGGGAAAGGGGACGATCTGCTCCAGCTCCCTTATTCTCCCTTTGGTCTTGTATATTTCTATGCCCTTGCCGTTCTTATAAGCGATGCCCGATGAGTCGTACCCGCGGTATTCAAGCTTTTTGAGGCCGCCGATCAAAATCGGCAGCGCATTTTGGTGGCCTATGTATCCGACTATGCCGCACATGGGGTGCCTCCTCTCGACTCCGAGTTAATAATTGCCGGGCTTGTCTTTTCTCTGCTGGTTTATGTAGCAATAAATGTGCCTGTGTCCCAAAGTTCGGGACGGCAAATGCCCGAGTGTTTTTGCCCCGTTGCCTCACATAAGAATCGATACGAAATGATATACGTTGCCTCACATAAAAATCTATTCCAAATGGTATTGATTTGACTTGGGCGCAGATCACGGAGGGGAGTGAGTTCACCAGATGCCCTA
>JAKAIZ010000032.1 GCA_021814065.1 Nitrospirota bacterium | reverse complement strand
GTGCCATCTGCGGCTCAACGCAGACCTTACGAAATCCCGTCCGTTTCTCACGGAAAGGACAAATTTTACGGAGGGATCCAGTATGTATATCGCGTCGATGAAATGTATATAGAGGTTCGAGGAATCCACAAAGGTCCTCCGGTCAATCCCCTGATGAAGATCGAGCATCACCGCCAGCCTTTTTTCGATCGTGTCGAACGGGTTGGAAGAAGGATCGGCCCCGAGGAAATATTTGTCGAGGATATACCTGACCCTGAATTCGTGATGTCCCCCTATGATCCTGGCCAGCGTGGCTGTGCCGCAGCGGCCTGTTCCGGTAATGATCAGCATCTTTTCCTCTCCATCACTGGTTTCATCTTTCTATTCGCAGACGCAATCGCATACACTTGCAACATATAGTATTGTTTGTAATAGATTGGAGCAGCTGATGTCAATATGGTTCTTTCCGGCAGGAGCGGAGAGGGCGTGTGAGGACTGGCACTGCGGTGAGGTTGAGATAAGTCTTCCCGGGAGGTTAATATAAAGTCCTGAAAAACCCGCGGGAAAGATGCGGGGTAAGCCAAGGGAGGACAAACCATGATTTCGAGAAGACGCTTTCTCAAAACCGCCCTTGCCGCTTCGGCGGCGCTGCCGTTCGGTGCCAGAACCGCGCGTGCTTCGCAAAGGACCGAGCGGTCGCTCAACCTGTACAATATCCATACTGACGAAAATCTCGACGTATGTTATTTCAGGGACGGACGATATGACTACGAGGCGCTCGAGAGGATAAACTACCTTTTGCGGTGTCATTATTCGAACGAGGTCAAGGTGATAGACGTCGGAGTGCTCGACCTGCTCACCGAAATCAAGGATATTATCGCCAGAGACGAACCGATCAAGATCATTTCGGGCTATCGCTCGCCCCAATATAACGAATATCTTCGGGAACTCGGGAGGCATGTCGCCAGGAACAGCTATCACCTGCGCGGACTCGCCATCGACTTCGCGTTTGCGGGCATCGGCACTAAGAAAATCGCCGGGATCGCAAAGTCCTTTGATTCGGGAGGGGTGGGCAGATACCCTGACTTCGTGCATATCGACGTCGGCCCGGTGAGATATTGGTAAGCGAATGAGTTCCTCAGCCGGGACATAATTTCATAAGGAGAAAGGCCTAATGGGTAAAGAAGCAGATATTGAGAAAAGACTTTTTCAGTCGATCATCGAGTATGTCCGAGCAAACAATGCGGACGCTATAGACAAAGCCTATGAATATTTCTGGGACGAGCAGCATCCCGACGAGATAATGAGCGGCACCGCCCTCGAACTGGGCTTCCACAACTTTGAAGACTGGCTCCTCTTCGACTACCGTGCGAACGAGGCAAAGGAGACCTTCATCGACATTTATTTGAAGCACCACAACGAGCTGACAAGCGAAGAGCGGGCGGTGCTCGATAAAATTAAGGGTTCCCCGCTGAGCCTTTATGAGGTGGTCTCGGTCTCGAAGGATAAAAGGGTCCTGATCAAAGACCTTCTGATGGGAGGGGAGTTCTCGCTGCGGGACAAGAACCTCACGAACGGGCTGAAGAAAGGCGATATCTTCGCCACGAGACTCCTCCCTCTGGACGGGAACATCGTGATAAGCGGATGCGTATATCCCTTTTCCTCCGAGCAGAAAAAGTCAGTTCTCAATAGCGTCGACAAACAGTTCAAGCGGTACGTAAAAAACGTCGACACGGAAGGCCAAATGAAAGACTATCTGAAAGAATACGGAGATGTCTTCAACCTCCTCTGGCTGCGCTTAATCCTGGACCCGGCCGCAGAGAAGGCATAAAGCCGGGCAGCAGAAAGGCCTGCTGCAGATTCACTACCGTACCTGCAGCAGGCCCATTTCAGCACTGATCACTGTTCTTCCATCTTGATGCATTCGACGGGACAGGAATCAGCCGCCTCCTGACAGTTGCACTTCTCGCACGCTTTGGGATCAATAACGTGCGCCTTCCCGTCCTCCTTCACCTTGAACACATCGGGGCAGATCGCCTCGCAGGTCCCGCATCCTTCACACGCCTCATAGTCTACTACCGGTATTTTCATCCTCTTTCCTCCGTTTCGATGAGATTGAATTTGCCTCTTTTTTTATTGTATAACAATTTTCGGCGCCCCGCGAACATCCGCTAAGTTGGGGTGGGGACGCTTTTTTGTGATATAATGCTTCGCGATGAATATTAAACGCCTTGTAAAGAAAGAGGTTTCCCGCCTCAGGGCTTACAACGCAAAGGAAATCCCGTGCCGGATAAAGCTCGATGCTAACGAGAGCCCCTATGACTTCAGGCCGGCGCTGAAGGCCGCAGTAAATATCAGCACAAACAGATATCCCGATCCCGATGCCGCCAGACTGAAGGGACTTCTTGCCGGACACCTCGGCGTGAAAGAGGGCAACATCCTTCAGGGCAATGGCTCCGACGAACTGATCTACTACCTGATCGCCACATTCGGGGGACCGGTCCTCTATCCGGTGCCGACATTTTCCATGTATGGCATCATTGCACGTGCGCTCGGCGAACGGACGGTGGAGGTGCCTCTCGATGCAGAATTCGACCTCGATGCGGACAGTGCGCTGAATGCAATCAGGAAAGAAAAACCAAAGCTAATATTCCTGAGCAGTCCCAACAACCCTACCGGAAACTGCTTCTCCTCCGGAAAGATCCTGAAGATCGTCGAAAAGACAGCCGGCATTGTCGTCGTGGATGAGGCATACCAGCCCTTTTCCAGTGAAAAGGGGTTCCTTCCCCTGCTGAAAGACTACAATAACCTGGTGATCATGAGGACGCTGAGCAAGATCGGGCTTGCCGCGCTGCGGGTCGGCTTTATGGTCGCTGATACCGACATTGTTGCTGAAGTCAATAAAGTGCGGCTTCCCTTCAATGTGAACTCGCTTTCCCAGTCGATAGCAGTTGCTGCACTGAAGGACAAAAAAAGGCTGCGCAACGCCGTAAAGACAATCATGTTTGAAAGGGACCGCCTTTTTAAGGGCATGCAAAAGATCGATGGCGTGAGACCCTTCCCCTCTGAGGCCAACTTTATCCTATTTGCGGTGAAGAACCCTGATAAGGTATACGGCGCGCTTCTGAAAGACGGGATTCTCGTAAGGAACATAAATGATGTCGTCAAGGGTTGCCTGCGGGTGACCGTCGGGACTCCGGAGGAGAACACCGCCTTTTTGAAGGCGCTGGCCGGAATCATTCGTGACGCACGCTGACTGAGAGGAGGCCGCATGAGGAAATCGAGGGTCGACAGGAAGACCAAGGAAACCGAGATCAGGATCGAGCTGGACCTTGAAGGAAGCGGGACTTATAAGATCGATACGTCTATACCCTTTCTTGATCACATGCTGTCGCTCATGTCAAGGCACGGCCTTTTCGACCTGAAGATAAAGGCAAAGGGAGATATCGAAATCGACGACCACCATACCGTCGAAGACACCGGGATAGTCCTCGGCAAGGCCTTAAAGCAGGCGCTCGGGGACATGAAGGGGATACGCCGGTACGGCCAGGCCTCGGTGCCGATGGACGAATGCCTCGCCTCGGTGAGCCTCGATATCAGCGGAAGACCCTACCTTGTCTACAGAGTCGAGTTTCCGAAAAAGTCGAAACTCAAGGACTTCGACCCGGACCTCATCGAAGACTTTCTGCAGGCCTTTGTGAGCCACGCGGGCGTCACGCTCCATGTCGGCGTATCCTACGGCAGAAATACCCATCACATCATCGAGGCCGTATTCAAGGCCCTCGGCAGGGCGCTGCGACAGGCTGCCGAGATCGACCCCCGAGTAAAGGGCGTGCCTTCGACAAAAGGCAAGATATAAGGGTGTGCTCTCCGTTCTAGAATCCTATCCTGCCACTTTTATGGCTTTTTTCAGCATCTCAGCCGTGTTGGTATGCAACATCCTGGACTGCTCTTTTTCATCCGCGTCATGCCGAATCTAACAATCCCTCTGGAGGAAATCAAGTACGTCCTTCTCGATATGGACGGGACACTGCTTGACAAGTATTTCGACGACTACTTCTGGGAGCACCTCCTTCCGGAGAAATACGCCGAAAAGAAGAAGATCTCCTTCGGCAGGGCGAAGGAGGAACTGCTTGCAAAGTACCATGCCCACGAAGGGACGCTTAACTGGACGGACATAGACTTCTGGTCCCGGGAGGCCGAGATCGACATACCCGCCCTCAAGGAGCAGATACGGCACCTCATAGAAGTCCATCCGCATGTGGAGGATTTTCTCGGGATGCTGAAACACCACAGGAAGAAGGTCTTTCTCGTCACAAACGCCCATTACAAGGTACTTGATATCAAGCTGAAGAAGACCGAGATCGGGAAATACTTCGACGCGACCCTGACGTCGTTCGAAATCGGTTTTCCGAAGGAGATGATCGAGTTCTGGGAAAAGGCCGAAAAAAAGCTCGGCTTCGAGAAGGAAAGATCCCTCTTTATCGACGACACCAAGGCGGTACTCAGGACCGCAAAGAGGTTCGGGATCAGGCATATCCTATATAAGTCATACGCGAGTTCGAAGGGGCAAAGGGGGAAGTCTAAAGAATTTCCCGAACTCCGGGACTTCAGAGAACTTATGGGTAGCGGCAGCTAAAATAACGTGGTAGCATGAGTCATGAAGAAAATATCGGCGCGCACGCTCGTTCTTTTCCTCGCGGTGTTTTCATTCTCCGCAAGTTCCTGCGCCCTGGGCAACCGCCTGATCGTGAAGTCGGCGGAGGAATCCGATGTGACAGGAAACTTCCGTCTCATCCTTTTCGGCTGCACGCACAACAACGACCTTAAAACATTCGCCATCCTCGACAAAGAGGGTGACCCGTACGTCTTCGAACCCTATGCTCCCGATTTCGAATACCGCGTCAAGAAAGGGGTCCCTGCAAAGGAAGCGCTCCAGGAGGCGGAAAGGTTTGTCGACTGCAGCACTGCCTTCCGGAGTGCCCAGCTTAGCAGGCTCGTGGATGCGAAAGGTGAAACGCTCGGGTTCGAGATGAGGCCCCTTTACATGCCGTTTGTCTTCGGCATTGAAGATGTGTTGCATACTGATTACCTGCTCAAGGGCGACAAGGTCATCGTAAAAATATGGCTCTCCAGGTCCGCCGAGGAAATGATGGGAAACGGCGAATCGGGTGAAAAAGAGCGTTGACGCCCGCGGCCTGCCTCGCGCCTGTAGACAGGGAAGGTTTACATCTGGTATGTTAGGAAAATGGAATCGGAAAAAACCCTTTTTGACGGCCAGGGCCCCGGCCATCAAGCCGGCACAGAGGCGGGAAACGATTCTTTTACCATACATAGGGAGGTCCTGCACTTGGACAGATTAAAAAATCTCGAACAAAAGATCACGGCTGCAGTAGAACGGGTCAAGGCACTAAAGGAAGATAAGGCGCTGCTTGAAAGAAAGATCAGGGACCTCGAATCGCTCCTGGACGAAAGAAATCAGGAGATAGAGACGCTGAAGTCTGAAAAAAGCTCTATCGGCAGCCAGCTGGAAGAACTCTTAAACGAACTCGACACGATCGAAATATGAGGGAACAATGGGAAGCATCGAGGTCACGATATTAGGCCAGAAGTATACGATCAAAGGAGAAGCCTCTGAAGAGTATATAAGGAAGCTGGCCTCTTTCGTAGATGAAAAGATGAAGGAGGTCTACCATTCCTCCCCGGGGATATCGCCCCTGAAAGCGGCGATCCTCGCCTCCCTGAACATCGCGGACGAGTTGCACAAATTCAGGGAAGACCAGGAAAACATAACCAGGAACATCGAGGAAAGGACGAACGCCCTCACCGGTCTCTTTGACTGAGACTCCAGGGCGGGGCAGCACTGTATCAGGATACCCCTGCGGCTGCCTTCCTGCTGTCGTGCATGCAGTTGCCCGGTGATATCATGCCGGGCCCCTTGCCCTTTTTCTCAGGGGCTTTGTCCATGATCACCTTTTCGACGTTTTCGAGCTTTATATTGCCGTGTTCGACAAACTCATGGCAGAAGAAGCAGGCGATCTGTTTTCTGGTCACATGTTGCTGATGGATAAAGTCCCAGTCCTTGAAGCGTTCGGTCCTGTCGATATGGCAGAAGAAGCACTTTTCCTTTGAAACACGTCCGTCCCCTATCCTGACTGACGTATGACAACTTATGCATAAATAGCCCTTTTCAAGCGGTTGGACGTGTTTGAACGAGATCCCTTTGTAAACGACGTTCACCTTCGTCCCCTTGTGACAGACAGTACAGCGCTTCCTGTGTTCGGTAGTGTCCTGCAGATTGAGATGGCAGAGGAAGCAGACGTTTATCGAGACCTTCATATGTTCCCCCTGCACGATATCGGAATGACAGCTCCGGCAGTGGAGGCTTATCCCCCTCCTGTGCTGCGTGAAATGCGGCTTATGGTCAAAGACGATGTTCCATCGGGTGAATATCACCTTGGATTCTATCAGTCTCATCTGATGGCAGCCGGCCTGTAGACACTTTGAATCGGGCACATTGGTAAGCGGCCTCGGGTTATATGTGCCGGCAATAAACCGGAGTTGCCCTGACAGGGCGTTCAACGGCCCGTATTCGTGACATTTCAGGCAGGGTACCATCTTGTGTGTCGACCGTTCCCATTTATTGTAAAAAGGGGCGATGAAATGACAGTACTTGCAGATCCCGGGCCTTGTGACCATCACCTCACGGGCAAAAAAATAGGTTGTCAGGGAAAAAACCAATATGACACTTATCACGATAGCGGTAATCTTCATCATTGGCGGCCCTCTCCGGCAATGTATTATAATACAGGGAAGTCTTCAATTAGGGAACTGACAATTTACAAACAGGAAATTCACGGGAAAAACTATTATAAATCAATCGCTTGATTTTCTCTTTATTTTTGTCTTGACATGCACTATATCTTGTGGTTTAATTCATAAGAATACACAAATTGTTGTAAAACCATCCGAATCTATTAAATAAATATATTACGAAAACAGGGGGGAAATCATGGAAACTCTGTCCGAAAAAATCAGCCTCACGCCGAACTCCTTGAAGGTCCTCGAAAAGAGGTATCTGAAGAAAAACGAAGAAGGGAAGGTGGTGGAAACCCCCGGAGACCTCTTCATTCGTGTTGCCAGGACAGTAGCCTCTGCCGACCTGAAATACGGGAGGTCCGAGGCGGATGTTGCGCTCGTTGAGAAAGAGTTTTTTTCTCTGATCTCGTCGCTCGATTTTCTCCCCAACAGCCCCACCCTCATGAACGCCGGGAGAAGACTCGGCCAACTCTCCGCCTGCTTCGTGCTGCCGGTGGAGGATTCGATGGAGTCCATTTTCGACGCGGTAAAAAACACGGCAATCATCCACAAATCAGGCGGCGGGACCGGCTTCAGTTTCTCAAACTTGAGGCCGGGCGGTGACATCGTGGGCTCGACAAAGGGCATATCATCGGGGCCGATCTCCTTCATGACCGTCTTTGACACCGCAACCGAGGCAGTGAAGCAGGGCGGCACGCGCCGCGGGGCAAATATGGGCATACTCCGTGTCGACCATCCGGACATCCTCGGCTTTATCAACGCAAAAGACAACAACTCCCGTTTCAATAATTTCAATATTTCGGTTGCGGTCACCGATGAATTCATGAAGGCGGTCAAGGAGGACGGCGAATACGACCTGGTAAACCCAAGGACAAAGAAGGTAGTCCGCAAACTAAGGGCAAAAGAGGTCTTCGATATGATCGTCAACCACGCCTGGAAGAACGGCGAACCCGGCATCGTATTCATCGACAGGATCAATAAATCGAACCCAACGCCGAAGGTCGGGCGGATAGAGTCTACAAATCCCTGCGGCGAACAGCCGCTTCTGCCCTATGAATCCTGTAACCTCGGTTCGATAAACCTGGCCCATATGGTCAAAGAAGGCGCGGTGGACTATCAGAAACTCAAGAAGGTCGTGTGGCAGGCGGTCCATTTTCTCGACAATGTCATTGACGTAAACAAATATCCTATAGAGAAGATCGACGAGGTCACCAAGTCAAACAGGAAGATAGGCCTTGGCGTGATGGGCTGGGCGGACATGCTCATCCAACTCGGCACCCCCTATCATTCGGATGCCGCGATCAGGCTCGCCGAAGAGGTGATGGGGTTTATTCAGCGCGAGGCCCGTAACGTCTCCGCCGCCCTCGCGGAGGAAAGGGGCGTATTTCCGAATTACGCAGGCAGCATCTACGACGGAAAAATACGGCTGAGAAACGCAACTGCGACGACGATCGCCCCGACCGGTACCCTCTCGATACTCGCCGCATGCTCCTCGGGGATAGAGCCGCTCTTCGCCATCTCCTTTGTGCGAAATGTCATGGAAGGGACAAAACTCCTCGAAGTGAACCCCTATTTCGAAAAGGTCGCAAAAGAGCGTGGCTTCTGGTCGAGGGAACTCATGGAGAAGATCGCGGACAAGGGTTCGCTTCACGATTTCGCCGAGATACCGGAGGATGTAAGGGCCGTATTTGTGACCGCCCATGACATCACGCCTATGGAACATATCGCAATGCAGGCCGCGTTCCAAAAGCACGTCGACAACGCAGTCTCAAAGACGGTCAACTTCCCTCACGATGCCTCCCCGAAGGACGTGGAGGACGTGTATATGTTCGCGTATACGCTCGGCTGCAAGGGCGTCACGGTCTACCGCGACGGGTCGAGGGACGAGCAGGTGCTCTCTACAGGGAAGACAAAGAAAGAGGCGGAGCCGGTCCAGGGAAAGATCGTGCCGAGGAAGAGACCCGAGACGATAAAGGGCGAGACGAGGGGAATGAAGACGGGCTGCGGCAATATTTATGTTACCGTCAACGAGGACGAAAACGGCCAGGTCTTCGAACTCTTTACCCATATGGGCAAGGCAGGAGGCTGCGCAGCAAGCCAGGCAGAGGCGATCGGCAGGCTGGTCAGTCTTGCGCTCCGCTCGAACATCGAGCCGGAGGCTATCATCAGCCAGCTAAAGGGAATCACCTGTCATGAGCAGACCTGGACGAACGGCGGAAAGATCACCTCCTGCTCCGATGCAATCGGCAAGGCCCTTGAGAAGTACCTCCAGAGGGGCGAAAAGGGCAACGGCAACGGCGGCAATGGTCATTCCGAGGTCATGCACATAGGCCAGTGTCCTGAATGCGGGGGGGCGGTCGAGCACGAAGGAGGATGCGCGGTCTGTCACAGCTGCGGATTTACGAAATGCGGATAAGGGAGCAACCGTATGAAATCATATACCCATGCATGTATCGCCTACATCGTAGGCCGTCTGATTGCCGGTAAAAAGATACTTTCGCTTTACGATTACACCGAGTCGAGGGAGATCGAGATAGACAGTCTTCCGGATGCCGAGCAGCTGAAGGAATTCAACTATGTGGGCTGGAGCTACATGTCCGGTTCGCCCAATATCAGCAGGTTCCAGTATTCATTCAAGACAGGGGATTCCGTAAACCTCGCGATCAAGGGAAATTCCTTTATCGGGTATATCGGCGCCAGTTCGTCCCACTTCATCGGGACGGTCCGCGGCGACTCGGTCTATCTTTACGACCAGAAGGCATCCGCCCATTTCAACTACCGGATCATTGGAAAGGCCATTGACTGCTAAATACGACAGCGCGATCCGCTGCGCTTCGCTGAAAGGATGCACCCGTCCGTTGTAGATTCGGATTTCGATATACATAAAGGGGGGACATGGAATACGCAGGAGATGAAATAATGAACAAGTATACGCACGCCGGCATCGCCTATATCGTCTGCCGTTTGATATCGGGCAAGAGGGCAGCCGCCCTCTATGATGTCGCAGGTTCGAACGAGGTCGATATGACCGAACTCAGCAGGGAAGGGTTCCTCAGGGAATTTGATGAGCAGCACCGGGACTACATCCCGGGTTATGCGGATGAATGCAGTTACCGGTTTGCATCGAGTTCCGGCTATTCCGTCGAGATCTTCATCAACCTCAAGACCTTTATCCTGCATGTTTGCGGGAGTTCGGCGTATTTCATCGGCAACGTAAGGGGCGACACCATCTACTTGTACGACCATAAGAGTTCGGCCCATTTCCGGTTCAGGGTCACCCGGTACACCGGCGACCATGAGAAGACTTCAGAATCTGCCGTTGAGAAAAATTCGTAACGGAGGAAAGACAGATGAGAAAAAGATTTCCGGGGATGATTGTTGTGACCGCTTCCCTCTTGTTCTCTTTGGCTGTGCTTGCTTTGCCAGGAGGAGCCCATTCCGCAGAGAAGGGTGAAAAGGGAAAGAAGCCCTATCCACAGTACTGGATGGACGTATCAACCCAGAATATGAGCATTCCGGGCATGGAAGGGATGTCCGGCGGCATCCTCGGCAAAATCGCAGGGGCAAAGGGCTTCGGCCCCAGCCGTACACTCCTGCTTCAGCTCGACTCGCCGCGGAAGTTGCCGCAAGACCCGTCTGCCCTGCATGACATCCCTCCGGGACAGAACATGGGAAAAAGCCTGCCTCTGATCATCCCCGAGAAGGTCAAAGTCGAAAAACGCGAGTATGCCGAGAAGGAAGAGCCCCGGCAGAAAGTGGAAAAACCGAAGGCGCGGATGCTCATCTACTGGGGTTGCGGGGATGAGGTGAGGAAGGGCCAGCCCCGAGTCCTTGATACGGAAAAAATGAGCATTGAGCAGTTCGGAAAGGCGATGGGTTCTTTGTCGGCTCATACGCCTTCTCCGGAGTACCCGCCGCGCGAGCGGGCCGGATGGATATATGCGGACTGGCCGAACAGGGAGAGCCATATAGAGGTGCCGAAGGACAGTTCACTCCAGGGCGACCAGTACGTCCACGGAAACTACATCCCGGACATGAAGTTCACGATCGACAAAATGCACAATTTCATGGCGCCTGTTGAGTTTACCTCGATAACCGGGGGGGCACAGGACAGCATAAAGTTCGCATGGCGCGAGATCCCCACTGCCGTAGGGTATCTGGCAACGGCAATGGCCCATAATGATAAGGCCGGAGAGACGATCTTCTGGTCTTCGAGCGAATTGCCGGATATCGGTTTTGGGCTGATGGGATTTCTCTCGCCCGGCGATGTCCGGAAGTTCCTGAAGGAAAAGGTGATCATGGACCCCGGGACGACAGAATGCAGCATCCCTAAAGGGATATTCAAGGATGCAGGCGGCATGCTGCAGTTCACGGCTTACGGCGACGAACTCAATGTCGTCTATCCTCCGAAGCCGAAAGACCCGAAAAAGTTCTGGCAGCCTGAGTGGGCAGTAAAGGTCAGACTTAAGTCAACGGGCATGACCACGCTCGGCCAGGGCGAAGAAACAAGGTCGTCACGCCGCGTTAAACAGCGCGATAGTGTAGAGGAGGAACAGAGTGGGGACTCCTCAGAAGGACAGGAAGAGCCTTCCCGGCAGCCTGAAAAAAAGAAGGATGAGAGCGGAAACCCGTTAAAGAAGCTGAAAGGGCTCTTCGGGTTCTGAGGACAGACCGGTGCGAAGGCTGATGATTCTCTGCGGGATTTTCTTGTCTAAGGCTAGCACGATGGAAGCGAGACGTGCCCCGAAAACTCCCTGAGGAATTTGAGGGACAGGAGCTTGCCGCACTCTGCCTTGCCTCGACTCCTTTCGAGGCGGAGGAGATAGAGATTGCCCTCGACGGCGCGGGGATAGATTACACGTTCGATATTACGCCCGTGCCGCAGGAAAGCGTTCTGGGCATTCTCTTCGGAAGCATAAAAGAGGGAGTTATGTTTCTCGTGCCGGCGGCAAAGCATGACACATGCGTAAGTCTGCTTGACCGGGAGGGCCTGTCAAATCTTATTGTGCGCTGAGCAGTGAGAAAACGTTGAAAACCGGGAAAGAAAGGACCTGCAAAACAGGTGCATTATAAACGTTTCATCAATCTCAAATGCGAATTTTTGCCCTGTCACGACCTGAAGGACTGGCACTCCTGCCTGTTTTGTTACTGCCCGCTCTTTCTGCTTTCCTGCCCAGGTGACTTCACGGTCCTTCCGACCGGAATGAAGGACTGCTCGCGGTGCCTCATCCCCCATACCGAAGACGGCTGGGAGATCGTCCAGGAAGAACTGGGGAAACAATTGTATCGGCAGGCGTCGACTCCCGTCGTCTCTCAGGCGAGTTCTCGGGCAGGGAGTTCGACCTGACATTTCTATCCGAACTTCCGTCCAATGTCGATCCCTGTGGTGAAAACGGGGAATTTCATTCCCTTGCTTATGACGGGCCGATATTCCGTGATGAAATACCGGTCTCCGCAAGGGAAGTGGTCCTCAGGGACGAATTCTTTTATTTCTGCGACCTCACCGCATCATAAGCAGCTCTTCCGGCCGCCGGACAGGCCGCCGAAATTACGACCGGGGAGTGCGGAGAGCGTCTTTCGTCCCGAACCGCTCCCGAAGATTTACTTCCTGTAAGTGAGCCTGAGGCGTTGTCGCCACAGTATTAAGGTTTCTGCCGTAAACAGATATTCTTCCCAATGCCGAGCAGATGTGGCGTACCCCTCCCCCTACTTAACATAAAAGAGTGGGTCCCACGTCACTGATTTCCGCCTCTACTCCTCAGCGACACTTCTACATCTGGCTGCAAGTTCCAAGAACAAACAAATTTGCACCTCCCAGAGGGAGAATGTCTCTTCCCGGTCTTGCACTTCTTTCTACTTGTCTCAAAATAGCCAAGATCGCGCTGGATCAGAACCCTGAAGAGACCCTTCACTCATTAAGTCGGCTATCGAAGACAGCGTGATTTGAAGGCAACCGAGCTGTACCCAGACAATAAATAACTATAATAGATTCATAAAAAAAATTGGTAGTTTTCTTGGCGAAGATATGATAAAAAATTATGAATGGAGTAGCTGAGTAACCCAAGGGTTGGCTTAGCGCAGGTTTTGGGGATCTTCCTTTCCTATCTGTAGAGCTTCATGACGATCTTCATTTCGCGCGGTGCCTATGGGGACTTTTTCGAAGAGATTGAAGACAATTCGACGCAGGATGCGAAAGCATAGTGCATTGGCTTTTGGGAAGAAAATTGTTGCGGAGAATTACCTAATTCGATTCGAGATGCTTTTAGAAGCATTAGGAATCTTATAGTATCAAGGAGGAGGGATATGGACAGGGGATCTAAGATGGTCGTCATTATTTGTTTGGTGGTTGCAACGGCTTGCATGTCGGCAATAGCTTGTGCTGCGGGAGAAGTGAGCTCATTGCAGTCCTACCCCATGGAAGTGAGTGACATAGTTCAGGGTAAACTGCTCGAAAGGGTTACTCTGGCTTCAATTCAGGGTGTCGATGAACTAAGAGTCCCCGATGGAGAGGAAGTCAGCTTACTGCAGTCTTACCCCATGGAAGTGCGAGATGTTATTGAAGGCACTTTGTTGGAGAAGGATCCTCCAGATTCCAACGAGAGCGCCGAGGAGCTTAAAGTCTACCTTCGTGAAACTGAGAAAGTGAGCAAAAGCATTAATAAAAGGAATTTCCACGATGAGATAAACCATGGCGCAAAAAGCGACACTGAGTGGCTGGAGGAGTCGGCGGATATTTTGTCGACAAGCGAGCATCTGCATTCCGAAAGCCGGCACATTCATGAAGCGCTTGGCTATGTCAACCGCGAACTGGGGGCGTACACAAATAGACGAGAATACATAGTCAAGGCTGCCGAGGAATTCCAAAGAGCGGAGGAGTTGGGAATAGAGCACGGAAGGACAATGTATGCGCATTATAGCGTCGTCATGTCGCAGCTTGCGTCACAGTTAAATAATAAGGATATTTTGGAAGGCTACTTCTCCATGGTGTTTAAAGAATTTCCGGACGACGAAATGAGTCTTCTATGGTATGCTCAAGCGTTGTCCAAGATGCATGATGAAGGCGCAGAGCAAGCCTTTCAAAACGCGCTTGTTGCGGCCAAAGGCAATAACATCGATCAGGTCATAAGTTATGCCGAATTTCTGCTAGATCAGGGGAAAAATGAAAAAGCACTTGAGATTCTGGATGAATTGCCCCAGTCGTACGTTTCCTATTACGCGCATTTCCTGCGAGGACTTGCCTTTGAGAACATGGGCATATGGTACGAGGCTGAGCGTGAATACGATGAGTATAAGAAATTCGCGACTATTGTTTCGCAGCATCCTGAAGTAGCCGCCTTTGGAAACATGTTCTTCCGTCCGCCGGCAAGATTCAATAAGAAGAGCAAAGTACAGGGAGAAAAAGTAATTAGATTTAAAGAAGATACTGGTGCTTTAGCAATAACACGCACCGCAGCTTATGGGCCGGCTACTTATCCGCCTGAGGCTAGGGCAACAAGCGGCTTATGCGCGTCCAATGACTATGTTTGCAAGGCAATCTACTACGCCGTGTGGATTGTGGATGGGGAGGCTATGAGGAATGGCGGAACCATCGGAATGGGGAGGGCAGTTTTTTGGAATGTTCGAGCTCGAGTTTTCAATAAGGAAGGATGGCGGACTTTACAGGGTATTAGAGACTATTGTTACAATTATGCATGGCAGTTTCCTTATGCGACTAACGATGACGAGCTCATAATAAGATATTTTGAAGTAATGAATACTGGCGTATATGCGGGTCTGAATGTCGGCAACTATACGTCGTCAGCAGAGCAAA
This sequence comes from Nitrospirota bacterium, assembly GCA_021814065.1. Classification (GTDB taxonomy): domain Bacteria; phylum Nitrospirota; class Thermodesulfovibrionia; order Thermodesulfovibrionales; family UBA6898; genus Sulfobium. The sequence continues at coordinate 8,767 of JAKAIZ010000032.1, read as the reverse complement.
TTGCTTTCAATGTTTTCTATGGTGAGGTTCCCGATCCCACAGTTGGGCTTTGCCCCCCCGGAGTTTGGGTCGGCGATCCATGCACTGCCTACTGTGGATGGGCGACTTCGTATTGGGGCGCTTTTGATTCAACAGTCAGCTGTATGGAATTTAGAGCTGGTTATCTTAAAAGTTATACGACGAACAATCTGGATCGTTGCTATAATTTTGTTCCCATGTACACCCCAAGCGGCACTGCGGCTGGATCTGCCTGCTGGGGAAGACAGCAGCTTATTTGCCCAAGGACAGTTACTGGTAATCAAGGGCCAACGTGCTATTCCATGGCACAGCCTTATTATTACACGGGTCCGGTATACGGTAACTTCTGTTGGAGTTTTGTTCGGTAGGTGAAAACATGGAAATACTAAGACGTTATTTCTTGGGTATCATCGTCACAATCTTCTGGGCGGGATGTTTGTCGGCGGCGCGAGCAGATGAAGTTAATCGACATTTTGCGGGAGTAACAGCCATCCTCTCTCAAGTTAGGCAGTCGGAGAATCTGCCGGACACAGTGCACAGGAACCCCCTTGTACTGAAAGCGGCGGGACTGTTTTTGAAGGAGGCAGATTCCTATAACTTGTCCGACGGAGAACTGCATAGCACTTTCCGTAAACTTTTCCCGCATTCAAAATGGCGGGTGTGGGTTCCACAGTTCGAAATTAGAAAAGTGAAGAAAGAACTATATTTCTTTAGCTTGGCCTATGCAGCTTCCACACAAGAAAGTAGCTTATATTTATTTCACGGTTCAGCACACTTGGTGATAGATTCCGGGAACGCAGGATTGATTGAAATAAAAGATGTGAAAAGTTCGGATTCAAGGTTGGAAGTAACGTATGTTAGAACACCCGGCTCAACTCGTCCCGACGAGATGGTCGCTAGTCTCATCAAAAAATCAGGGAAATGGCGGGTGAGCAAAAGAAAAATTACGCATTGGCATTAGTACTTGTGGAATATTAGTAGCAATCTGACTGCGAATTGCGAATTGAACATGCAAGCACGCTTCTACGCAGATGCAGTGTTCTGGATGGACTAAGCAAAAGCATGCACCGCCTCGGGAATGAGTGTTTGGATCGGCAATCTAGCTGCCATTGAAAAGCAGGCCGGTGAGAAGTGGTCGGTGTTATCCACAATTCGACCCTGTCCCCATGGGGTCAAGAGGCGGCATGGCCGGGGGGAGCCCTTTTCGAAACCTAATCCATTCCCTCCAAATCTAAGATATGGATTGACTGCCGGCATAATGCTTATAATATGTCATTGTGTTCATAAGAAACATCAGATCTCATTCACCGGGAGCCCATGGGCCGACTGATAAATTGCTGCGCAGCGCCCTTTTTCTGTTCGCAGCAGCCACAGTAATGCTTGCGGGCTCATGCGCGCATCAGCCGGTGCAACCTCCTTCCAGGCCGGCCAGGATCGCGGTGGTCCTCGGCGCAGGCGCTTCAAGGGGTTTCGCGCACATCGGCGTCCTCAAGGTCCTCGAGATGAACAAAGTCCCTATCAATATGATCGTCGGCACAAGCGCAGGCAGTTTTGTCGGTAGCCTGTATGCCTACGGCTATAACGCCTTCCAGATCCAGAAGATTGCTATTTCGATAGAGAAAGGCGACATCGCCGACGTGACGATCCCTGACAATGGGTTCATCAAAGGAGAAAAACTCGAGGAGTACGTTAACAGCATGGTGAGAAACACTCCTATTGAAAAATTGAGAACGCCCTTCTATGCGGTCGCCACCAGTGTCCCCGCAGGACAAGAGATGGTGTTCGGCAAGGGCAATACCGGCGCTGCTGTCCGGGCGAGCTGCTCGATCCCCGGCGTGTTCAGACCCGAAAAGATCGGCGACAAGATGTACATCGACGGCGGGGTCGTAAGCCCGGTGGCGGTAGACGCTGCACGGAGATACGGCGCTGATATCGTGATCGCAGTCGATGTCTCAGCGGACCTCGACACCAAACAGCCCGAAGGCACAATCGACACGATACTGCAGGCGATCAACATCATGTATGCAAAACTCTCGGCTACTCAGCTTACGCGGGCCGACATTGTGATAAAGCCGAAAGTCGGATATATCGGTTCCGCCGATTTCGATAAAAGAAACGAGGCCGTTCTCGAAGGGGAAAAGGCGACGGTCGAGGCGATGCCGGCGATTAAGGCCCTGCTCGACAAGCTCAGGAAAGAAGGAAGGATAGAGTGACTCCGCACGGGGGCGACCCCCGGAGCGCATGCTTCCCCGTTTTTTAACCTGGAAAGGTCTGGATGCCCGCCGGCAGGCAGGCCCGGATCAAGTCCGAGCATGACCGCAATTGGATAATGGGGTTTTATTACCGACTGTCCTGGTAATTGGTTATTTCCCGGAAGACCGTTCTATTGCCTTGCCGCCTGATTCGATGTCCTTGCCGACCCCTTTGACCGTATTGCATCCGGCCAGGATGGTCATACAAAGGGTTATCAGTGCTGCCATGGCGACTTGTCTGAGCATGGGTTCCTCCTTTTTTACTTTTTTGTCCGCCTATTATACCCGAACTATACGATACAAATTCCAGTTTCATTTCAGCTGCAGCCACAAAAAAATCATCAAGCCGCAGCGGATAGGACTTTTCCCCCATAGCAAATAGGAATTACTACCAATTGCATTACACGGCATCTCCTGATATCGTTATAGCTGAGACAGGCCGCCGGAATGTTCACAATTTAGGAACGTTCCGTCAAGGAAAGCCTTTTCGCAAGACTGCAGGGTCTTTTTGCGGCCCTATTTACTCTTCAATGAAAGGAGGGTTGTAGTAGTATTTTGCTGGCTGACTCAAAAATCTAAAGAAAAGGAGGTAGAAAAATGTCTGAAGAAAGTGCTGAGAAAATTTCAGGAAAAAGCACAGTCGGACTCGTCATCTTCGGCCCAATACTCGGCATGTTTTACGTCTGCCTGCTGCCGCTCATCGCCCTGATGACACTTCTCGTTGCGCTGCCGGAACTAGCATCGGCAAAAAAGACCGACATTACGCAAAATTCCGGCATGTGTATGGGCTGCCATTCTTCTCAGGAATTCACAAAGACCTTCAGGAACAAAGAAAAGATGTCTGTCTTTGTGAACGAGAAGGATTTCAAAGGCTCGGTCCACCGGTTCCTCAGCTGCACCGATTGTCACGGCAAGATATCGCCCGACACTCATCCCGGCAACTCAGCCATGTATGAAGACAGGGCCGCTTTCACGGCAGCAATGGCTTCTGCATGCAGAAAATGCCACTCAGACGCTCAGCTTAAGGCAAAGCCGAACCATGCCTTTATGGCTAACAAAACAAACGGTCCACCATGCACGGGGTGCCACGGAGCCCACGAGGTGAAACGCATCGCAGAATGGAAGCCCGCCTTAAGCAGTAACAATCAGTATTGTTTAACCTGTCACAGCCAAAACATCAGCAAGAAACACAAGAACGGGGAGACGCTGTCTCTGCATATCGATCCTTCACGTCTGAGCGCGTCCGTGCACAACAAGCACGACTGCTCAGACTGCCATTCCGAATACACGAGGACGTCTCATCCGGTCAAGCAGTTCGCAAGCAGCAGAACACACTCTATCGCAGTGTCCGAGGCCTGCAAGAAATGCCATGCGGACAAGTATAAGGCCGTCCATGAAAGTATCCATTTCAAGATGATCAGTGAGGGCAATCTCAAGGCCCCGGTATGCACCGACTGCCACGGCTTCCATTCGGTGGGGCCGAAGGAGACGTACGAAACCCTCAGCGGCGTCCCCTGCAGGAAGTGCCATGAAGACATCTTCAAGATATACTCCAAGAGTGTTCACGGCATGGCCAAGGCAAAAGGGACGCATAACGCGCCTCTCTGCTATTCGTGCCACTTCGCCCATGAGGTAAAGGTCACGGCGATGACCGAAAAGATCAAAGGCGCATGCCTTGGATGTCATAAGGACGCGGAAGAAGCCCATGCCAAATGGCTGCCGAACGCAGCGCTGCACCTGAGCGCGATCGCCTGCGCCGCCTGCCATTCGCCGGGTTCCGGGAAGGGGATCTATCTCCGGCTCTACGACCAGGAGACGGGCAAGCCCTTTACCGAGGAGCAGATGCTGAAACTTATGGGAGGAACCTATGAAGGTATGGCCCGGAAGATGGACCCCCACGGTGACGGCATCGAGTCCGATGAACTCTGGAGCCTCGTAAGCCGACTGAATGAAAAAGGCTCCAATGCAAAGGTGACGTTTTTCGGACGGATGGATGTGAGCAACGGGTCCGAGGCGCACCAGCTCTCCTTCAAGAAAAATGCGGTGAAGGAGTGCGAAAACTGTCATAGCCAGGAATCCGACTTTTTCAAGAGCGTCACGGTCGCGGTAGTAAAGGCCGACGGAAGGCTGACGCGTTACAAGGCAAAACCCGAAGTGCTCGGCTCGATGTTCTCGCTTCTTTCGTTGAGGCAGTTCTATGTCCTCGGGAGCACGAGACTGAAGGTCCTGGACTGGATCGGCATCCTGATGGTCTTCGGCGGCATGTCGGTGCCGATTGCCCATATCACGCTGAGGGCCATCACCTCTCCTATACGTGAGGCTAAAAGGCTGAACAAAATGAGAAAGGAGGGCAAGAGATGAAAAAGATATACCTTCATCCGCTGCCTGTCAGGATCTGGCACTGGGTAAACGCGATCAGCTTCATCGTTCTGATAGTGACCGGCCTGCAGATTCGCTACCGCGAAATACTGGGGCTCATGAAATTCAGGGAAGCCGTTGACATACACAATATCTTCGGGTTTATTCTGATTTTCAACTTCTTTATCTGGCTGGTGTTTTATATCGTCACCGGAAAGATAAAGATCTATATCCCCCCCCTGAACCTGAAGAAGTTCGTGATGGGGAGCCTGAAACAGGCCAGATATTACGGGTACGGGATACTGATGGGAGAACCGAACCCTCACCACAGCACGCCCGACAACAAGTTCAACCCGATGCAGCAGATGGCCTACCTGGCTATCATGCTGCTGCTTATCCCGCTTCAGCTGCTATCGGGACTGCTGCTATGGGACGCAAAAAGGTTCTCCGACTTCATCAGCCTTGCCGGCGGAATAAAGATCGTCGACACGGTCCACGTGTTTCTGTTCCTCTTTTTCATGTCCTTCCTATTCGTGCATATCTATCTGGCGACCCTAGGACATACCGCCACCGCGCATATCAAAGCGATGTTCACGGGATATGAGGAACTCGAAGAAGAACACGGACATTGAAAAGCAGTTGATACTTTGCTGAACAGGGAGAGGGCGGGGCGGCCAGGCCGCCCCGCTTCCCCGGGTAGTTACGCGGCCGCCTCTGAGTACATTACTTCAATGCCATTCCCACACCCCTTTTTTTCTGTTGAAAACCGTACAGCTTGCGGCTAAACTGTGTGTAGCCCTTATTGTTGCAATAGGATAGAGTCCGACATGCTGAAGAACGCCGTAGAATCCCGTCGGACTCTACCATGGACGTTATCTTTGCAACTGATAGGTAAATAATCATTAATGGGAGGAGACATGAGACGAGTATTGTTGGTTATGACGGCGGTATTTGTTATATCACTTTTTGCGGCCGGCGCGTTCGCGGAAGATTTCAAGCTGAGCATCCCCCTGCCCCTTACCGGCAAACAGGCGAAATTCGGAGAGATGATGAAGCGGTCTTATGAGATGGCCGCCGAAGAGATCAACGCCAAGGGCGGAATAAAAAAGAAGAAGATCGTGCTTTACTTCGAAGATTCGGGGGCAAAACCCGAGACTGCCCGGGCGATCGTCGAAAAACTGATCGACGTGAATAAACAGCCCGTGATTGTGGGAGAATACACCTCCGCATGTGCAAAGGCCGTTGCTGCCGTCGCAGAGGAGAGGAAAACCCCCTACCTTATAGTGGCGAGCGCCGACGACGATATCACGCGGCAGCATTATAAGTACGTTTTTCGTCAAAATGCAGTGAATGCCCACTACGGCGACGGGGTGGTCGATTTCCTGAGGCGGGTCGTCAAGCCGAAAACGATCGCGATATTGTATGAAAGCTCGGCCTTCGGCACCTCCGGCGCCGAGGCGATGGTGAAGGACGCCGAAAAGCTCGGGACCAGGGTCCTGATGAAGGAACGATATGAGGCCGGATCGGTGGACTTCAGGCCCCTCCTCTCGAAGGTAAAGGCGGCCCGACCGGACGTTGTGTATATGGTCTCCTACGTCATGGATGCATCTCTTCTGATGAAGCAGATAAAGGAACTCCGGGTAGACGCGAAACTTTTTGCCGGCGGAGCAGCAGGCTTTGCCATCCCCGAGTTTATCGCCAATGCGAAGGATGCCGCTGAATACGTGATCAGCGCCACCCTCTGGACGCCCCAGGTGAAGTTCCCGGGCGCCAGGGAATTTGCCGAGAAATACAAGAAGCATTACGGGGACTATCCGTCCTACCACGGCGCTTCCGCTTACTCGGCGCTGTACGTACTGAAAAACGCCCTCGACAGGGCAAAGACCTGGACACCCGACAAGATCAGGGACGCGCTCAAAGCCACCAATATGAAGACAGTGTTCGGTCCGATAAAATTTGAGGACAGGGAGGGATACCAGAACCAGAACTTTATGGATACCCTCGTGATACAGGTCCAAAAAGGAGCGTTCGAAACCATCTGGCCGGCACAATACGCCAGCAAGAAGTATATCTATCCGATCCCGTCGTGGAGGGAAAGAAGATAGGAAAGGCAGGACCTCCTGTTAGAGGTGCGGCATAGAGGTGAGGTAACGTGTGACATCTGCCCAGCTTGAAGTGTTGCTGCAGACCCTGATCGCCGGCGTGCTTCTCGGCGGGCTTTATGCGCTGATCGGCATAGGGATGACCCTGATTATGGGCGTAATGAAGATCATCAACCTTGCCCACGGCGAACTGATGATGGTAGCCATGTACATCGCTTACCTCCTTTTTTCCCTTTTTCATCTCGACCCGTATCTCTCCGTCTTCATCGCAGCGCCGCTATTGTTTCTGCTCGGCATGGCAATCCAGAAGTTCCTGATAAATCCCGTGCTCAAGGTCGAATCGATCCTTCCCGAAAACCAGGTCATCCTCACGGTGGGACTGGGCATGGTCCTCGCCAACCTGGCGACGATTATCTTCACCTCTGACTACCTTTCGACGCCCGTCGACTATGCAACAAAGGCGTGGTATCTTTCGGACTTCTGGAGATCTTCGCCGATCGAGTTGTCCCTTTCGTATCCATGGTCCGTATCCTTCCTGATCGCGGTCGTGATTACCCTCTGCCTCGGGTTTTTTCTGACTAAGACGGATCTGGGAAAATCCATAAGGGCCACTGCCCAGGACAGTGAAGCAGCTCTTCTCATGGGCGTGAATGTCGACAGGATGAGGGTGATCACGTTCGGGCTCGGCTCCGGACTTGTCGGAGCGGCCGGGTGCCTGTTAATCCCGATCTATTATCTCTATCCCGATCTGGGGGGGCAGTTCACCCTGATCGCCTTTGTCATCACGATCCTCGGAGGGCTCGGTTCAACCGTAGGCGCGATCATCGGCGGTGTCGTCCTGGGCGTATTCGAATCCCTCACCGCAACCTATATAGGTATGGGGTGGGCCCCTGTGGGCAGGTTCGTCATTTTCGTAGCGGCGCTCATTTTTTTGCCGGGTGGGATAGCCTCTCTCCTTCAAAGAAAAAGGTTCGGGAGATGAAGAGATATCTGCCGCTCATGGTCCTTATGCTCCTTGTTCTGCTGCCCCTGGCAGGGCTGAGCACCTACGCTATGCATATCCTCATCCTTGTTATTATGTGGTCGGTCATAGGGATGGCCTGGAACCTCCTCGGCGGATATTGCGGCCAGGTCTCCTTCGGCCATGCGGCTTTCTTCGGGGTGGGAGCATACACCTCGGGCATCCTGTATCAGAAACTCGGCATCTCCGCCTGGTGGGGAATACCGCTCAGCATTATCGTAGTCGCCGCCTTCGCACTCGTAATAGGTTTTATATGCCTGAGACTCAGGGGACCCTTTTTCGCGCTTGCGACCCTGGCGGTCGGAGTCATTCTGAGGGTATCGGCAGAGAACCTCACCGGCCTCACCCAGGGGGACCTCGGCATCATGATCAGGACGCGGACATGGGTCGGGAAAACATGGTACTTCTATATCATCCTTGCGCTGGCGGCAGTAACCTTTTTTCTGGTCAGGAAGACCATCGACTCCAAACTAGGCTATTACTTCGTCGCCATCAGGGAAGATCAGGACGCGGCGGAATCCCTCGGAATACCCGCGACACTTTACAAGTCGATCGCCCTATGCATAAGCGGAGTGCTGACCGGCATGGCGGGCGCCTTCTATATGAACTACATGGGCTATATCGACCCAAAGGTTGTCTTTGCACTCCACGACATATCGATCGTCACGATAATGGTCGTGATGGTGGGGGGTGCCGCGACCTACTGGGGCCCGATTATCGGCTCGGTCATCATGGTCCTCCTCGCCGAGCTGATCCGCTCGATCCCGGTGCTCGGGGTCGCCTACCAGACGCTCTTCGGCATACTCCTTATCGTGATCATCATATTCCTGCCGAACGGCATCGCCGGCGACTGGCCGAAGCTGAAAAGACTTTTCGGCCTTAGGGGGGCGTCGTAATGCCGCTGCTTTCCGTAATGCAACTATCGAGATACTTCGGAGGGCTTGCCGCACTTTCCGACGTCACCTTCGATCTGCACAAAGGGGAGATCCTCGGACTCATAGGCCCAAACGGCGCGG
>JAKAIZ010000214.1 GCA_021814065.1 Nitrospirota bacterium | reverse complement strand
GACTTCGAGCTCCGGACCGAATTTCTCCGGCACGTTCATATGCATCTCCTCATGCCCCATGTGACGATGACCACTCGCCATCCCCGGTATCTCCCCGTGCGCATGGATAAAAACGTCCAGGTCAGAGGATATGATCGCCACATGCATCGGCGCCGCAAGATAGGGTTCGAGGTCGTTCACAGGCCCGCCGTCTTTTTTTATCACATATTTCAGCACTGCTTGCTCCCCGGCGACAATCTTCCCGGGGACAGTGGAAAAGGTCACCTGGAGATCGCCGAATTTTTTCTCCCGGGAAAGGTCTCTTACATAAGAGCCTATCTTCGGTTCGCCGGTTACGTCTACAGTGGAATGCTCAGAGAAATGGCGGCCCTCCACCGCCGAATCAACCGCAATAATGTACTCTCCTGCCTTCGGGAATGTGAAATGCACCGGATATTCCGCCTTCTTCCGCATCTCCTCCGTGATCGGGCCGAAATCCTCCGGATGAATATGCGCAAAGACGGTGAAATCCGCGCTTGCGATGACTACGTGCATCAGCCGGTCGTGCATTACCGTAAGACCCTGCAATGGTTTACCTTCGGCGTCCCTCATGATAAACGTAATTTCGGCGCGACTGCCTGCCTTCAGCTCCGAAGGAGTCGTCTCGATGTCAACGCTGACCTCCGGCTCTTTCATATTCTGCATTTGATGGTCATGCATCCCTTCCATTTCGCCATTGGTCTTGCCCGCCGCGGCGAAAGCGAGACAGCAACAGCAGACAACAAGAACCCGGACCGTGCGAAATGAAAGACATCGAATGACGCCGAAAAGTCTGCGCGGACTGTTCATGACTTTTCTCCTCCGCTGACAGTTTCCTTAACTCAGTTGCATTATATCACGGCATCCCCGCCGCCCCAAATGAGGATGACGCCCCGATCTCTCATCAAAGAACCTTGGGCCATGTCGCACGGCATCGTCATCAACCGTTTCGCCTCCTGCTAAGCCGGCACCTGATTGACCTATAAAAGAAATGTTTCCGCGAAAGGGTTTGTTTCAGGATGGGTCTAATTTTCTCATTCTAGGACGTAAGCTTCTCCAACAGTCTGAGCGTCGCGACATCCCGCTCTCCCTGACAGTACCTGTCAAGGGCCGACGAAAACACAGAGTCTGAGCCTGCTATTTTCTCAAACAGCGTCATCGATGACTCAAATTTCAGATCATCAGGATAGCCAAAGATCTCTGACGCCGATCCGCCCTTGAGAGCGACCACCGCTTCCGTACATTCCAACAGCCTTTTCCCCAGGACAGGATGGTTCAGATACTGACGGGCTTCTTCTATGCCCTTGATGGAGTACCGCCTCGCCGTTGGACTATACCCCAATCCATCGATCTGAGGAAATATAAACCACATCCAGTGAGTTCGTTTCCGACCATCCTTAAGCTCCGCAAGCGCTCTTTCATATACGCCTTCCTGAGCGCTTAGAAACCGATGCAGGTCATGTGGATCGTCGGGATTCATGCCACCTGCTTCACCTATTTCAGAAGCACATACAGTGCCCCGAGACCGCCGTCGCATTGTCTGGCGGTTACGAAAGCGATGACATTTTTTCTGTAGTGTCCGGAAAGTCGCTTGATCAGTCTATCCTTGAGAACAGGGCCGTGAGGAGAACGGAGCCCTCTGCCATGGATGATCTTCAGGCACTTGTACCCCTTTCTCAGCGACTCCCTGAAAAAAAGGGCCACCGCTTCCTCCGCCTCTTCGACTGTGAAGCCGTGGAGGTCGAGACAGTCCTTGACAGAATATCTGCCGTCATGGAGCAGTCTCGTGAAATCCGTTCTAAAGTCATCGTTGATCCATTCGACATATTCCTGAGTGTCAGCGAGGTTCATAGCCCTCCGGCCTGCAACGATATCTTCGAGCGCCCGCATGCCTTCGCAGTCAGGGAATTCCTTTCTGACCGCGGGGCGCACCTGCTTCCGGCAGGGCCGCATCCTCCGATACTCCTTGATCTCCGTCACGCCGGCCATCGCCTCCTCGAACAGCTCCTCGTCGGTGGGTAACGCAGGTTCCTTTTCAGGCGGGCGGTCTGAAGCGACCTCGATGCCCCGGCTCTTGATGATCTCTCTCAGCCCTTCGAAAGGATGGAATGAAAAGTTCTCAGGTTCACGCTTTTTTGCGCCCATATTACGCTCCCCCTTGACTTTAATTATAACAAAGGAAGCGGCCTCGGCACGCACCTGCGGCCTGACTGGGGAACTTCATGTCGTCATTACAAGACTTTTCCGGCGTTCTTCTCCGGCTTTTAAGCATCATCAGGTCTAAACTCCTCGTTCGTCAGGGCCGAAGATATATTTATGAATCTGGACATTGAGCCTGACCTCAAGTCTGTCCTCGACGATCCACTTCGCAAGCTGCCGGGGCGGAAGCATCCCAAGCACGGGTGAAAAAAGCAGCTTCGCTTTTTCCCTCAGGCCAAACCTGGCGACCATATCTTTTGCCCAGTCATAATCGTTCTTGTCGCAGATTACAAACTTAATCTCATCGGCAGGTTTCAGATGATCGAAATTTGATAAATCGGCCTTGTCGCTCATCAAGCTACCCGGCGTCTTTACGTCGAGGATTATCACTGCACGTCTATCGATATCTTTCACGCAGAGGGTGCCGTTCGTCTCCACCAGTACCTCAAAGCCTTCGTCGAGCAGCGTCCTGATGAGGGCGAGCGTGTCACTCCCCTGAAGAAGGGGTTCTCCTCCGGTAATCTCTACCAAGTTCACGCCGACGAGTTTTATGTGGCTGACGATATCGTCGAGCGGCATTTCGATACCGCTCTCAAAGGAATACTGCGTATCGCAGTAAACACACCTGAGGTTGCAGCCCGCCAGTCTTACAAATGTACAGGGCAACCCAACATAGGTCGATTCACCCTGTATGCTGGTAAATATTTCGCAGACCTTCACTCGCTTACAACCCATATTCTTCGGATTTGCCGGCGCATGCGGGCCCAAAAAAAATCGCCAAAGACAATACACATAGCATAAGGATAAAACAGAGAAATAAAAACTTTCAACCTCTTTCGTTATCCGGAATTCGCCATCAAAAAGGGCCTGTGTGAAAGCAGCATTGCCTCTCATTCTCCACGGTTAGCCGCTCGTCCGGTATTGCCACCGCCGTGCCTCACGCACGTTCCCCGCCCGCTTGTCCAGTCGACGGGAAATAGGCATAATAAGAGTCAAAGGGGACGTGATGAAAGACATGGCGATAGGCATCGGGTTTTACCGGAGGGAGCAGTGGCAGTTGCTTCGTCAGACTGCCATCGATGCGCACCTGCTTGAAGAGAGTTATGACGACTGGATAGAGGTACTCGATTCCGCCGTTACCAAGATCACGGACCGCGGTCTAGAACCCAGACTCATCGAGGTAGATGTGGATGCTCTCCTTGCATACTGCAAGCAACACCGCATCCCGAACAATGCCGAAGCCCGCTCAACGTTCATCGCAAAGCTCACCTCGGAAACCCACGAAGAGTAAATCCCTGCAACTGCGTAGATAAGCACAACAAAGAAGGAGGATGATCGTGGGATTATGACTCGTCGAATACCATGCTGAAGAGGACATAATCCGTCCGTAAGGGGGAGAAAAATATATGCTCGAAAAAAGGGTTGACATATCGTCCTTAAGCGCTTAATATTATGGGTAAATTGCCGGACGGCAGTTTATATCTTTTATGGGAGGAGGTTCACGAATGAAGAAGTTAGTGACTATTATGTTTGGTTTGATGATCGCGCTTTCCCTGACGTTCATGGGATGCCAGAAGAAGGAGGAGGCACCGGCTCCTGCGCCGGCACCTGAAACAGCTCCTGCACCGGCTCCTGCGCCCGCGCCGGCACCTGCGCCTGAAGCAACACCGGCACCGGCTCCTGCGCCTGAGAAGAAAGAGGCTATGCCGGCGAAGCCGGAAGCTGCTCCCAAGAAAAAACCCGCAGCCGGTTATTAATCGACTCGCAGCGAAGGGGGGCCAAAAGGCCCCCCTTCGTCAAATAACACCCGTACAATCCGTCATTTCTCATAGAACCCACCCCGTCGAAGATCCTACGAAAAGACCCCCGAATTTGATCTAACCGGAAACATTTCGCCTTCCTCCTGTATGAGGTATACTGGAAGTAAAGTTCTTTCGAACAGCGGCCCTTTATGGAAAAAGAAACAATCACTACTGATAGCGGCATTGTACTGTCTGTCGAAAAACAGGCCGATGATGTCCGCGCGGAATTAGATATCGTCAGCAATCGTGCGGTGACGTGCTTCCTTCACTGGGGACTCCGCCGGCGCGGAGACCCATCCTGGCAGGCGCCTCCTCCTGATTCCTGGCCGGAAGGAAGCCGCGCATTCGACGAAAAGGCGATCCAATCCCCCTTTCTCAGGCAGGACGGCCAGGGCCGGATAACAATCAGACTCGGGAAATCACCGGACTTCCGGTCGATCGACTTCGTCCTCTTTTTTCCGGAGGAAAACCGCTGGGACAACAACAGAGGAAAAAATTACCGGATCGAAATCCCGGGACGGCCGTCACCCTATGAGCCGGCACTCGGCAACCGCGCTGTCGCGGAGATCGCCGAGGAAATCATAGAGCATGAGACCTCCCGGAATTCCTGGACACTGATGCACCGGTTCAATCTCTGCTACGACCTGTTGGACAAGGCAAAAGATACGGAAGAAGGCCTTGCCCTTGTCTTTGTCTGGCTCCGCTACTCTTTTATCAGGCAGCTGGATTGGCAGCGGAATTACAATACGAAACCAAGGGAACTCGGCCATGCCATGGACCGCCTCACCCTTAAACTTGCCGGCATCTACGGGGAAGTTCCCGAAAGAAGGGAACTGGTGCGCCTCATCATGACCACCCTCGGCAGGGGCAGCGACGCCCAGAGGGTGCGAGACGAAGTGCTGAATATAATGCACCGTCACCACATAAAGGAGGTTTCGGGCCACTTCATGGAAGAGTGGCACCAGAAGCTTCACAATAATGCAACGCCGGACGATATCGTCATCTGCGAGGCATACCTCGAATTTCTAAGGAGCAACGAGATCGG
>JAKAIZ010000213.1 GCA_021814065.1 Nitrospirota bacterium | reverse complement strand
TCCTGGGCGAACTTCAAAGGGATGACTGGGAGGTCCGTCTCTCGAACAAAGCTGTCCTCGAAGAAATAAACAACCCGCTATCCACGGAGGCGCTTATCAAGCTGATCAGGAATAAGGAGGTAGACTGGATAATCCAGATGCGTGGCATTCGTCTTTTAGGCGAAATACATACTCCCCGAGTAAAAGATGTCTTACTACAGCTTTTTTCCGATATATTCTTCCATCGGGGATGCCCCGCGGTTAAGAGCAGCCTTGCCCTGGCCCTCGGAAATTTTTCAGGTCCAACTGTGGTCGACGCCCTCATCGGCGGATTGGACGACACCGAGGTTCTTGTGCGGGAGGCATCCATTGTCTCGCTGGGAAAAGTCGGAGACGCGCGCGCGGTACCCTATCTCATCGCTCAGCTGAAAGACAGGCGTTTCCTGATAAAGGCAAGCGCCATTCACTCCCTGGGACTGTTGAAGGATGCTACGGCCGTTTCTCCCTTAGAGACAATAGCACACGGTGACGGCGAGCCGCTTCTGCGGAAAGAGGCCCTGTCAGCACTGTCGACGATACGGTAACTATGCCTTTTGTGCAGCAATACATCCCATCTATTTCATACAGAAGCTCTGTCGTCGCACGGTATTTGGCCGGATCATGAAGATGTTGCATAGGGGGCGTTTAGGCGGTAGTATGTAGTTAGATAAATACAGAAGGGAGGTGAAAGTGATGCGAAGATCCTTATCAATATTAAGCCTCTGGAGTGTTTTTATGATTCTTTTTGTAACGGGCTGTGCTTCAAAGGACTATGTCAGGCAGCAGATAGAACCTCTCAATGACAGGATCAGCAAACTCGAGGCGCGAGTTTCTGCGCTTGAGGCAAGGCCGGTCGTCAGTGAGTCGGGTGCTGCAAAGCAGGCGGCTGAGGCGAAGGCCCTGGCCGAAGAAGCGATGAAACTTACCAAGGAGTGCTGCGGCAAGTCCGACGAGGCAGCTCAGAGAGCCGAAGCCGCCGCAAAGCGGGCCGAGGCTGCAGCTGAAAGGGCAAAGAAGGCTTTTGAACTTGAGCAGAAGAAGTAATTCCGCCCCTCAGGGATCCGGGTAGATATAGGATGCTATCCGGATCCCGCAGCCGCTAAGCGCAACAACCCGAATGGGAATGGTGTCCGCTATTGCGCTTTTGCACTGTCCGGCGTATGATATGTTTGCGTATGGGGAGATGGGACCCATTTTTCGATTGTCTTCATGGCGCGTCTCCGATGAGCGGTTTGACGGGAAAAAGACCTGCCCACGCACAGCCGCCAGAACGCACAGCGCTTCTTTTTGCAGTCCTTGCAATAATCTTCCTTTCGGGGGTCTCGTGCAAACCCGGGGCGGACAGGACCGTTGCCGAAGCCAGGTATCTGGCAGAGGCAAAGCAATGGGACAAAAAGGTCATCTCCCAGCTCGACAACGCCGAAGTATATTTGACCACGAGCTGGCAGGAAGGTAAGCTTTCCTATCTTCTGCGCGTCTCGCCCTATCAGGGAAATTTCGACAGGTATATCAGGGACACCCTCGCGGACAACAAGCTTGAAGTCCACCTGGAAGACATGTCCGGCCTGAACCTGCTTACTATCGGGGCGCCTCTAAAAAAGATGACTGTCCTACCGGGCGAAAACGGGGCCCCGGCGGCGCTGCAGGCGACCGGAGAAGTACGCTGCACGAAACAGATGTACAAGGCGATCACTGACTGGTCCGTATCTTGGTCTTTCCCGTCGAGACGCTGAGAGAAGCAACCTTATGGGCCCGCCGGTCAGTTCCCGCATGTTCCCCGTTCGATATCCGGACTTGAAATAATCGTGCACCTTCTCGTACGTCCTTTCGGAATCGTCTCCGGCGTCTTTGTCTGTTACTGACCGTATTACTCGTTCACGGCGATCTTGGCCGGAGGAATTTCGGGGCCGGACATTGGAATGGCCTTCGGCTTTTTCAGAAAGGCCGCAAAAAGAATCGCCAGACCCGCAAAACATGCCGCCATGAAAAAGCTGCCCGTAAAGCTCCCGGTCTTTTCGGCCAGCACCCCGGCGACTGCCGGCCCGGCGATCTGTCCGAAACCGAAGATGAAGGTGACCAGTCCGAATGCGGCTGCGGCCTTTCGCGCGCCGACGTAGTCGCCTACGGCCGCCGCCATGATCGACGGAATGCTCCATGCGACGATGCCGTAAAAGCCGATCGAAAGGTAGAGGAACATCCCGGGCAGTCCCGATGCCACGAGGAGATAGGAAAGGGTCTGGAGAAGAAAAACGATAATAAGTCCGGCCTTTCTGCCGAGCCGGTCAGAGAGTGTGCCGAAAACCGGACCGGAAAAGAGGCTCAGAAATCCCACCCAGGCCCAGAAGTTGCCGGCAGCGGTCTCGGAAAACCCCCTCTCCTTGACAAGCGTCGTGACGATAAAAGTGGCATAAATCACATACGTATATCCGAAGAGGAAGTATATCGCACCGAGATAATACATGATCCCCTCCCTGTACACATTTTTTCGGCCTTTCGACTGATCATCGGCGCGATGCCGGGCCGTATCGCCTGCCCCCAGCGGCGAGAGGCCCTTTTCCTCAGGCCTGTCCCTGAGGAGGGCGTACCCTATAAAGGCAATCAGCACGACCGTCCCGCTTAAGATAAGCCAGCTGACCCTCCACCCCTCGGGACCGACTACTCGGTTGATAAAAGGGATCAGCTTCCCGGATATGATGATCGCGAAGCCGCTCCCGATGACGATGAACCCGGCGGCCCTCCCTCTTTTATTGCTCGCAAACCAGGCTGAAACGAGTCCCATGACCGGCACGTTAGTGGCGCCGCTGCCGAGTCCCGTAAGGGTATAAAGGATCAGGACCGGGAAGAAACCCCTTGCCTGGCTTATGAACGCCATCGAAACCCCGACAAGCAGGAGCGCAAGGAAAATAAGCTTTCTTGATCCTATCTTCACCGCCCAGAAACCGCTGACGAGCACCGCCACGAGATAACCGAGAAAATTCGCCGTGCTGATAAAACCCATCTGGGAATAGGTAAGACCGAGCGTCGAGGCCATCGAAGGAAGGAGCATGCCCAAGGCAAAGCGCCCGAACCCGAGGCAGGCGAGGATGCATAGCATGCCGGTGCCCACTATGACCCAGCCATAGTGAAACGGTGCCTGGCCCTGCCGCAAATTCTCCATCCAAAAATATAACATTGTTGCGTCCCAAAGCTAAAGTCATGAGAACCGGCAGTGATTGCGCTGTCTTCATAAACAAGATATGATAAAAAAGATGAATCGGAACAGTGATCCCGGGACAAAAAAGGGCTCTGCCGGGGACGGAAGAGACGCTGCGGTGAGACGCGCGAAAGCAGGGCGCCTGCACCAAAAACCATCTCCGGCTATAAAGCCGCGGCAGCGCGGCGCCAGGGAAACAACGGATAAGGGCAAGACCGATTGTTACACAGATGAACTCGATGCCATATTCTCGACGCTCACGGAACCGGTCGTCATCTATGACGCCTCCGGCACAATAGTGAAGGTCAATTCGGCCGCAATCAGGTCTTACGGCTTCGACCCCCTGACTCTGCGCGCAAAATCCGGAGAGTCGATCATCCGGATGATCAATCTGCGAAACGACGACGGATCGCCCGTCGAGCCGGCGGACCTGCCTTCGAGCAGGGCGAGGGGGGGAAAAACGGTAATAAACAGGCGTCTCATCTTCACCGACTCGGCCGGGAAGGACGTGACGATCGAGGCATCGGCAGCACCCATTTACAGACGCGGAACTTTTGCAGGTGTCGTCGTCGCCTGGCACGATATCTCGGAGATCATCAGGCGCGAGGAAGAAGCCGAGCGCTATCTCGGTAACATGGAGTTCTTATCGGCCTCGGCGATGTTTTTTCTCAGGCAGTTGTCCTGCGACGAAATATACCGGTTTCTGGGAGAAGGACTGTACAATGTCTCCGGGAACGCAACGGTAACTGTGAGCGAATACATTCCTGAAAAAGACCGGCTCACCATAAGGGAGGTCTATGCAGACAACGCGACCGTGGACAGGGCAGCGGTCATATTGGGAAGACAGCCCGTCGGCCTTTCCTTCGAGTTCGGAAACAAAATACGGAAAAAGATAGATTCGGGCGGCCTGATGAAGGTGGAAGGAGGCCTTTACGAACTTCTCCTGGGGCAACTTCCACTGGCCTCCTGCAAGCGGCTGGAAAAGGAACTGCGGCTGAAGGGGATCTACACCATGCCGTTCTCATACGAGAGCGATTTTCTCGGGGCCGTGGCGATCATGACCACTGTGGAAGAGCTCCCCAACCGTCGGCTTATCGAAGTCTTCGTGGGCCAGGCTGCGATCGCCCTAAAGAGAAAGCAGGCTGAAGAGGCGCTGAAAAAGGAACATGATGCGCTCGAGGCGCGGGTACAGGAAAGGACCTTACAACTCTCGAAGGCTTATGACAGGCTGACGAATGAGATAGAGGAGCGGAAGCGGGCCGAAGCAGGCCTGCAGAAAAGGACCTATGACCTCAACGAGCGAGTGAAGGAGATGAACTGTCTCTACTCTATTTACGGAATAGTCGAAAAAAGAAACCTCCCGATCGAGGAAAAATTGCAGAAGATCGTGGAACTCATCCCGCCTGCAATGCAGTTTATCGAGACGGCCTGCGCGCAGGTCGAATTCGGGGGCAGAAAATACAGGAGCATGGATTTCCGCGAGACGGCATGGAAGCTGCAAAGCGAAATAATCGTCTCCGGGGGCATCGCCGGTTCGGTCGAGGTATATTATCGGGATGAGCGGCCGCGTGAGTACGCGGGTCCTTTTCTCAGGGAAGAAGTGGCCCTTATTGACGCTGCCGCCAAGAAGGTCGCCGAGATGGCTGAACTTGCCCGTTCAGAAGAGGAAGTGGTCCGCTACCGTATGCACCTGGAAGAACTCATCCGGGACCGCACCGCGGAACTCGAGAAGATGAACGAGCAGCTGAGGCAGGAAGTCGAGGAACATGCCCGGGCTGAGGAAAGGAAGACTCAGCTCGTCGGAAAACTGGAAGACGTCAACAGGGAACTGAGCGACTTCGCCCACGTCATTTCCCACGATCTGAAGGCCCCCCTCAGGGCAATCAGTTCACTGGCAAA
>JAKAIZ010000212.1 GCA_021814065.1 Nitrospirota bacterium | reverse complement strand
ACGAGTGCAGCATCTGATCGAGTCCGCCGGCGGCTGGCGCATAAAGCAGCGGGTGGAGACGGTCCTCTCCCGCCTCGGGCTGGACCCTGACGCTCAGGTTGCGGAACTCTCCGGCGGCTACAAAAGGAGGGTCCTCCTTGCGAGGGCACTGGTGAACGAGCCGGACCTCCTGCTTCTGGATGAGCCGACGAACCATCTTGACATCGATTCGATCGGCTGGCTCGAGGAAGTTCTCCTCGAATTCCGGGGCGCCGTACTCTTTATCACCCACGACCGGAGATTTCTTGAAACCCTGGCAACGCGCATAATCGAGCTCGACCGGGGGCGGATCACCGACTGGCCGGGAGATTACAGGACCTACCTGGCGAGAAGGCAGGCAGAACTCGATGCAGAGGCTGTTCACAACGCGCTTTTTGATAAGAAGCTCGCTCAGGAGGAGGCCTGGGTACGGCAGGGGATCAAGGCGCGCCGCACCCGCAACGAAGGAAGGGTGAGGGCGTTGAAGGAGCTGAGGAGGCAGCGGTCGGCAAGGCGCGAACAGACCGGGTCAGCCGAGATGAGGATGAACGAGGCAGAAAGGTCGGGCAGGCTTGTCCTCGAGGCCAAAGGTATAGGACACAGCTATGAGGGCCGTCCCGTTATCCGCGATTTCTCGACAGTCGTCATGAGGGGCGACAAGATCGGCATCATCGGCCCTAACGGTTCGGGAAAAACGACCTTACTCAATATCCTGCTCGGTACGATCGTCCCCCTTCAAGGTTCCGTGCGCATGGGCACCCGCCTCGAAGTCGCCTATTTCGACCAGCACCGGGAGCAGTTGGACGACGGGAAATCGGTTGTGGACAACGTCGGAGACGGATGCGACAAGGTGACGGTCAACGGGAGGACGAGGCACATAATCGGCTACCTTGAGGATTTTCTCTTCTCCCCTGAAAGATCGTGGTTGCCGGTGAAGGTCCTCTCCGGAGGGGAGAGAAACCGCGCACTCCTGGCGAAGCTCTTTACAAAGCCTTCGAATGTGCTGGTACTGGATGAGCCGACAAACGATCTGGATGCTGATACCCTGGAGCTCCTCGAAGAGATGCTTATGGAATATCAGGGCACTGTTTTGCTGGTGAGCCACGACAGGGAGTTTCTCAATAACATCGTCACCAGCACGGTAGTGTTTGAAGGCGACGGACGGCTTGTCGAATACGTGGGAGGCTACGACGACTGGCTGCGACAGCGCAGTCCCTCGTCCACGGGAGGGACGGAGAAGGCGAAAAAGAAGGAGAAGCCAGAAAAACCCCGACAGCAGCGGGAGCGTCCGCGCATCCTGACATTCAGGGAGAAGAAGGAGATCGAAACGCTGCCCGGCCTCATCGAGTCGATGGAAGCTGAGCGGACGGGCCTTTATGAGACGCTTGCGGACCCGGACTTCTACAGACAGGACGGAAGCAGGATCCCTGCGGTCAAGGCGAGGGTGGCGGAACTCGATAACGAGATCCCCGCAGCTTATGAGCGCTGGGAACTGCTGGAATCCATCCCGAAAGGGCGTGAGTGAAAGAGTGGTTATTGTTAACCCTCACTAAGAAATGCAGACTTCCGAAAAAACGCCATACAATCGGCAAATTTTTATATGATACACGTGAACGCAGACTTTACCTTCAGCGATTCTGGAGGACGTGATGCCGGGTTATCCATGCCGGCTGCGGAGCCTCGACTATGGCCGTTTTTTCAGATGTCTGCCTTCTTTCTTGGTGTCATTCCCGCAATCCCGAATGCTTTCGGGAGGTCGGGAATCCTTCCGGAGAGATTCTCGCCACGGCGAGTCGCCGAGGAGACCAAACGAGCCGCACGAAGGCTTTCACGGAGAACATAGGGTGTAATGATCATGAAAAACAGAAGATACATGGAGAAGACAGGAAAAGTTGACAGGGTGAGGGCTGTCAAAAAACTTTCTGATAAGAGAAACCGGACCGTTGATTCGCCTAAACCGGAAATGGTTATTGATAATGAACTGGCCGAATTTCAGGAGGGCCAGAGCGTGGAATTGCTGATCGGCGATCGGACCGAGATCGGCTACAAGGCGGTTATCAACAACTCCGGTGAGGGCCTGCTTTATAAAAACGAGGTGTTTCAGACCTTAAGAAAGGGACAGCATATCGCAGGGTTCATCAAAAAGGTGCGTGACGACGGCAAGGTCGATCTCTGTCTTCAAAAACCCGGCGCTGAAAAGATTGATGAGGTATTGGGGAAAATACTCGACGCATTGAAGGCGCAGGGCGGATCTATTGCCGTGGACGACAAGAGCCCGCCTGAAGTTATCTACCGCCTGTTCGGGACAAGCAAGAAGACATTTAAAAAGGCGATAGGCGCTCTTTACAAAAGACGGCTCATTCTTATAGAGAGTTCCGGTATAAGACTGGCGAAGAAAGACGGTATGTAAGGAGTGTATACATGACTGAGCGGCAATCCAACGATCCTCTTCATGGCATCACCCTGGAAACGATTATTACCCGGCTGGTGGAACTTCATGGCTGGGAGAAATTGGGAAGAATCATCCGCATCAGGTGTTTTAATAATGACCCGAGTATCAAGTCCAGCCTGCAATTTCTGAGAAGGACCCCATGGGCGAGAAGTAAAGTTGAAGCCTTGTATCTGAGGAGCATAAGGAAGACAAAGAATAAACCAGGCCTGTGAATAAGCTGGGCATGACAAAATAACCAACAAAAAAATTGTCAGTGGAAAGATGCCAATTTTCATTTGCCCCTCTGATACAAGGTATTTTCGCAAGACAGCGGAATCTACCACGGCAATATCTATCATGTCAAGAAAGTATAAGTATGTTTGCCGGGAGCTGCATGACTTGACAGCAGCATATCTTGTGCGATGCTTTTCCTGTGGACACCGAAAAGGTGAGCAGGGGCCGAAAGATATGAAAATCTATGCCGGTACGAGCGGATATGGGTACAAGGAATGGAAAGGAAAATTCTATCCCGAAAAAACCTCGCCCAGGGAGATGCTTAGCTTCTATTCGGGACGCCTCGGTGCGGTGGAGATCAACAATACCTTTTATCACATGCCCACAGAGGGTGTCCTAACGTCCTGGGCGGAACAGGTCCCCGACGATTTTATTTTCGCTGTCAAGGCGCCTCAGGTCATCACGCATCTGAAGCGGCTGAGGAATGCGGGCGATGAGACCGAATATCTCTTCAGAGCGCTGTCGGTCCTGGGAAGGAAACTGGGGCCGGTCCTTTTTCAGTTCCCGGCTGGTTTTCATGCCGAGCGCGGGGTGTTGGAAGATTTTCTCGATCTGATTCCGGCAAATACGGCCTGCGCATTCGAGTTCCGGAGCGCGTCCTGGCTCGAAGACGAAATTCTGGACCTCCTTCGCAAAAAAGGATGCAGCCTGTGCATAGCTGATGCAGATGAGAATCCGGCGGATGCGATCATCAGCACGGCGTCGTGGGGATACCTGCGTCTGCGCCGTCCCGATTATACGGATGCCGATCTGTCGCAATGGATGGAAAGGATATTCTCACAAAAATGGGAGAGGGCCTTCGTGTTCTTTAAGCACGAGGAAGGGGCAAAAGGGGCCGAAATGGCGATGCGTTTTCATGAGCTTGCCGCTGCAAGGGTAAAAAGAACCCGGGGCGTTTCTCATAGCCGCGGAAGAGGATCAGATGATAGAAGTGCATAGCAGAGGTGGCCGTGGCATTAAGAAAAGAAAAGGCTGAAGAAAAAAGACTGGCCGACAATACATCTCATTCCGTCTTCTGGAAAAAATGGGGGCCGTATCTGAGCCTCCGCCAATGGGGCACGGTCCGCGAAGATTACAGTGAGGACGGTGAGGCCTGGGGCTATTTCCCCCATGACCATGCGCGGTCGCGCGTCTACCGGTGGGGTGAAGACGGCCTTGGAGGCATATCGGACATCAACCAGGACCTCTGCTTTGCCCCTGCCCTATGGAACGGTAAGGACCATATTCTCAAGGAAAGACCTTTCGGACTGAGCAACCACGAAGGCAACCATGGGGAAGACGTCAAGGAGCTGTACTACTATCTGGACAATACCCCGACCCACTCCTATATGAAATTCCTGTACAAGTACCCTCAGCGAGAGTTCCCTTACAGGGAGCTGCTCGAAACCAACCGGAGGAGATCGAGGCGTGAGCCGGAATTTGAGTTGCTCGACACCGGCATATTCGAGGGAAACAGATATTTCGACATTACAGTGGAATACGCGAAGGCCGACCCGGAGGACATCCTGATCAGGATAGAGACCGTCAATCGCGGCCGCGAGACTGCGGAGATAACGCTGCTTCCAACCCTCTGGTACAGAAACACCTGGGCCTTCGGGAAGGTGAAGGCAAGGCCCTATATCAGGCTGCTTGCCGGGGAAAATGTGCTGGAAGCGGTCCATGAGAGACTCGGGACCTATTATCTCCACTTTGAAAAGGGCGAATCAGTACTCTTTACAGAAAACGAGACGAACAAGGAGAGGCTGCTGGGTGTACCGAATCCGTCCCCTTTTGTGAAAGACGCCTTTCACAATGCCATCGTCAACAGGAATTACGGACCGTTCGCCGAGAGGGGAAACGGTACGAAGAGCGCGGTAGTGTACCGTTTGGAAATCCCGGGGGGAGAATCGAAGACGGTGAGATTGAGACTGGCCGCAAAAAAAATCTTCAATCCCTTTGGAAATGGATACGACGACACGATCAGGAAGAGGATCGCCGAGTCCGATGAGCTCTACGCCCGGTTTGTCCCGACAGACCCCGTGAGCGACGTGGTCCAGGTGCAGAGGCAGGCATTTGCCGGGCTGCTCTGGAACAAGCAGTATTACAATTACGAGATCGAGGCATGGCTGAACGGCGACCCCGGACAGCCGCCTCCGCCGGAAAGCAGGAAGCAGGGCAGGAACAGCGAATGGTCCTACCTCTTCAACAGGGATATCATCTCGATGCCCGACAAATGGGAATATCCCTGGTACGCCAGCTGGGACCTCGCGTTCCACTGCATCCC
This sequence comes from Nitrospirota bacterium, assembly GCA_021814065.1. Classification (GTDB taxonomy): domain Bacteria; phylum Nitrospirota; class Thermodesulfovibrionia; order Thermodesulfovibrionales; family UBA6898; genus Sulfobium. Next base: position 200 of record JAKAIZ010000212.1, on the reverse strand, counting down.
GCTTGCCGTGATCGACCCTGACTTGGCCAAGAAACAACTTATTCTTTTTTTGAGGGAATGGTATATGCACCCCAGCGGCCAGATACCGGCCTACGAATGGAACCTTGGCGACGTAAACCCGCCTGTACATGCATGGGCCGCGCTCAAGGTCTATCACCTCGAGAAAGACCGTTCAGGTGAAGGGGACATCGATTTTCTCA
>JAKAIZ010000211.1 GCA_021814065.1 Nitrospirota bacterium | reverse complement strand
ACCGTCAACCTCATTTCTGCCTCCTGTCGCCTTGATTACAGAAGGCTATTTTCGATTATTTTTCGTATCGTTTTCTTATATGAGGCAACGATTCAACTTCGTATCGTTTTTTGATGAGGCAATTCGCAAATTTGACAACCCCACTGGATGGTGATAGCCTTGGCTTAAAGGCCCTGTAATAACGCGACGGAGGAATATCATGAAAACAGATCCTTTCACAAAAGTTGCGCTATCGGTTATAGCTGTGCTGCTGTTTCTGAATCTCGTAAACGGCCTGCTGGCCGCGAGGCAGGCTACTGCAGAACAAACGGCAAGCCTCATAGGCAAGTACCAGATCTCATCCTGGGCCTCCTCTATCGGCACGTACGGCCATCACAACGGATATTATGTGCTCGACACGACAACAGGAAAAGTGGTCGAAACCCATGAGGACGTCCACAAGCTGACAGAGTAGGGTCTCTTCAGTTTCCGCCGGTTTGCCAACATATAAGACGGCTGCTGCTGCCTGAGGGGCGAGTGCTTCAATCTACGTATTTATTAAGGCGCTGAAGCACTTCTATATGCAGTTGATCGCTGGGGATGATCCTGACCTCGATCCTGTCCGCCCCACCCTTAGCCGCATCTGCCGGCATCGCGGTTGCGGCGAAATACAATGCATATCTTTTTTCCAGAAACGGCTCTGCCTTAAAAAGGGAATCCAGGACCATTGCAGACCTTTCCCTCATCCGCAGCTGCATCTGCCGGTTCGCTCCTTCATCCGGCTGCATGGGATACCTGGCCACGACCAGGACGAGATCGACATGGGCGCGAAGATAGTTGTCGTTCAGTGCGGATACGAGAACTCTCGCGAGTCTTTTCACCATCGGCGAAGCAGAACTGCCCTCATGGCCTTGACCTTCGCGAAACACCGCGGGGTCCACGAAGATCGTACCCATCATCAGGCGGACTCCCCTGATGCCCGCAGGCTCGAATTCCCTTTTCAGAAAGGAGTTCACGGCATCGGTAAACTCACTTCTCGGCTGTGATATGGCGAGAGCGGGCTCCAGGAACCTCTGAATCTTTACGGCCCGGTAATAAAGAAGTCCGCTCAGGAACATGATACCGATAAGCGTGAGGCTCATTATGGGCCCTGGGGGGATAAGAAATCTTTTTCCGTTTCCGTAATGCATCAGAACCTCGCCTCCAGAAGCCTCACGTTTTTCACCGCAGAGTCGAAATCCTGCTCGGACATCTCCGAGGGGTGATGGATCGCCTTGTTGCGAAGCCTCAGCACCTGCTGGAATAGTCCCTTCTTGAACTGTCTGATACGGTGTAAACGTTCCAATTCCTTCAGGCAGTCGTACAGTCCAGACGGGGAGTGTCCGAGCATCTTCCTTGTGAATGCCCGAAGCCGGGTTTCCAGATAATGCCCCAGGATGAGCGAAGCCACCACCTTCTCTCCCCTACGGTAAAAATCCATCGCCTGTTCCGCTGATACGGCCCCCCTGAAGATATTGATGTTCTCGTCCGACTCCACCTCACCGGGAGCAAGTTTTTGTATCTTTTGGTATACCTCAAGACATTTGTCGATCTGGTCCTTTTCGAGAAAGGATTCGGCAAGAAGGAAGAGGTCCTTGACCCTGTCGGAAGCCCCCTTCTGTCTGAAGGCGAAGGAATAGGCGCGACGGAGCGCCTCGGTTTTATCGTCCTTTTTGTCCAGGACATCAAAATGTCTCGCCCAGCGCTTGCTTTTCAAAAAATTGTCTTTCGTGAAACGGAAGAGCTGTTCGGAGACTTCGCTTTTGTTCAGCTTCCCGCTCACCACGATGATGTTAAGGGTCGGATAGTCTTCGAAGATCTCTGGAAGTTCGTCGATGCCCTCGTTCATCCTGTCGAACTCGATATCGAGAGTCATCAGGTCGAAGAGCTGGTTTTTAAGGATCTCCTTTGCCTGCTTCACGCTCACGGCTTCGTAATACCTTATATCCTTCTCTTCCAGAGCCAGCGCGCGCTGAATCTCCATCTTCAGGAGCTCCCTGTCTTCATAATCATCGTCTGCGATCAGCACCTTAAACATACAGGGATTCCTCCACGTAGGGAAGGTTGATGATGATTTCGGTCCCAACACCCGGTCTCGTATATTCCTTCCCGATCCTTATCTTTCCCGCATGGAGGCCGACCACGTATTTTGCGTAATAGAGTCCCTGTCCCCATCCCCCCCGGGAGCCCTCTCCCATTTTCCCCATGTAAAAACAGCGGTCCGCCTGTTGCTCGTCCATCCCTATCCCCTCGTCACGAAACGAGAGAGAGACATACCTCCTGACCCCGTCGATATCGATCGAAAAGGCGATAGAGATGCGGGCACGCGGCTGCCCCTTTTTTTTGTACTTGATGGCATTGTCGACGATGTTCTCGAATACCGTCTTCAGGAGCGTCTGGGAGGCGAATATCGCCGGCGGCGCGATAGGGGAGTCTCTCCGAAAGGAGAGGTCCGCAAGATCGCCGAACTGCTGGGACAGCGCCGAAAGCATCTCGCCCAGGTCCACCTTCGTAAAATCGACAAGGCCGGCTTCGCGCTCGTCCGAAATTTTTTTGAAGATATCGATGTCCGCAAAGAGCTTCTCGAACGTCCCGTAGACCCTTGCCTTTGCGTCTTCCGGGAGACCGGACAGCAGGTCGATCCTGCGTTTGATCCTCCCGAGGTTGTTCTTAAACTCATGCCCGATCGTGGCAGAGATGTAACGGATAAATTCATTCCGCCTCGCAATCTCGCGGTTCTTGAGGAGGAGGAGTCTGTTTTCCTGGGTCTTTCTCTGCTTCTGCTGATACACGAGCGTCAGGTACACACTGAAAATTGCGAAGGAACCTACAAGTACTATGAGCGCGTAGTATGCCACTTTGTTCGATGAATCCAGCAATCCCTGCATGATCGAAAGGCGCTCCCCGAGTGTCGTCATGGCAGGGACATTTCCGAGTCCTTTCCAGGGCATCAGCAGCGGCAGGACGCGATCGAAAGGAGGAAAGAACTTTTCAAAGTATACCATTCCCGCGATGGCCCAGATGAGGACCATCACGAGGAGCATCGCCGCATACCGCACGATGTTAATGACCACGGACCGAGACATGCTCAATTCTAACTAATCATCGGCATCTTTTTCATCCATGCGGCCGGACCCCTGAGGTGCGAGCAACGCACGCATGAGTCTTGCCAGTTTTATATTCTTATCATGCCCCAGCACGGACATTCTCAAAAAAGCCTCCCCAAAACCGTCGAGGGCGCCGCAGTCCTGCACAAAAAAACCTGCCCTTGCCAATGCCGCCGCAAATTGTTCGGGCCGTTTCAGCAATTTCAGGAGATACACGTTTGAATCTGATCCAAGAAAAGTGACGCCGCCCGCCCTTTCGAATGCACGGGAAAGGGATCTCTTCTCTTCCGAAAAAAAGTGCTCTACCTGTTTTCTGTACATCGCATCCTTGAATGCCGCCCGGGCCGCCTCGACGCAGAGCGTATTCATCCCGCTGCATTGACGCCCCCGCATCTTAGCCACCGTTTCATGGCCCGAAACCGCACACGCCAGCTCAAGTCCCGGCAACCCGTAATAATTAGCGGTAGTTCTCAAGGTGACGATATTCTCCTTCCCGCCGCACGCCGGGGTGCTTCTTCCACGACCGGTAAATTCAATGAGCGACTCGTCCACGGCGAGACGCAATCCCCTCCTGTCCGCCAGGTCGCACACTCGGGAAAAGATCTCTTCGTCAATCAACTTTCCGCTGACGCGGTCGGGGTTTGCTACTATCAACAAATCTGCGCCTTCGGAGGTCTGCATCAGCCTGTCCGGATCCAGGACAAAACCCGAATCTTCTCCCGAGTTGAAATATCTAACCTCCACTTCCGTTCCTGAAGTATCTTCGCCGTACAGCCCCCTGAAACCTCCGGCGATAACGACCTTTTTCGCATCGAATATTGTAAATAAAAGACCGGTGAGTTCCCGCAGGGAGTTCGAAAAGAGTACGCGATCCGCCGGGATACCGAATTTCGAAAGGAACAGCCGTTCCAGTCGCCTCACCGCGATGTCGGCAGATGTCCCCACTTCCCTGACCGCCTTGCGTATCGCCACCCTGACCTTTCGCGAGGGACCGAGCGGGCATATGCCCGCACTCACGTCGATCATTCTTTTTTCCCTCATCTTGAACTCTCCGGCCGCGGTATATCTGTCATTCACCTATTCTCCATCCTCCGAGGTGGAGCTATTATATCATCAATGGGCTTCGGGAATACGCGGCGAATGCTGCAACCGGTTGATTAAGGGCTTCCCTTTCGCAAATAATAGAAGCGGACGCAAGAGAATGGACGACATCCTCAGGGAACTGATATCTCTCACCGGGAGTCTGCAGCGACTCACTGAATCTCTTGCGCCCGCGACGGACCCTGAAACCTTCGGAAAGTTCGGGGCATGCCGCGTCTTTTCAAGAAATAATATTCTTTTAGTGAGGGGGATCGAGCACACCGATCCGGTCATGTTCCGCGAACTGAGGGGGATCGACGACATCGTCACGGGACTCAAAGAAAATACGGAGCAGTTTCTCAAGGGACTGCCCTGCAATAACGCCCTGCTCTACGGACCTAGAGGCACGGGGAAGTCTTCCGCGGTAAAGGCGGTCTTCAACGAATACCGCGGAAGAGGGCTCCGGATGATAGAGATGCAGCGGGACGCCCTAGTGCATGTCTTGGAAGTCGCCGAGATGATAAGCAGCAGGAAGGAAAAGTTCATCGTCTACTGCGACGACCTCTCGTTCGAGGAAGACGAGAAGTCCTACCGGCAGATAAAGACGGTGCTGGAGGGGGGGCTGGAGGTCCGGCCTTCCAACATGCTCATCTACGCCACTTCGAACAGGCGGCACCTCATGCCGGAGAAGACGGTGGACAATCTTCCTGTAGATGACGGGGGGGAACTCCATCCCGGAGAGGCGGTCGAGGAAAAGCTTTCGCTTAGTGACAGGTTCGGATTGAGATTTGGATTCCCCCACTTCGAGGCAGGGACCTACCTGGACATCGTTGAAAATTATGCGTCACTGAAGAAGATCAGGCTTCCCGGAAAGGAATTACAAAGTAAGGCAATGCAGTGGTCCCTCTCGCACGGGAGCTACTCCGGCCGGACGGCCCGCCAGTTCATCGACGACCTCGAAGGAAACGGCCGGCTCAGGAAGCCGCCTCGATCCCGGAAAAA
>JAKAIZ010000031.1 GCA_021814065.1 Nitrospirota bacterium | reverse complement strand
AGTAGGCCTGAATGAGGAACAGATTATCAAATATGTCAAATGGCAGGAAAGCCAGGATTCAGGTCAAGCGAAGCTTGTTCTGTGAAAAGTGCCACGGGCTTGCCCGTGGGTATCTACAGATAAGGAAGAGAAAGTCGCAATAGATTATTCCCCGGTCCCCAAGGTTTTTCCCAAGGCCTCACTCGGCGTCCGCGCTTCACGGAGGCCAGGGTTGAGCGCAGTCGCGGTGCCGTAGGCGGCCATTGCCTCGGAAGTGCGACCCAGCATGGAAAAGGCATTCCCCAGTTGAAAATAGGTGTCGGCGCTTCCCGGATCGGCAGTGAGTTCCTTCCGGAATTCGGTGATGGCCTTTTCGTAAAGACCTCTCTGAAAATAAATAGCCCCCCGGTAGAAATGCGCCTTCTTTCTTGTAGGGTCTATCGAGTCGACAATGCCGAACTCCGTCATGGCTGCATCGAAGTCCCTCTTGTTGAAATATGTTGCGCCGAGATTGAAATGCGCGTTGAGGTAGGAGGGGTCCAGTGCAAGGGCTTTTTTATATTCCTCGACGGCATCATCCGGCCGGCCCATTCTGGCATAGAAGGTACCCAGATTGTCGTATGCCATGGGATCCTCGGGTCTGCGTTTTATCAGAAGTTCAAGGTCACGCCTTGCCGAGTCGGATTTGCCCATGTAAAGGCGCAGCATGGCCAGATTATTGCGGACCTTGTCGTCGGCCGGGTCGAGTGCCAGCGCCCGACTGAATTCATGCTCCGCCTGCTGATACTGGCCGAGATCCAAAAAAGCGTTCCCGAGGTTGACATACGGCCGTGCCTTATTGGGGCTTTTGCTCACCACGTCCTCCCATAGCCGTATGGTATCTCTCCATACCTGGTTTCTCTGAAACGCGGCCACGCCCAGGAGCAGGACCGCAAGCGATAAGAATACCGGTACTGTCTTTGCTCCGGCACTCCCGAATCTTCTTTCAGCTATTGCCGCCGCAGAGACAACCGCCATGAACAACCCGGCGGACGGAAGATACAGCCTGTGCTCGAAGATGACGTCCACCAGGGGGATTATGCTTGATTCCACCGACAGGGTGATGAAAAACCAGAATATCCCGAAGGCGATCACCCGCAACCACTGCCGGTCGGCAGATTCCTCCCTCCCGGACTTCCGGTACAGGTAGACCGCCGAGATGAAGATGACGGCAAGGAAAATAAACGACAGAAAGACCGCAGGGGTGAAAAAGCTGTGGTACACGGGATAGTCATAGTCGAGGTTCTGGTTGACCGGCAACACCAAAAGCCGAAGATATGTTACGATCACGCGAAACTGCGTCAGAAGATAACTCAGCGCCGTATTTCCGCTCCCCCCTCCCTGTACCGATTCCCCGATCCTCCTTATCTCGGTGACGGCGGTCTTCTCCCCGAGCACGGTCACCGGGATGATCAGCATTGTCAGCAAGAGCGGCAGAAGGGAGAGCAGACGCCGCCAGGCCTTCTCCTCGAAAAACATCACCTCATACAGGGAAATCACCACAGGCAGGGCGAAGGATATCTCCTTGGTTTTCATCGCAAGGACTGCCGACAGGATCGAAACCCCATAGGGAACACGTGAACGCCAGCCGCCGTGCCGCGGCCCCGCCTGCCCTCCGGCGGAGTTTCCCGCCCCTGCTAATCTGCCCCATACATACATCACCATCGATAAAAGGCAGAACAGCGTGGCAAGGGAGGCAAATCTCTGTGAGATATAGGTCACCGCCCCTGTCTGCACCGGATGACTGACAAACAGCAGTGCGGCAAACAATGATGCCATCCGATACGCATACGGGTCCTTCTTGTCGCCGGCCGCCCTCCTGAACCACGGCGTCCTGGTCGTCAGGAGCACAAGAAGGTACACGAGGATCGAGTTTGTGACATGAGTCAGTACGTTAAACACATGATAGCCGAGGACCCGAGGCCCATGGAGTCTGTAATTTAGCGCAAACGTCAGATGTCCCACAATGCGGCTCCTGAAGTGCTCGTCTACCGTCCCCTTGGCTATCGCTTTATCCAGAAACGCCCCGTCCGTGAAGTACCTCATGGCCCTGACGGCGGGGTTATTCGGAATATTCCCTACATCATCAAAGACAAAGGGAGCCTCGGAGGTGCTCAGATAGATCAGGAACCCCAGGACAATGATGGCAATGACGTGGACAAAAGGATCCGAGAAAAAGTCCCTCAGTGCGCCGCTCTTCGTCGACGCCGTCTCGGGCTTTTTGAGCCGTTTGCGTTTGGCCATTCAGTATTTTACCTCAGGTCGGCAAGAGAATTGTCGCTGTCGCCGGTCCGTTACCGGATCTTCTTCAGCATCGAGAGCATCTCGATAAGCTGAACGGCAAGGTGCTCGGTCGATGCAACCTTGCGCAGCCTCCTCAACAGGTATGATGGTCGGAGATAGAACTTTATGAACGCCTCCCTCCGGAGACGCTTTATCACATCGACGCTTATTGAATCACTGCCAATGATGCCCCCCCGGCCTGAGGTATCGAACCCTTCCACACCGAACGACATCTTCCCGGAATGTATCGCCTTTTTCCTGATATCAGAGCCCGGCAGAGGTGCTGCGACGTTAAAGGAGGCGTAGTCGATCGGCAGTTTCAACGCGTAATCGATGGTCCTCTTGACATCGCGCGCGGTCTCATGTTCCAGCCCCAGGATGAAGTCGGCGCATATGCTCATTCCCAGCCGGTTTGCATGCGCGATGATCGCGTCTATTTTGATCGGGTCAACCACTCTCTTGTACCGTCTGAGCGCGGGGACGTTTGCCGAGTCTATCCCGACGATAATAGTGTGGCATCCGGCCGCATGCATCATTTCGAGGATACGGGCGTTGTACACCTGTGGATGGAAGTAACAACTCCAGGCGAAACGGAAGGACTTTGTCATCTCTTCGAGAATAGGAACCGCCTCGCTACTGAAGAACCCGAATGCCTTGTCTGCAATAAATAACTCTTTGATCCCCAGGTCCCTTATATAGGCCAGTTCCCTGATTACGTCACCATGGGAACGAACCAAAGGGGGGAAGTTCGAATCCGTGCAGTACGTGCATGAGAAGGGGCATCCCCACATGGTGGTTACCGTAGTGAACCTGAAATGTCTGGCAAAGGGGAAACGATATCTCCGCTTCATGAACAACTCATGCCGGGGGGTGCCTGCGGTAATACGTATCGGTTGCGTACCGCTCTCGAAGAAGCGCTGCCCGGGCCGAGTACATATCCCCGGAAGGCTGGCACCCTTCCGGTTCCCGGGCATCAGGAGCATGCTCGCGAAGTCGAGCTGGAAAGGGTTATAGATAATCCCATCACATTCCATCAAGATCTGCTGTCGATACGAATCTTCGAGAAAGATGTCGCCAAGTACGAAGATCGGAACGTCGTGAAACATCTTTCCGGCATCCTGGAAGAAGCGGTAGTCTGACTCCCAGCAGACGCTGGACAAGGCAAAGACAAGAATGTCGCAGCGGCTTTTCCGGAGCTGCTCCCGGAACGCAACGGGATCGAGCTGGTCGGCGGTGCCATCCACGAAGAAGGCATTGTCGCTCTCATTCAGCAGGGAAGTCATGATGATGAAATCATTCGGCTGCCAGAGGTAGTTTGCCTTGGTCTCGTAACTGCAGTCGATCATCCTTATGATGAGTTTATGCTCCGGGGATGGCGGAATGACAAATAGAACATCCATTACCCTCTCCTCAGCCCCCGGAGATAGACATGCGGGGCGCTCTTTTTGTCAAGACTACATTTCATCTCTTCGCAACAGATCGCGGCGTAATCAGGGAATTCCATGGCAGTTTCTTCTTCCTTGTAAAGCGTGAATGCCAATGTAGCACTATATTTAAGTTCTCCGAAATCTACGTTATCTCTGCAGTTGCATAAATAGCGCCACAAAGGCGGGGAGAGCGGCCCGAAAAGCCTTTAGTAGCGATTCCTTAACGCATCGGAAGCCACATCCGGAGACCCTGACCGGGACATCACTTTTCGTGGAGTCCTCCTTGCTCGCTCAAATCCTATCGCATCCGAAGGGATTTGAGAGACGCTCTCCCTGCCGGTTTGCAACGATAGGGTTATCCGAACCATCTTCACACTCAAGGAGAGGATTTATGAAATTGAAACCTCCTTGATGGAACTCGAAGGTCTCCGGGGTAGGACTTCCGGTAGAAATCTGTTTCTGAAAAATGAGCCGGCAATAAAACCCCATATCTTCGTCGTCACTTATTATAGTAAATAGTGGGATGCAAGAAAAGGTCTGATGCATATAACCCATAAATTGCGTTCTTAACGCTCCAGTTGCATAAATAGCGCCACAAAAGGCGGGGAGAGCGGCCCGAAAAGCCTTTAGTAGCGATTTCTTAGCGCATCGGAAGCCACATCCGGAGACCCTGACCGGGACATCACTTTTCGTTAAGTCCTGTATCCTTGACGCCATGCTCCGTAAAATCCTATCGCATCAGAAGGGATTTGAGGGACGCTCTCCCTGCCGGTTTGCAACGATAGGGTCAACTCAGGAATTGACCTTTTATTTCCGTTTCTGTTATTTTTCTCTATGCCTTGGAAACATGCCAAGTCTGTTTTGTTTCTTGCCGCGGTAGTGATACTGTTCTCGGTTGTCCTCCTTTCGCTGCATGTCGACTTCCCTCCGGACGAAGGGGCGTTGCAGATGTGTGGAGACGGCTTTGATTTTGACGACCTTGCAACAGTTTTTGAAGGCGGCGCTCATGTCCGGCCTGCTTCCTGCCGCACAATGGTGTCCGCAATCTTTTCCTTCTCTTCAACCCAGGGTTTTATCTCTTCCATTTTCAGACCTCCCGTAAGCTAATCCTCTATTCTCTTCCCTGAGCACGCCGCCTTCGGGCGGCCTTGGGAGAGGGACTGTCGCGTCGTGCTTTCCAGGATTATCCGCAGGCGATCCAGTCTGCAAAGACAGACAAAGGAGGTTTTATGCAACTGATATCCAGCAAACAGGATTCAAAATGGAGTCGGTCTGCCATTTCAGACGAACTGAAGGGCAACTCCGCAAGCGAGCTTCTTTCCTCCGGCGAAGATGCCGGGAGCGGCCATCGCTCCGGGATGCAGGGGTTGAACGTAGCCCTCATATCACCTGCCTTTCCCTTCTCCGGCAGGGTCCCGATGGTGCCGCCGGTACTCGAATATCTCGGTGCACTGACCCTGAAAGAAATGCCGGACGCGGGGCTTACCCTCATCGATGCGAACGTCAAGGAGCCGGCAACAGAGCAGATAGACGCCGACCTGATCGGCATCAGCACTATGACCGCCACGGTCACCTGGGCATATCGCTTCAGCGATGCTCTCAGGAGGTTGGGCAAAAAAGTCGTGCTCGGAGGCATCCACTCTACCGCGCTGCCCGAGGAGGCGAAACAGCACGCCGACGCGGTGGTGGTAGGGGAGGCGGAGTCTGTTTGGGGGCAGGTATTGAAGGACGCCTCCAGCGGGGACTTAAAGCCCTTCTATCATGGGGAGCGGCTTTCCCTGGATGATCTGCCTATGCCGCTTGCCGGAGCAGTGAAGGGACCATACCATTTCAGGGCGGTCTTTACGGCCCGCGGCTGCCCTTACAGGTGCTCTTTCTGTTCGGTGAGGAAATTCTTCGGCGATACCATCAGGTACCGTCCTATCAGAAGTGTAGTTACAGAGGTCGAGCAGTGCGCCGGGAAGATCTATTTCAACGGAGATGACAACATATGGGGAGGAGATCCGAAGCGCTCGATTGAGCTGTTCGATGAGCTTTCGCACGGCTCCAGGAAATACTGGTACGGCTTCGGCGATCTCCGGGCCCCCCAGGGTGTCGAAGGGGAAAGACTATTGAAGGCAGCGCGCAAAAGCGGCCTCTTTTCAGTCTGGGCCGGTTGGGAGACCTCCTCTGGTGAAACCCTGCGGGGCTACCGGGCCTCTGCCAAGCAGGGGCTAAATCGTGAAGAGGCGATCAGACGAATAAAGGGGCATGGCATCAACGTCACCCTGTTCGTCGTTCTGGGAGGGAGAGGCGACGGCCATGATGATTTCAAGAGGGCCGTGGAATTAGCCGACAAACTGGGTGTCGGCATCCATCCGGTGCTCCTGACGCCGCTGCCCGGGACGGAGCTATATGAGGAATATAAACCCTATCTTTTCAAGGACAAGGGCTGGGAGCACTACACTGGCGTCAACTCGGTTTTCGATCATCCGACAATGACGGCACGGGAGCGGGAGGAGGCTTTTTATCTGACTTCTCTCTCCCTTTTGAGCGGTAAGAGGATCTTGCAACACCTCCTCGAGATACCATTTGCTGGTTTCCCGATGAACCATCTGCTGTCGCTGATGGAAAAGGTGCCGATGAGGCGGGCGATGCGCAAGGCATACAGTGAATGGCAATCTGCGTGAAGTGTCCCTTTTCCGGGGTGGTGTGGTAATATTGAGCGTTATGAGAACATGCATGCAGCAGCCTCCTCTGATGAAAATGTTGCAGAAGAAGATGTCCTGCTGTGACGTCTGAGGCAGCGGCAAAGAAATCGGAAGCCGGGCGCAGCTCGAATATGAAAAAAGGGTTGACAGTTTTTGTCGGCTTTGTGCACGATTTTGCCGCAGGCTGCTGGGCGGCGACCGTCCTGGCGGTCTATTGGCTCTCGGCTTCGTCTGTGCCGGCGGAGCTTTCGGCGGTCATGACCGACCTGAAGAGGCAGTTCTTTTACCTGAGCATAGGGTGCGCGCTCCTCGTATTCGCAACAGGGGCTGGCAGGACGTTCACCTATGTGGATAATTTCTATGGCGAGGATGCGGAACGGCAGCGGAGACGGATGCTGATCGTAAAGCATCTGTTTCTTTTTCTCATCTTCGGGCTCGGCATCTTCTGGCAATATATGATGGTATACCGGTAAGTGTGCCTTCCTCCGTCGTTTTTTTCCTGCCACGTTACAGCGAGTCTGATCTTTCGGCTTTCCCCCGTCCTCTTTATGGATTATTTTTTTCTGATGCATCCTCTGAACCGCGAAAGACCGATGATAAGATGTACGCCGGCCTGAGGCGTTCCGGAAGTCCCCGCGAGGTCGCCGCTAAGGCAAAAAAGAAGGATGGCTTGAAATTTGCTTATTTGTTATACTAAATAACTTTTCTTATGAGGGGCGTTAAATGAAAAAACGGGAAAAAGTACTTTTAATCACTCCTCCCTATCATTCCGGGGTGGTCGAGGCGGCCGGTACCTGGCTTAACCTGGGGTTCGTCTATATCGCGGGGAGCCTGAGAAAGGCGGGGTACGAGGTCGAATACTATGACGCCATGTCTTATTTCCATGGTTACGACGACATCAGAAAAAGGATCGAGACGAGCAGGCCGCATGTTGTTGCCACGACTGCGATCACCGCTACGATAAACGACTGCCTCAGAGTATGCGCATTGGCAAAGGAAGTCAATCCCGAAGTCTTAACCGTCCTCGGCAATGTGCATCCGAATTTCTGCTGGGAAGAAATATTGAGGGACCACCACGACAAGGTAGACTACATAGTAAGAGGGGAAGGTGAAATCACTCTCCCGGAACTTCTCGACTGCCATTTTGCGAAAGACGATCCCTCGAAGGTGAAGGGCGTCGTGTTCTGGGACGGCGGAAAGGCGTTCGCTACGGCAGCGCGGGAATACATACAGGACCTCGACTCCCTGGACGGCGCCTGGGACCTTGTCGATTGGCCCATATACACTTATCGTCCGAAAAAGGGGTCCGTCCTTGCGATAGTAAACTCTTCCCGGGGATGCAATCAGCACTGCAGTTTTTGCTCCCAACAGCTCTTCTGGAGCCGGAAATGGAGGGCGAAGTCCCCGGAGAAATTTGTTGCTGAGCTGGAACATATCCATACGAAATACGGCGTGAACGCGGCGATGATCGCGGACGAAACACCCACCCTCGACAGAAAGAGGTGGGAGAAGATACTCGATATGCTGATCGACAGGTCAATGGACTTCGAACTCTTTATGGAGACTAGGGTGAAGGACATCATCAGGGACGAGGACATACTCTGGAGATACAGGAAGGCAGGCATTGTCCATATATATGTGGGTGTCGAGTCCACGAGCCCTGAGACCCTTGAGAAGTTCGCCAAGAACGTGAGTGTCGAAGAGTCGAGGCAGGCGATAAACCTGATAAACGGCGAGGACATTATCTCGGAAACCTCTTTCGTCCTCGGTATGCCGGATGAGACAAAGGACACGATCGCAAGGACCCTTGAGCTGGCGAAGTTTTACAGCCCTGATATGGCCTTCTTCCTGGCGATAGCTCCGTGGCCTTACGCAAATATCTATGGAGAACTTGAGCCGTACGTGGCGACCAAGGATTACAGCAAATACAATCTGATAGAGCCTGTGGTGAAACCCGTTCACATGACGATAGATGAGCTGAGGGATGAGCTGAACAGGGCAACAAGGTTGTTTTATATGGACAAGTTTTCGAAGCTTAAGGGCATGACTGCCTTCAAGAGGGATTACATGATCTCGGTAATGAAGCTGCTCATGGAACATTCCTATATCGGATCACAGATCAAATCCGTGGAAAACGCCATGCCGGAAGAAGTCAGGCGGTTTATTGCGGAACACGCAGAAGCCTTCTCTCCCATTCCATAGTATTTTCTTATTGCAGGGGAGAGAAATTGGCAGGTCTGCTGCGGGAAAAAAAGCAAATTGGGCGAAATGCCCCAGGGTCATCAGTTAAGCGAAGAAGCGAAAGGCATATTAAGAATCATTCAAGCAGACAACTCGGTGGATGTTTATCCTTGCGGGAAGGAGGTGCGGAATGAAGAAAGTTGCCTATGTGAAGCCTAAGGTAGTATGCACAACGAACGTACATCCCTGCTGAGAAATAACGTAGGATAAATGCATAGGTTTGGAGTGATCCTCAGTTTCTTCGCCCTTTTGTTGCTCCCTTCAATGTCGGCGGCTAAAGTGATCACATCCGACACCGTATGGTCCGGGGAGGTTTCGGTGGATGAGGACATCCTCATCCCCGAAGGAGTGACCGTGACCGTCTCACCCGGCACAACTGTGCGAATAACCCCTTCCGAAAGTACCAAGACAGATCCCGAACATATGTCTCCGCTCACGGAAATCACCGTAAGAGGGGCGCTCGTAGTGGACGGCACGCCGGTCACGCCGGTCACCTTTTTAGTCAAAGGCGGCAATAAATCGTCGTGGGCCGGGATCATCGTCGACGGCGGACGCGTAAATCTGCGGTCGGGCATAATCCGGGACGCCGAGACGGGGATATACGCCATAAAAGGGACGGTTTCCATAAGCGGCTCCCTTCTTACGAAGAACCATTACGGCCTGACGGTGCAGGGGCGCGATGCCGCTGTGCGCCTCGATGATACGAGTGTGAGTGAGAATGATTACGGGATTATACTGCTTCGCGGGGCGACTATCCAGGGCAATAATTACGTAATCAGGAACAATGAGAAAAAAGACCGCTTTTCATTCCCGCAATCCCGAAAGCTTTCGGCGACATGAACAACCCCGATCCCCATTGTTGGAGAAATGAATCTTAGAGAACTACCTTCGCCTCTCAGGATATACTGGGACCTGCCGGAGGCGGCGCCTGATCAGGCCCTTTGCCGCAGAATCTGCGAAGAGATCATCGAGACAAAGATGTTGTTCCTCAGTCTGCGTGCTCCCGGTTCCCCGGTGGGTTGTTCCTTCCGGGAGGTCCTCGACGCACTGAAAGGGGACAGCATCGGCATATCTCTGACGGTCCCCGGGTCTGCCGCGACCCCTTCATTTCTCGCCGGACTGTCTGGTTCTGCGGTGACTACCTTGCTTATCGATACCTCTTCCTTGAGCGAGGTTCGCTCTTTTTTTGAAAAATGGGAGCCTTACGGAAAGGGAGAACTGACGCCCGGCGTCTCGTTCGCCAACAGCAGGCGGAATTACCGGGAGATTCCCGGAGTGGTTTCTTTCTGCCTGCAGCAGGGGGTTCATAATCTCGTCTTTCCCATCCAGAGGCTTGGAACGGAGGGGGCCGCGTATCTGGAGCCTGAAGGAGGATATGAACTTGCCGCGAAATTGCGGGCAATGGATTATAGTTCGATGCGGATTACGATACACGATCCTTTTCTATGGCAGATTTTTTATCCTGAAGCCGATTATCACGAAGGGGGATGCCAGGCGGCGAACAGTATGCTTTACCTTTCCCGGGATTACAAGGTCTATCCCTGTCCCGTAATGCCCCTGGAACTCGGCGACCTGCATGAAACGACACTCGGGGAGATAATCAATTCCGCTAAGAAAGAAGAACTGCGGCAGTCCCTCCTGATTCCGCCGGTAGATTGCGCCCCCTGCCCGCAGGCTGACAAATGTCTGGGTGGGTGCAGGGGGAGGGCGCTTGCGTCGGCCGGATCTTTGGACAGGCGCGACCCTGCGTGCTGGTATGTCTGACGGAAGGGAAGATCTGCGGATGCGTGGAGGAGATCCCGATTTTCCGGTGAGGGACAATGCGGCGGCACGCGATGACCGCATGACGCATCGCCCGGGTCCGGGGAGAGTCGCTTTTCTTGCTGCGATTTCCCTTTTATTCGGTACGGTCGGTTTTCTGCTCTACCGAGAGGTAATACTCAGCGGTCCCTTTCTTTTCGATGATTTCGAATATATCGTCGGAAACCCCATGATCAAAAGCCTTTTATACTTCACTAACATCACCGATCCGAGATACCTTGGCTATTTAAGTTTCGCGGTCAATTATGGGCTGGGCGGAGAGGACCCCTTCTGGTTCCATCTGGTGAATGTGATCATTCACGTCATGAACGCCCTGCTGGTATTCGGCGTCGTGAAAGCGGTCCTGACCCTGTCGTCTTCAACGGGCGAACGGACTGCTGACGGGCATTCCGCCGTCGCCTTTTTTGCGGCGCTGGTATTTCTGGTCCATCCGGTCGAAACACAGGCCGTCTCCTATATTACTCAGCGGTTCACGTCCCTCAGCGCGCTGTTTTACATGCTGAGCGTGCTCCTGTATCTTCATGCCCGCGTGAGGCTTGAGAAGGAAAGCGGAAAACGGAGGCGCGGATACGAGATGTACATCCTATCCATGATGTCCGCGGTCTTCGCCATGAAGACAAAGGAAATCGCCTTTACGATCCCGTTCATGGTGGCAATACTTGAGTTTCTGCTGTTTGAGAAATCTGAATACGGAAAGAGAAGATTTTATTTTCTCATCCCCTTTGCTGCGATGCTGATAATCATTCCGCTTTCTCTCTTCGGACCGGAATGGGGGTTGTCGGCCCCGGGGAGCGGGATTGATGAGATAACGCGCCGCGACAAGCTCTACGATCTTTCTCAACGGTCTCCCTACGAATACCTGGTTACCCAGTTCAGAGTCATCGTCACCTACATACGCTTGCTTGTCTTTCCTGTTCGCCAGCTGGCTGCATACGATCACCCCGCCTCGCATTCACTCTTCGAGCCTCGCGTAATGCTCTCGCTGTCGCTTCTGCTCGGGATCGCGGGGGCCGCGTGGTACTCATGGCGTAAGGCGCGGAGGGCCGCCCCGGGAGATGCCCCTTACTACAGACTTTTTTCGATAGGTGTGCTATGGTTTTTTGTCACGGTCTCCATCGAGTCGTCGGTCATCCCGATCAAGGACATCATATTCGAACATCGGCTGTATCTTCCGAGCGCCGGTTTTTTCGCGTCCTGCGCCGGACTTCTTATTCTGATCGTGAAGAGGGTAAGGCCTTTTGTCTTCGGCCGTGCGGTTGCCGCAGTGATCGCAGTCACCGTCATAGCGGCGCTGTCCGTTGCCACCTATATGAGGAATACGGTCTGGACCGACGAGGTGAGGTTCTGGGACGACGTAGTGCAGAAGACTGGCAAGGCGATCGGGTACAATAACAGGGGTAACGCATATCTCAAAAAAGGACAGTATGCCCTCGCCCTTCGCGATCTGGACAGAACGATAGGCTTCTTTCCGAGGGCAAGCGACATCATGGCATGGGAAAATAGCGATTTTACTCCCAGTAACATGGCAAAGACCTATATGAGCCGCGCCCAGGCGTATGCGCAGCTCGGCGACCGGCGGCGCGCGCAGGAGGATTTCGAGACGGCGAACCGGATCATGAAGATGCCCCTCGGGCACGTTCCGGGACTCACTGGTCGAAGCGCGGATGTGCAGGGAAGGACGGAATGATGTTCGACAGGTCGAAATTGAAGATACGTCCGCTCGGGGAAAGGGTGCACGATCTCGACGCGGGCGCCGTGCGGCCCCTCGGTGCCGCGTCTTTTCATCACCGGTCCATCGACGAAATCGCGCTTCGTATCGCGGCTGCGCGGGCCTCCGGCAGAGAGGTAATTATGTTCGCCGGCGGACACGTAGTGCGGGCTGGCGTCCAGAATTATCTCATCGACCTCCTCAGGAAAGGCTACATTACCTGCATCGCCATGAACGGCTCGGTCATGGTCCATGATTTCGAATTGGCCCTTATCGGGGCAACCACCGAGAGCGTGGCCCGTTATGTCCGCGACGGACGCTTCGGTTTGTGGGAGGAAACGGGTAGAATTAACGATATCGTGAATGCGGCCTATCACGGAGGCGACAAGGGCATGGGACGTGCTGTCGGGAAGGCGATACAGGAAGGCGAATATTCCCGCAAAGACATCAGCATTCTGGCGGCCTGCTACCGGCTGGACATCCGGGCCACCGTGCATATCGGCATCGGCTATGACATCATTCACGAGCATCCGAATTTCGACGGCGCTGCAGCGGGCGGCATGTCGTATCGCGATTTTCTGGTGCTCGCCGGGGCAATTGAGAACCTTGAGGGGGGGGTGGTCATGAATTTCGGAAGCGCGGTAATGGCCCCGGAGGTTTATCTGAAGGCCCTCAGCATGGCGAGAAACGCCGCGTCCAGTGAGGGACGTGAGATCAGGCATTTTGCAACGCTGGTATGCGATCTGTATCCTTTGCCGGAAGATTTCCACAGGGAGCCGGCGAAAGATGATCCCTCATACTACTTCAGACCATGGAAAACGATGCTTGTGAGGACGGTAGCAGACGGCGGAGAGAGTTTCTACGTCAGGGGAAACCACGCAGACACGGTGCCTGCACTATGGACGGCGATCAGAGAACTTGAAAGGTAACGGAAATACATGTTATTTTGGACAAAATGAAGATTTATGAGATTAATGAGCTTGCGGTGATAATCCGGGGGCTGAAGGCCGGCGGCAGGAAGATCGTGCATTGCCACGGCTGTTTCGATCTTATGCACCCCGGTCATATCAAGTATTTCCAGGCTGCAAAGAAGATGGGAGACGTGCTCGTAGTGACGGTCACTCCGGACGTGTATGTGGATAAAGGGCCTGGCAGGCCGGTTTTCGATCAGTCTCTCAGGGCCGAATCGATCGCGGCCCTGGAGTGCGTCGATTACGTGGCGATCAATAAGTGGCCCACCGCCGAAGAAACGCTCAGAGCTCTAAAGCCGGATTGTTATGTCAAAGGGCAGGAGTTCAAAACCCTGCAGGACAGGACGGGGAAGATACAGAAAGAATATGAAGTGGTCCGCGAGATCGGGGCCGAAATACGCTTTACGCACGAGATCGTGTTTTCCTCCTCCAAATTGCTTGCGCAGTATTGCGATGACCGGGAGGGCGGGAGATGAAGGAGGTGGGTCCTTCAGTGAAATACAAGATCCTTCCTCTCCACGAGCTGGTAAAGAAGCTCGCGGGACTGCGAAGTGCGGGCAAGACAATCGTCCAGAGCCATGGGGTGTTCGACCTTGTCCATCCGGGCATCATCAACCACCTCGAGCAGGCGAAGAAGCAGGGAGACGTGCTTGTCGTTACCGTGATCAGGGACAAGGATGTCAGAAGGGGGCCAGGCAGGCCGGTCTTTCCCGACAGCCTGAGGGTCGAGAACGTGGCTTCGCTCGCGCAGGTCGACTTTACCTGCGTCGTTGACGACGAGATACCCTTTGAGTGCGTGAAAGTGATCAATCCCGATGTGTTTGCGAAAGGGCAGGCGTATAAGGAGCGCTACCGGAAGATACATGAGAAGATATTCGAGGAAGAAAGGGAGTTCTATTTCGGCAAAAGCAGGATATTCGAGACGGACGGTTTTTCCTTCAGTTCGTCCGAGATCGTCAATAACTTCCTGGACATCTATCCTGAAAATACGAAGTCCTTTCTCAGAGATTTCTCGGAGAAATACAATTTTTCTGCTATCGCCGAGGACCTGAACAGCTTGAGAGATTTAAAGGTGCTCCTTATCGGAGACGGAATTATCGACGAATACCATTACTGCTCGGCAATGGGAAAGTCGGCCAAGTCACACCTCGTCGTGAGCAAATACCTGACCCACGAGGTTTTCTATGGCGGCGCCTTCGCGATCGCGAACCACATTGCGGGTCTCTGCGATAACGTGCTTCTTGTGACCCTCCTTGGAAGCGAGGGACCTAAGGAAGACCAGATCGTGAAAGGTCTGAAACAGAACGTGAGACCGAGGTTTTTTTCCCGCGAGGACGGTCCGACGGTCGTGAAAAAGCGGTACATCGACCAGTATCTCAACCAGAAGATTTTCGAGGTAAATTATCTAAACGACTATTATATCGGGGGGGGGCTGGAGGCGGAAGTCATCGACTATCTGAAGGCGGTGGCCGGGCAATACGACATCGTGATGGTGTCGGACTTCGGCCACGGTTTTATCACGGGCGGGATCATCAGAACGATCGAACAATATGCGAAAAAATACGCGGTCACTACGCAGACGAATGCCGCGAATGCAGGATACAACATGATCACTAAGTACCGCAAACCGTATTATGTATGCCTTGACGAGTCCGAAATCAGGCTTGCCGCGCAGGAGCGGTACGCCAACATCGAGGAGACGGCTGGGAAGATCAGGAGAGAAGTGGGGGCCGATTATCTGATGGTGACGCTGGGAAAGAGGGGGTCGGTCGGCATGGATGCCGAAGGTGAGATAAACCGGACGCCGGTATTTTCTTCGAAGGTGATCGACACCGTCGGGGCCGGAGATGCCTTCTTCTCCTTTACCGCACCGTGTTTCGCACGGGGACTGCCGCTCGATCTGGTCTCTTTCGTCGGCAACGCGGTGGGCGCCCTCGCGGTGCAGATTATAGGCAACAAAAAGGCGGTCGAAAAATACGAACTCTTAGCGTTTATCGATGCTGTTCTGAAATAAAGGGGGAAGATGAATAACCACGCTGAAAATTTCTATCGTGACCTTGCACAGTATGTCGGCGGAATACGGGTGACGGACGGGGCAGGGGAGCAAATGGAATTTTTCCGAGGCATCGAAGCTGTTACCGGCATGATACGGTCGCTGGGCGGGGACCGCAAACTCATGTTCATAGGCAATGGAGGAAGCGCAGCGATCTCGAGTCATATGGCGGTCGACTTTTGGAAGAACGGCGGGATTCGGGCCGTGGCCTTCAATGACAGCTCCCTCCTGACGTGTGTCGGCAACGATTGCGGATACGAAAACATCTTCGAAAAGCCGATCGGAATGTTCGCCGATGCCGGCGATATCCTTGTCGCGATAAGTTGTTCCGGCAGGTCGGAGAACGTCCTGCTCGGTGTCACGGCGGCAAGGGCGAAGGGCTGCAAGGTGGTAACGCTCTCAGGATTCGACCACGGCAACCCCCTGTCGTCAATGGGAGATTATAACTTTTACGTGCCCTCGCATTCCTACGGTCCCGTGGAAATCATTCATCATTCCATCTGTCACTGCATCTTCGATACGATTATGCGCGAAAAGAAGGGATGAGCGGCTTTTACTCGCAATGGATGAATTCAGAATAGACAGTCACAAGCTTATTTTTCATCCTAACGAGGTCGCCAGATGGCTCGCCGGGGAAGACATATATCCCATCTATGTCGAGATATCCCCATCCGGCGCATGTAATCACCGCTGTGCCTTCTGTGCGCTGGATTTCATGGAATACCGGCCCCGCTTTCTGGACGCGGCGGTACTTCGGGAGAGGCTTGGGGAGATGGGACGCCTTGGGATAAAGAGTGCAATGTACGGCGGGGAAGGCGAACCCTTCCTGAATAAGGATATCACAGGGATCATAGTTTCCACGAAGCGCTCAGGCATCGACGTGGGTATCACGACGAACGGCGTGCTGCTTACGCCGGGGATTGCCGAAAGTATCCTTGGCAGCACCGCCTGGATCAAGGTGAGCCTGAATGCCGGTGACCGGGAGACATATGCGAAGCTGCATAGGGCAAAGCCGGATGACTTCGACCGCGCGTTCTATAATCTCGCAGAAGCAGTGAAGATAAAAAGGCGGACAGGGGCTAAGTGCACTCTTGGGGCGCAGGCGGTCCTTCTTCCGGACAACGCAGACAGCATGGAGTCCCTTGCCGCTGCCTGCAGGAGTATCGGGCTGAGATATCTGGTAGTCAAGCCTTATTCGCAGCACCATAAGAGCCTTGCCAGCACTTACGCCGACGTGGACTATGCCGCCTTCTCGCATCTTCGGGACGCGCTCGCGCGCTTCAACGACGAAGGCTTCAGCGTCATATTCAGGGAAAGGACGATGAGGAAGCTTGAAAGGAAGAAACGGGGGTATGGGCGGTGTCTGGCTCTCCCATTCTGGGCATATATAGATTCCGTCGGCAACGTCTGGGGCTGCAGCGCCTACCTGGGAGACGACGCCTTCCGGTATGGAAATATTCAGGAACAGACGTTTGAAGACATCTGGCGCGGAGAGAGGCGCAGACAATGCATGGAGATGGTCGCCTCTGAACTCGACCCGGGAGGGTGCAGAATGAACTGCAGGATGGACGAGGTCAACCTTTACCTCTGGGAATTGACGCACCCGTCGGCCCACGTGAATTTCCTATGAAGAAGAGCGGTTTGCCTGCGGACACGCTGAAGCAACTTTATGCCACGATGTTTACCATCAGGCATTTCGAAGACAGAATAGCTTTGCTCTATCCCGAGCAGGAGATGAAATGCCCGGTGCACCTCTGTACCGGACAGGAGGCGATCGCGGCGGGCGTCTGCATCCATCTGAAAAAAGAAGACTATATCTTCGGCACCCATCGCTCCCATGGCCACTGCATCGCAAAGGGGATGGACCTCAGGTCCTTGGCGGCGGAGTTGTATGGAAAATCCGCCGGCTGCAGCAGGGGCAGAGGAGGCTCGATGCACCTTGCCGATCCGGATCACGGGATACCCGGGACCTCCGCGATCGTAGGAGGCTGCATCCCTCTTGCGGTCGGAGCCGGCCTCTCGTCGGTGATGAAGGGCGACGGCAGGGTTTCGGCGGTGTTTTTCGGGGACGGCGCTGTGGACGAGGGGACATTCCACGAGAGTATGAATTTTGCTTCGCTGAAGAAACTGCCGGTTGTTTTTGTCTGCGAAAATAATTACTATGCTACGAATTCTCCCCAGTGCGCGCGCCAGCCGGATGTCCCGATCGCCGAAAGGGCCCGCAGCTATGGAATTCCGGGCAAGCGCGCCGACGGCAACGATGTCCTCTCGGTGTATGCCGCGGCGAAGGAGGCGGTCGGCAGGGCGAGGTCGGCAGGGGGCCCGACTCTTCTGGAATTCGAAACCTACCGCTGGAAGGCCCATGTCGGTCCGAATTCGGACATTGAAAACGGATGCCGGCCTGCGGACGCTCATCAGCGATGGCTGAAGAAATGTCCTCTTGAGATGTTTCAGAGATATTTGCGGGAACATTCTTCAGTGACGGAGGAAGATTTGGAGCTGATCGAAAGCCGCGTCGAAAGAGAGATCGATGAGGCTGTCGAGTTTGGAAAGAAGAGCCCCTATCCGGACGCATCGGAACTGACTGAATATGTGTATTAGAGGAGCGGTTTAAGAGATGCCGTGGACGAACATCCAGGCCGACGATTCCCGTAGTCCGGTGCGGTTCGGCAGTGAAGAGCAGCCGGTCAGAGAGCTTTCCTACCGGGAGGCGATCCGGGAGGCGCTTTCCCAGGCCCTCGAAATGGACGAGCGGGTATTTCTGATGGGCGAGGGGATAGACGATCCGGGAGGCGTCTTCGGCACTACCGTTGGACTCATGGAGAAATTCGGCGAGAAGAGGGTGATGGATTGTCCTGTTGCGGAGAACGGGATGACCGGCGTGGCGATCGGGGCTGCAATCTGCGGTATGCGCCCTGTTTTTATTCACATGCGGGCCGACTTTTTGCCGATGTGCATGGACCAGATCATCAACCACGCGGCAAAGTGGAGCTATATGACCGGCGGGAAAGTGAAAGTCCCTCTGACGATCCGGGCGGTAATAGGACGGGGATGGGGGTCGGCGGCCCAGCATTCGCAGAGTCTTCAGGCGCTTTTTGCGCATATCCCGGGACTGAAGGTAGTGATGCCCGCTTCCCCTTACGATGCCAAAGGACTTCTCCTTGGGAGCATAGCGGCAGACGGGCCGACTGTCGTGATCGAGCATCGGTGGCTTTACGACCAGAAAGAAGGCGTGCCCGAAAAGCCGTATGTTATCCATGCCGGTAAAGGCGCAGTGAGGCGCGAGGGGACCGACGTGACAATTGTTGCAACGTCATACATGGTATACGAGGCCTTACGAGCGGCGTCCGAACTCCAACTCAAGGGCATCAGCGCGGAGGTGATTGACCTGCGCTCCGTGCAACCCGTGGACGAGGGACTGATCATAGAGTCGGTGAAGAAAACGGGGAGGCTGATTGCCGCGGACACGGGCTGGAAGGTCTGCGGGGTCTCCGCGGAGGTGGCCGCCCTTGCTGCAGAAAAGGCGTACGACTGTCTTAAGGCGCCGGTGAAGAGGGTCTGTCTTCCGGCTGCGCCGGCGCCGGCAAGTGCAGTCCTTGAGAGGGCATATTATCCGGGCTTTGAGGATATTGTGAGAGCGGCGGAAGAGATGCGATGAGCGGATACCGGGTAAGTGTCATCATGCCTTCGCTGAACGAAGAGAAGAACATCGAACACGCGGTTCAGAATGTGACCGAGGGGTTCGCACGATACGGCGTCCATGGCGAGATCATCGTGGTCAACGACGGCAGCACCGACGATACCGGCAGGATCGCCGCATCCATCAGCGAGAAGTACCCGTTTCTCTCTGTCCTTCATCATGAAAAGCCCGAGGGTATAGGCGCTTCCTTCTGGGACGGCGTCCGGAATTCAAGGGGGGAGATCGTGACGATGCTCCCGGGCGACGGTGAAAACGACGCGGCCGAGACGCTCAGGTACCTTCCGGTCATGGACCACGTCGACATCGTCATACCGTTCGTCTTCAACAAGGAGGTGCGGTCGCTTCGGCGGAGGGCCCTTTCGGCGCTCTACAGGTGGATCGTCAACGCCTCTTTCGGCTTGTCTGTCAATTACATGAACGGCACCGTGATGTACCGCAAGTGTGTGCTTCAGGATATTACCTTCAGGAGCAAGGGCTTTTTTTATCAGACGGAACTGCTGATCAAATGCATCAGGAGGGGGTATCTCTTCGCCGAGGTCCCTTATGCGCTTGAGCAGCGGGCTGCGGGTGCTTCGAAGGCGACGAGCCTCGCATCGCTCCGGAAGGTGGCGAGAAATTATCTGGCGGTCCTGGCCGACGTATATCTGAAAGGGGGAGGAGGCGGCATTGCCCCCGATTCGGTGACGGCGAAGAGGCGGGACCGGACGAATGAAGACAAGACTGCCGGTACGACGGGCTACAAGGAGAGGTCTCGCGAATGGAAGAAAGGATAATCCTCGACGGACATAAGTTGCAGTGGCATGCGGACCGCGTTACTGCCTGGCTCCGCGGCGAGAGGATTGCGCCGATTACGATCGACTGTGCGCTTACAAGGGCCTGCGGCTACCGTTGCGTCTACTGTTACAGTCAGCTTCAGGCGAATGATGAGAAGGTGATGACGAAGGACGTGATCTTCCGTTTCCTCGACGACGCCGCAGAAATCGGTGTCAGGGCGATAAGTTTTGTGAGCGACGGCGAGAGCACCTGCTCCCCCCACCTCTGCGACGCGGTGCTCCGTGGAAAGGCCAACGGCCTCGACATGGCCCTCGGGACGAACGGGTTTCTCCTTAGGGACGACAGACTCGAAGAGATGCTGCCCGCCCTGACGTATCTCAGATTCAACATCTCCGCCGCAGACCCCAAGCGTTATGCCGGTATCCACGGCTGTCCCGGATCCTGCTACAGCAAAGTGGTCGGGACGATAAACAGGGCGGTTGAGATCAAGAGGAAAAAAAGTCTTGCTGTCACGATCGGGCTCCAGATGGTGCTGCTCCCGGAGTTCGCGGACCAGGTCGTCCCCCTTGCGAAACTAGGCAGGGAACTGGGTGTGGACTATTTTGTCATCAAGCACTGCAGCGACGACGAGAACTCGAGCCTTGGTGTCGATTACGCGAAATACCGCGATCTCGTGGATCTGCTCAGACTGGCTGAATCGTTTTCTATGAACGGATACCTGGTGAAGGCTAAATGGTCCAAGATTCTCAGCGGCGGGAAGAGATGCTATTCCCGGTGCTACGGCCCGCCGTTTATCATGCAGTTCTCAGGTTCCGGCCTCGTGGCGCCCTGCGGGATGCTCTTCAACAACAAATACAGGAAATATCATATCGGCAATATTGCCGAGACGCCCTTTAGAGAGCTTTGGAAAGGAGAGCGCTACTGGGAGGTGATGCGTCTTATCGCCTCGGAAAAGTTCGATGCGCGCACCATGTGCGGATCGCTCTGTCTGCAGCACAAGGTGAACGAATTTTTGTGGGACCTCAGGAGAGGCGCTGCTTCGCTGGCCGGGCCCGTTGTAGCACCTCCGATGCACGCTAATTTTATATGAAGATGTACGGGATAACGGATAGATGATTGCCGCGCGCAAGGGGCCGCTTTCCGCGCTCAGGGGCATGGGTGCCTGGGAGATCGCACTGGGTTTTTTCCTTGCCTGCCTGCTGGTCTTTCTGTCGGTCAGGGCGTCGGATCCATACCGCTGGTCAGACTGGGGTTTCGGCGACGCGCAGACGATGCTGTCGCTCCGCCAATGGGAAAAAGGGGGTTGGTTCGCCAACGACTTCCTGTTCGTCCCGCAGGGTTACGCCAAGGTCGTCACACTCTTTGACGATTCCCAACTCAGACACCTCGCTCACGGTACCTGCCCGAGCAGTTCCCCGAGGGTGGGACCGAGGCTGCGCTATACGCATTATCCTGCCGGTTATTTGATACCGTATGCCGCTTTTTTCCGGCTTGGGCTGGACAGTCTGTTTGACATGCGAATGCTATCGGTACTGTTTTCGGTCTGCGGCCTCGTCCTTATGTATATCGTCTTTTCGAAAATCACTTCTCCGGGGGTGGCTTTTCTAGCGGTCTTCTATTACGGTCTCACCCCCGCCTTCCTCGGCTATGCTGATGCTCTGGCGAACCAACCCATCGACGACCTGCTGCGGTTTGCGTTTATGCTCGCGGTCGTCCTTTCGACAAGGGCGCCGTCCTCGACGCAGAGGAAATGGTGGGCGGTTTCAGCATGGGGCCTGCAGTTCATGCTGTCGCTGGCGTCCTTTGATTCTGTCTTCTTCCTTTTTGTGTGGCTGATCGGATGGGACATCCTGGAAGAGCGGGGCTTCAGATGGAAGACCTATTTTCTTTACGGGCTCGCACCTCTTGCCGCCCACTCGCTTCAGTTTCTTCAGAATGTGCATTATCTGGGCCTTCACGACGCAATCATCGATATCAAAGACGCCTTTCTCCTGAAGGCCGGGGCGGATGCGAATTATAACTTCGGAGAGGGCAGGCTGACCGTGATCATCTCTTCTATCGGGATCTTGCTCAACAACCTGTACGATCCCGGCGCATTTATTGCGGTCCTGCTGGGGCTTTATGCCGTCTACTCGTGGTTCATCAAGACTCCCGAAGAGGGAACGGTCCCTTCGATGAGGCTTCTGATCGTCCTTTTTTTCTGCGGACTGTCTTTTGTCCTTGTTCTCCCACATGCGGCAAGGATGCCTTACGAGGCGAGACAGTTAATGCCCTTTGTCGCCGTGCTCGTGAGCGGCATCGCCTGGTCGTTCGTCAGGGAGTTCGAAAACGGTCTTCACGCCGCCTTCCCGGAGCAACGGAAGACAGCGAAGATTGCACGGCCTGTATATCTCGTGCTCTGCGCGGTACTTTGCATAGTCTTTTGGTACCGGTTCCTGCTGCTCGGCCGCCAGCCGGTGTATTACATCCCCGATGCGAAAACGGACGCTCAATATGAAGCACTGATTAATTCCGGATCGAGGTACGATCTGCTCAAATTTCGCACGCTGAGGGACGATGTCCTCTTTGCCCGGGAACTGGAAAAAATGCCGACGGCGTTTGATCCGGTTTATTTCAGTGTCGGCGGTTTTCGCCTGTTCTGGGACCCGGAGTATGTGCCGGGGTACCCCCAGATCATGCCGATTACCGAATACTATACGGGCAGCAGGCCGGTCTTGTGCTTCGATGCTGCAGAGGGCCTCGCGGCTGACCTCGCATACATGGTGAGAAAGAGTCCGTACCGGTTTTCCCCTGTCCTTGTCGTCGGCGACCCGGCGGTCATGGGCCGGATCGTCGAGGCGCTCCAGCGGAAAGGGGTATTTTCCGTGCCCCCTTTTGGCGGATATGAAATTATGGGGCGGAGGGTGCTTGATTTGTCGGATGTCGTGAGATGGGGAGGCGCGCTATAGAATCGTTTTTGCCGGGACGGCGGGCCGATGAGGAGCACAGCGCATGAATCACGGCGTTATTCTGTCGGGCTTTTTGATGTTTTTTGCGTGTGTGGTGCTGCATGTCTTCATCTGGAGAGTACGGCTTTCGATGATCTCATCCCTGATACTCGTTGCAATATTCATATTCATTCCGTCGGCGGTTCTTCTTTCGATCATCTTCGTTGCCGGCGTCTTCCCCGGCTTTCGGGATGTCCTTCCTGACCCGGTCGTACTCGTTGAGGTCCTTGTCCTGCATATTTCCCTGTCGCTTGCCTATATAGCCAACTATCCGGCGGTGCGTGCAATTTCGCCTTCCCTTGAAGTAATGCTTTTTGTGTGGTCGTCGCCGGGAGGGAAAATGACTCAGCCCGAAATTGAGAAGAAGTTTTCCGATACGACGCTGGTGAATGCCAGAGTCGACGATCTTATGATTTATCGCCTGCTGATTGCAAGAGAGGGGCGATATGAACTGACCGGTTTCGGGAGGCTCATTATCCTTGGCTTCATCGGGTATCGTAAAATGCTTGGTCTGCCGGCGGGAGAAGGATAATGTCCGGTGCGGCGTCCATGCCTGTGTTGCGCCTAATCTTTGTTCTCCTGAGCGCGCCGGTTGTTATCTTTTCTGTGCACTTGTTTTTGGCAAGGCTGCGGCGCAGCGCATCCAGACAGTTGGTCGCGGTGGAGGCAATTGCGGCAAGCGCCGTGCCCATGGCGATTGCGTCATGGCATCTTGCGTTGCGGTTTTTTCCGCCGGGGGAGGGGGTCCAGGCTGTTATTTACACAATTGTCGTATACGGCTGTCTGGCGAACGCATATTTCCATTTTTTCAACATGAGCGAGTCTGCGCGGCGCATACGAATCCTCTATGAGGTATATAAGGCAGGGTCTCTTTCGCCGGCGGCATTTGAGTCCCTGTACAAGACGACCGGCATCATAAGCATAAGATTAAGGAGGCTGCTTGAGCTGAAGCAGCTCAGGCAGGAGGGCGGACAGTATATGGTCGGGGGCAGGACGCTTCTAATGGCGGCCCGGGTCGTTATAATGTGGAGACGCATGCTCGGACTGGAAACGAGGAGCAAGTGACATGCACCTGTTTTTCCATTTTTTTATGAAAAAAAGATGTTGCAGCCTGATTTATGGTAGACTCGCGGGGAGGAGAGATGGGCGCGTTTAGAACTATCGTCAGCCGGGCGAAGGTCCCTGTCATTTTGTTCCTTGACAAGTTGTTCAATCGAAGGCTGCCCAGGATAGTGGTTCTCGTTGTCAATAACTCATGCAATTTCAGGTGCACGTACTGTTTTGGCTCATATCACCGGCGAAGCGCAAACGACGATTTTACTACCGAAGAGTTAAAAAGGATCATCGACGATCTTGACAACAACGGCACAGTT
>JAKAIZ010000030.1 GCA_021814065.1 Nitrospirota bacterium | reverse complement strand
ACTCTCTCACCAGAGGAAAAAATGCAGTGAGATCAACCGCTGCACCTACGAAAACTGCCCCGCCTTCTTCAATACCGATGACCGGTGCTGGCTCATCGGGAATACCCTCTGCCGGAGTCCGCAGGCAGTGGCCGGAAATGGCAAGATTTACGGCTGTCTCCAATGCCCGGCTTTCCCGGTCATCGGTGTGCTGATCGTCGGACGGAACGGCGAGATCTCCGAATCCTCGCTCCACTCCCTCGAGATCCTCGCATCAGAGCTGGCTTCGGCCATCGAAAACCAGAAATTCATCGAGGCAAAAAAGGCAGATATCGCCAAGCTCATACAACTGCACGACGTGTCGGTGGAGTCCCTGCAGAACCCAATGAGCGGACTGGCGAATACCATCGTTTCTTCGGCCCCGGCTTTTTCGAACACGAGCGCAGCGATCCTCTGGCTTCTTGGAAAAGGTGGGCTGCTGTATCCGGTTGATTCATGCGGGATCGATCCGGGCCTCATACCCCCTTCTCTCCTGACGGACAATACTTTTGTCGGCAGAGCGATCACAAAAAAAGGAGCGGTAGAAACCCTCGAGATGGAGGAGCTGAAATGCCTGGAGAGACTGATCAAAGAATGTGGTTTCCTGTATGCAGCGTCCATCCCGCTAACAATTAAAGGAACCGTCTTCGGTTGCCTGTCGTTGTTCAAGAAATCGGACTTCCTGATGACTGATTCTGAAAAGGCGGTTACCCTTCTCTTCGCCAGTCAGGCGGCAGCGGCCTTGAACACCTTCCGTGTATACGGCGAGCTGAAGGCCGAGAAAGAATTCTCGGAAGCAATATTCTCCTGTGCCTCAAGCGGCATTATGGTTCTGGACAGGGAAGGACGCGTCCTGAAAATAAACAGTGCGGGAGCCGAACTTCTTCAGGTGGTGGCCTCCGGGCTGCTCGGCAGAAAGATAACGGATATATACCCCGAAACCAAGGATATACTTTCAGTTGATAGGGGCCTAGGGAGGGAAATCTCGGTCAACCTTCCGTCGGGGGAAGTACTTCCGATTGGTTTCACCAACTCCCGGCTCTTCGCCCCCAATGACGTGGAAGAGGGCATTATCGTGCTTTTCAGGAATCTGACTGAGATCAAGCGGCTGCAGGCCGAAGTAAAGAAAAAGGAGCACTTTGCCACAATCGCAAAAGTGATTTCGGGTGTCGCGCACGAGATAAGGAACCCGCTCTTCGGAATATCCGCTATCGGCCAGATACTCGAAAGGGAACTTGATTCCTCCAAGCACAAGACGCTGGCGCAGGCGATGCTGAAGGAGTCCGACAGGATGAACAGACTGATGGAAGAACTTCTTCTGTACACGAAACCTTCCCGCCTCGACATAAAAGAGGTGGATCTCGGCATCCTATGCGCAGAACTCGGGTACTACCTGAAAGCAAAGAGGGAAAATCTGACGCTTTCTTTGAACGTTCCTCCCTCGACGGTCCTTATGGCCGACAGGGACAAGATCACCCAGGTCTTCCTGAACCTCCTCAACAATGCGATTGATGCGGCCAGGCATGAGATAAGCGTGTCCGTGAAGACCATAGATGGGAGGACCGAGATACGGATCTCGGACGACGGTCCCGGGATAAAGGAGCAAGACCTCGAAAGGGTCTTCGACCCATTTTTTACGACAAAGAAGGGCGGTACCGGACTGGGGTTGCCGATCTGCAAGAAGATCGTCGAGGACCACGGAGGCACGATAGAAATATACGGCGAGGACAGCAAGGGCACGACAGTAGAGCTCTTATTCGGAGGATAACGCTCAGGCCCTGGTGAGAACCTCCTCCGCGATCAGCCCGAGCGGCATGACTTTGTCCACACCCCCCTGCTCTACCGCCACACGCGGCATGCCGAAGATTGCCGCTGTCTCTTCATTCTGGGCGATAGTGTAACCGCCGCTTTTTTTCACCTCGCACATCCCCCTTGCCCCGTCCGACCCCATGCCGGTTAGCAAAACCCCTATTGACCGTTCCCCGCAATGCTTCGCCACAGAGGCGAAGAGCACATCAACGGACGGCCTATGGATCTCGTCCGGTGGATCGGCAGCAAGCCGCACACGGGCAAGTTCCCTCCCTTTTCTGACGGTCATATGGAGTCCGGCCGGCGCGATCAGGCAAATACCGGGAACAACATGGTCACCATCTTCCGCCTCTTTTACGCGGATTGCGCAAAGCGTATCGAGCCTTCTGGCCAGTGGTCCGGTAAAGCCGGGCGGCATATGTTGCACCACTAGCGTCGCAAAGGGGACCTCTTTGGGGAATGCCGAAAGGAGCGTCTGGAGCGCCATTGGTCCTCCTGTGGATGCGCCGATCGCCACGACGTCGACAAGACCTTTAATGTTCAGACATGAAAGCGTGCGAATGCGGTGGGCGCCCTTCGCGACAAGTCTGCTCCCTGCAATGGTCGTCACCTTCGCGACGATCTCCCTCGCCAGGTCGAGAAAATCCATCATGCCTGTCGACGACTTGTCCACAAAGTCCATCGCACCCAGTTCGAGGGCACTGAGAGTAAGGTCAGCCCCTTCTTTTGTATACTGCGACAGCATAAGGACGGGGGTCGGCCGCTCCTCCATAATGACCTTCAACGTATCGATCCCGTTCATGCCCGGCATGTTGACGTCGAGTGTGATGACGTCCGGGTTCAGCACGAATACCTTTTCGATCGCCTCTTTTCCGGACGAGGCTACGCCTGCAACCTCGATTCCGGGCGCAGCGTCGAAAATCCTGAGAAGCGCCTTTCTCACAAAAGGCGAATCGTCAACGACAAGGACTCTGATCTTATTCATGTTATTCTGCCCGGGAGAGGCTCCTTCGGGCCGCCAGTCTGACTTCCTCATCCTCGTCCGAGAGCATTTCGCGCAGTGTGCTCACCGCCCTTTCCATATCGATAGAACCAAGCGCCAACGCCACTTCTGTTCTGACCTCTGCGTCCTCATCGCCGGCAAACTGGAGAAGGGCAATGGCCCCGCCGATCATGGAGAGTACCTTGGCTAGAACCGGCCTGTGACTCCCCCGGGACAGTTTGAGCTCATCGACGATGCCGCAGACCGCCCTCCTCCCTATTCCTAGCAACCCCTCTATCGCGTATTCCTGAAGCTCATGATCTCTGACCCCCGCGAGCAGAAACGGCAGGGCCACGATCTCGGCAGACCAGCTAAGCGCCATGAAGGCGTATTGTTTCATCTCCTCGTCCGGCGAGCCGAGCATCTCGATGAGCACTGGGAGGAGGCCGATGAAATACTCGGGTCTCGGCCTGACCCCGGCCCTCTCGGCTATCCTTATAGTAGCCCGTAGCGCAGGTTCCCTCAGGGCCGGTTCCGAAAAACAGCGGATGAGACGCTTCATGGAACCAGGGTCCCCGGCCTTTGCAATGGCAGCCGTGGCAACCTCGGGATAGATCCCCTTGTCCAGACATTCATAGAGGGCGTTCAGCGCCCCTGCCCCGCCGATCTCCCCCAGTGCCCCGAGCGCGGCCATCGCGACCCACGGCTCGTCAGTCAGGGCCTCCCGCAGTGCGTGCAGCGCTGCGCCGTCCCCGGTGCTGCCGAGCGCCTCAGCCGCTGCACACCGGACATTCACGTCGTCGTCCCGCAGTGCTTTGATCAGAAGAGGAAGGGCCGCCTTGTCACGAATCTCGCAGAGTATATTCACTGTGAACAGCCTCACCTCTGGGTCGTTGTCCCGGATCATTGAGGCAAGGGAGGAAAGCGCCCTCGGGCCAAGCGCCCGGTATACTTCCATCACCGCATTTCTGACATTCGCATCCTCATGGTTTCTAAGGCCCTCCTCGAGATATGCGATATATTCCGTTCCGGGCCGCGCAACCAGGGCGGAGATTATCTCCTGCCTGCCCCACCAGTCTCTTTCCGGTAATTCTTTCAAGAGTTGACGGACCTCTTTCACCATTTCGTCACCTCCTTATATCTTCGCTCACTCCAGAGCATTATTCCCTCTCGCATTTTTCCTGTATACGATGATGCCGTCTACATACTCCGGCAGAAAGAGGTTCGTACGCTGGATAAGACTTTCAGAGGAGCCCACGAAGAGATATCCCCGCTCGTCGATGCAGTCAAAAAAATTCCCAACGATCTTCGCGATTGCTTCATCGCTCATATAGATGAGCGCGTTACGGCAGAAGACGACGTCCACCGGGCAAAGCCCCCCGAAGGCATTCCGGTCGAGGATATTGCCGTGTCTGAACTCCACGTTCTTCTTGAAAAACTTCCTGAGCCGAAAGCGGTCCTTGTCGGCAGTGAAATACTTCTTGGCGATCCCGGCGTCTCCATTGAGGGACCTGAACGAGTTCTGTGAATAACAGGCCTCCTGAGCCTTCCTGACAGCGTTTCTGTTGATGTCGATTCCCGTTATCAAGACGTCCCAGTCCCAGGCAAAGAGCCCGCTTTCCTGTACAATAATGTTCAGGGTATAGACCTCTTCCCCGCTGGACGACGCAACCGAAAGGATCCTCAACCGGTTCTGTCTCCGCCTTTGCTTCTCCCTCTTTATCTCTTTAAGGAGATCCAAGAACACATCGAGCTGTACCCGCTCCCGGAAGAAGTAGGTCTCGTTGTTCGTAATATGCGAGGCGAGGGTGTAAAGCTCGTCCTTCGAAGGGTCTGATAGAATATAATCGTAGTACTCGCGGTACGAGCCAAGGCCGAGTATGCCCAGCCGATGAGAAACCTTCGCGTGCAGCGTCAGCCTCTTGTCCCCCTTCAGAAGGACGCCGAACTCCCGCCTTACGAGGTCCCTCAGAAGCGAAAAATCCTCTTCGGTCATCACTTCTTTTTTCGAATGCAATCCCATAAATTACAGACGGCCTCCGCCGCAAGCCCCGCATGACACGGCAGGGGAACGGAAAACTATCCCGGGAAGCTTATCCTTCCCGGCTTCCTGAGGGGAAACAGCGGTTCCAGAATTCGCCGCATTCATCCCGATATGCCCTGTATGACCTTGAAGGCCTCGCAGGTCATGCAGTTCCTCAGCTTCGATCTCGCATCGCCCTGCTGGGCGCCCTTGCACCACGTACCTCCGATATGCCAGCACCTGTCCTCCTCGCTGTTGTATGCCGGGCATTTCTGGCGTGAACTCACTGGACAGTTCATTATCTCCCAGCAGCGCTGGTTGCCATTGGTATGGACCCTGAAGCCGCTGATAGAGTACTGGAGGTTTTCAACCTGGAAGAGGGTGTCCTCCGCGACGCCGACCATATCCTTAGAAAGCCTCAGGTTCTCACCTGAAATATGGCTCATCCCTTCCATTGCCCTCACGATTGTCTCGCCGCCGAGTTTCTGCTCTGCCGATGCATTGGCGACGCTCTGTGTCATATCGTGCATAATCTCGACCGCCTGCACGATCTGTTTGGTGCCGCCGACCTGCTCCTTCACCGCAACTCCCACCTCGTGCACGATATTCTTCATCCGCTCCACCACTTCACGGATCTGTCTGCCGCCTATCGACTGCTCCCTGGCGGCTGCGTTCACCTCCTGCACCGTATTGTTCATCTTCTCCAGGGAAAGCCGTATGTCCCCCGCACCTTCCACCTGGGTCTGGACCGCTGCGGCAACCTGCTCGGTGGACGAATTCATGTCCACCACATATTTCATCACCTGCTCGATCGCCCTGTTCAGTTCGGAGGCGGACCGTGCGATCCCCTGGATAACCTCGGAGCTTTCCTTCATGGAGGCTATGATCGCCGTAAACGCGTCCCGGCTGTTCTCTGCGAGCGTAATGCCGCCTCTGCCCTCTCGATATGTCTCTTCGGTCGCCTTTATAGCGGTCTGTGTTTCGTTTTGTACCTGTTTGATCACGAGCGCAATCTCCTTGGTCGCCTCCATGGAACGCTCGGCGAGCTTTCTGATCTCCTCAGCGACGACTGCAAACCCTCTGCCCGCATCTCCGGCCCGGGCCGCCTCTATTGCAGCATTCAAGGCCAGCAGGTTCGTCTGGTCCGCGATCTCATCGATCACCTCGATAATCGAGCCGATGTCCTCTGAGCGCTTGCCGAGGTTCTGGATGATGTCCATCGTCTTTTCCGTAGTCCTCCCGATGTTCTGGAGGCTCTCGATACTCTGGTAGATCGCCTTGCCGCCTTCTTCGGCCTCGCTGAAGGCGTTCTGACTGAGCTTATTGGCCCCCTCTATCCTGCCGGCGACCTCCTTCACCGTTCTGGTCATCTCCTCGATCGTCCCGGAAGTCTCCATGACCATACCTTTGAGGGAGTCCGTATTCTTCGATATTTGCTCGATCGAAGAGAGAAGGTTCTCGACAGTCAGCGATGTCTCGCTCACCGCGTCGGTCATCTTCCCGGAATTTTTTGCGGTCTGTTCCACGGACGTAAGCATCTGTTCGATAGTCGCCGATGTTTCATCGACCGACGCTGCCATGACCTCAGCGCTCTTGCCGACCTGCTCTATCGAGGCGGCCATCTCATTGATCGTGGAGGATGTTTCATCTACGTTTGAGGCTAGGGCCTCAGTATTCTTGGCGACCTGGGAAATCGATGCCGCCATCTCCTCCATGGACGAAGTCGTCTCATCCGTGGCTGCCGACTCTTCCTGCGCCGAGGCTGCGATCTGGGACGAGCCCTTCACCACTTTATCCGCCGAAAGCGCCACGTGGTAGGAAGACAGAACTGTCTCAGCAATCACGGACCTCAACCCCTTCACGACCTTGTTAAATTCACCGGTCATCTCGACTATTTCTTCACTCCCCTTGACCTCCGTGATGTCTGCGGCCAGGTTCCCGTCCGCCACCTCCCTAATCACTACCTTCATCTTTTCGAGGGGGCCGACAATTCCGTTGCTTATGCCCCGAACGAATATCGTGCCGCCGACAACGCCAAACGACAGGATGAATACTGTGAGACCGAAATTGAGGGTGTTCGCCTTTTTTAAGGCTGCCTTCAACTCTCCGTCTTTGGTCTCTTCATCCCGCTTCAAAATTTCCTTCATTTTGTTCAGATTTTCCTGTACGGCATATACCGCCGGTAAGGTATCGGTGGTAAATACCGAGTAAGCCTTTTCCTTTTGTCCGGACTTCACATCGGCGATGATTTTTTCTGCGGACGCATGAAGGGCCTTGTGAGGTCCGTCCAGAGCCCTGAAGGGCGTTTCTATTTCGTGGGAGTAAGGTTTAAATGTCTTCATCCATTTACCCAGGCTGCATTCCTCAGGGTCCAACTTCCCCTGGAAATCCTTCCCCTGGATAAACAGCCCTGTCGAGAGTCCGTCCACCCACTTGAGATGGTCGACAACCCGCTCCGAAAAAAATGTATTCATATCCGAAAGGTTGATCGCCCTGGTCTCAGCCTTTTCCACGTTTTTCATCGAAACGTAGAAGATACCGGACATCGCGCAGACCAAAACGAGAATAACCCCTAATCCTATAAAGAGTTTCATACCGATTCCTATTTTCATACGTCCTCCTGTACCGCCTTAGAAATATTCGCGCGTGTCAAAGAGTCTTGCCGACAACCAGCCCCTTATAAAAGTCGCATTCGCGGCAGTTGTGGATCTTGAGAGCGTATTGGCCCTGCACTCTCCCGCCGCACATAGTACCGGCGACCAGGTAGCAGACCCTTCCTCCTTTTGGATACGCCGGACATGCTCCCGTAGTGTCCTGTCCGCATTTTTTGAATTCCCAGCAGTTAATTCTCTTCTCCATGGTTTCCCCCTTCGGCGGTAATGTCTCCGACCTCGATATTCTCCCTCTTCAGCAGTCTCTCGAGATCGAGCAATATGATGAGACGGTTCTTTAGTTTTCCGACCCCGGTAATATAATCGGTGTCCACCTCCAGCACTTCTTCAGGGGCCGACTCCACGGACTCCGGGGCCACCCTGATCACATGGGAGACCGCATCCACGAGGAGGCCGATCACCTTCTCGCCCACCTCAGCGACCACGATCCGGGATGATTTGCCGGCATCCTTCGGAGGGAGCTTCAACCTCTTCCTCAGGTTTAGTACAGGCAGCACCCTGCCCCTCAGGTTAATGACACCCTCCATGTAGGAAGGGGAATTCGGGACCATGGTGACGCCGCTGACGCGTATGATCTCCTGCACCTGATGGATCGGGACCCCATACTCTTCCCCGAGGTTAAACGTGACGAGATGGATATCACGCTGCTTCTCCTTACAGAGGGTCAGGACCTCTTCGGCCAGCCCCGAAGCCGGAAGACGTATCTCGGACATATTTCTTACACCTCCTCCTTTAAAAAAGTAAGGAGTGAGGAGTAAAGGACAGGGAAAAAGGGCCGATGGTAATCGCCGCTGACTCCTGGCTCTTCACTCTTCACTCCTCACGGTAGGTTGGTTCCAAAAAGCCGTTACATCGGCAATCAGTACGATCCTGCCGTCGCCGAGGATAGACGCGCCTGCTATCCCGTATGATTTACCAAACGTCTCATCGAGGGGCTTGATTACGATCTCCTGCTGTCCCCTCAGCCGGTCTACCGCAAGGGCAAGCCTTCTTCCAGCCCGGCTGAGGACGATCAGATAGCACTTGCCATGCTTCCTGCCGCCTATGTTGAAAAATTCGGCGAGTCGGACAACCGGTAATACTTGTTCCCTGGACTCTATCACCTCATGGTTATTGATCATGTGGATGTCCTCTTCCCTTACCTTGATGCTCTCGTCCACGGCACTCATCGGGATCGCATACACCTCTCCCCCGGTTTCCACCATCAGGGCCGAAATGATGGCTAGACTGAGCGGCAGTTTTATAGTGAAGGTCGTCCCTTTTCCCGGGACACTGTCGACAGCGATCTGGCCGTTCAGCTTGGCGATCTTCCGGGCGACCACATCAACTCCGATCCCCCTGCCCGAAAGATCGGTTGCCTCCTTCTTTGTCGAAAGCCCCGCGGAGAAGATCAGCGAGAAGACAGTCTCCTTGTCGTAAACTTCGTCGGGCTTGAGCAGCCCCCTTCCCACAGCCGCCTCACGCA
Organism: Nitrospirota bacterium; assembly: GCA_021814065.1. Lineage (GTDB taxonomy): Bacteria > Nitrospirota > Thermodesulfovibrionia > Thermodesulfovibrionales > UBA6898 > Sulfobium. The sequence goes on along the minus strand of JAKAIZ010000030.1, from coordinate 15,522 downwards.
CGCTTTCGGCATCTATCCCTCTGCCGTCGTCGCTTACCCTGATGATCACGTAATTGGACTCCTGCCCGGCTGAAAGGGTAATGACGCCCCGATGGTCTTTCTCCTTCCTAGCCCGTTCCTGCATATCTTCTATGCCATGGTCAACCGCATTGCGAATGATGTGGAGCAGCGGTTCCTCAAGTTCGTCTATCACGGTCTTGTCGAGTTCCGTATCCTCCCCTTCGAAGGCGAGTTCGATCTCCTTCTCCTGAAGCCGGGAGAGGTCCCTCACCATTCTCGGAAACTTACTGAAGACGTGCAGCACAGGAAGCATCCTTGCCCTCATGATGCCTTCCTGCAGCCCCGCGATCGTCTTTCCCATAAATTCGAGGCCCCCGCTTAGTTCCTTGAAGAGCGACTTGTTTCCGACCTCTCCCCGTATCTGTGTCCCGATCTGATTCAGTCTGGTTTTATAGATGACAAGTTCTCCCACCAGGTTCAGGAGGTCGTCGAACCTTCTGAAATCAACCTTTATCGTGTCCGTCTTCGTGCCGAGATAAGACGTGAGATCGACATCCCTTCTTGTGTGCACGCCGACGGTCCCCCGCAGCCGCTCCTGGATCACCATGACATGTTCCGTAAGGTCTGGTCTGCTTGCCGGGTCACGTCCGAGTGTGTGGAGCACCTGTCTGATCACGCTGACAGTGTCAAATAGGACGTCGATCACCGTCCCGAAGTCGACCTCGTCCTCGAGGACCTTCTTGAGGATCTCCTCGACATGGTGCACGTAATCCTTGAGGGATTCCAGACCCATCATCCCGGAGTTGCCCTTCAGCGTGTGGAGAGGCCCCAGGGTACTCTGGATTACCTCTTCAAGGTAGCCGTTTTTCTCGATAGAAAGGAGAGCGCTTTCGAAAAAACCGAGCTGCGTCTCTGCATCGTCCAGAAAATCCCTTATCAGCTCGGAATATTCCATCTATCCGTTCTTCGTGGCCGCGAGGAAAGGGGGTTTTTTCGCAAGCACCTTTTCGATCAGCTCATAAAGCATATGGGGCTTGAACGGCTTCACAACGTACCCCCATGCGCCCAGCTTCAGGGCCCGCAGCGTGTCCTCCTCCCTCCCCTCGGTGCTGATCACGATGATCGGGACCTGACGGTAGAGGTTTTCCTTCTTCAGTTTCTCCATGAACTGGATGCCGTTCATCACCGGCATATTGATGTCGAGAAGAATAAGGTCGAAATTCTTCTCCCGCGAAAGGATGTCGAGCGCCTCCAGTCCGTTCATCGCATCAAAGATCTTGCAGCCTTCGTAGCGGTTGAGTACCAGTCGATACATGGAGTGGATCAGTTGGGAATCATCCACTACTAGCAATTTCTGTAACTCGGGCATTTTTCCTCCTCTTCTCCCTTGGCGCCTCTCATAAATTCGCGTTTTGCGCAGGTGGCAGTACTATGCCGAGGGACCCGATTTTCGCGACGAGATGCTCGATATCGATCGGCTTTTCATAATAGTAATAGGCCCCGCGGCTGTAAGCTTCGTCCCTCATCTCATTCGATCCGTACGCGGTCATGACAATAACCTCGGTAGAAGGACTTATTTCCTTTATGTAACTGAGAAGTTCGAGTCCCTCAATGCCGTACATGCCGCTCAAGCGGATATCGGCGATCGCGAGGTCGAACGCGTAACGTGAAAGCGCCTCCTCCGCCTCCTCGATCCGGCTGCTCGTTATGACGACAGTGTCTTTGCTGCTCAACACGTGTGAGAGCGTAAGAAGAATAGTGGGTTCGTCGTCCACTATCAGTATCTTCTTCATCCCTGCCTACCTCCCTGATGATGTTTTAATCTAAGACTTATTATGCAAATCCCATGCCTGAAAAGGAAAATGGAGAGGCGGCCGCAGGAGAGCTGTATGTTATGGAATATTCAAGATATTCTGGACGGATTGCAAAAAGCGCAGCATAAAGAAAAGAATAACGGGTGTCCGGAATTCGGACAACGTTGCACGACTATCGGTCAGCTCAGTTTGTATTCTTTGATCTTCTCGCCGAGGGTGGAACGCGCGACCCCGAGGATCTGGGCAGCCCTGGTCCTGTTGCCTTCGGTCAGCCTCAGAACACTTTCGATATGGGTCTTTTCGACTTCGGTGAGGGTGAGTGGGCTCTTCGCTGCAGTCTTCGGTTCGGACAGCGCAAGATGTCTTGTCGATATGTCGCCATGCGGACAGAGGATCGCCGCCCGTTCGATCGCGTTTCTCAACTCCCTCACGTTTCCCGGCCACGCGTAAGAACAAAGCATCTCCATCGCGTCGGGCGTAAACCCGTCGATCTCCCTCTTCCCCATCGCTTTTTTGATCTCCTCGAGCAGAAAACCCGCGATAAGAGGTATGTCTTCCGGCCTTTCCCTCAGAGGCGTTATCGTCAGGGGGATAACGTTGAGCCGGTAAAAAAGATCTTCCCGGAATGCGCCCTCCTTTACGAGCCTGTCCAGCTTCCTGTTAGTGGCCGCGATCACTCGGACGTCGACGCAGATGTCTCGCGTTCCGCCGAGCCGCTTCAGCGTCCTGTTTTCGAGCACCCTCAGGATCTTCGCCTGTGCGCTCCCCGGCATGTCCCCGATCTCGTCCAGGAAAAGCGTCCCGCCGTCGGCCAACTCTAAGAGCCCCTTCTTCGTCTTCTTCGCGTCGGTGAACGCCCCGGACTCATACCCGAAGAGTTCGCTTTCGACAATGTCGGCCGGTATTGCAGCGCAGTTGATATCCACAAAAGGCTTTTCCGCCCTGGCGCTCAGGGCGTGGATATTGCGGGCAACCAGTTCTTTCCCGGTTCCGGTTTCTCCCTGTACCAGCACCGTAGTCAGGGGATTGGACGCAAGCAGGTTAATCATATGAATAAGGCCCTGGGTATGTTTACTCCGGCCGGCTATGGGATAGGAAGATTTCCTGTGGAGCACCGACTCCTGCCGTATCTGTTTTATGCTGAGACTCTTGTCGACGACAATCGCAAGTTGATCGAGATCGACCGGTTTTTGGAAATAATATTCGGCCCCGAGCTTCATCGCCTTCACCGCCTCTTCGACCTGTCCGTAGCCGGTCATCACGATCACGGATATCTCGGAGTAGTCCGCCTTGATCGCCCTGAGGACTTCTATCCCGTAAAGGTCCGGCAGCCGTAAATCAAGCAACACGATATCGGGGACCTCCTTCAGCGCCACCGAGAGCCCTTCCTGGCCGGAAGCAGTCGTTATCACACCGTAACCCCTGCTCTCGAAGAAGACCCTGAGACTCAGGGATATGTTTTCGTCGTCTTCTATTACCAACAAAAGGGGATTCACGGCTGCTTTCTCTCCCTGCTTTCGAAAAGCGTCTTCACCTCATCCATCAGATCGTTGATGTCTTTGAACTGGTGATAGACCGATGCGAATCTTACGTATGCGACCTTGTCGAGCTGCCTGAGTTCTGACATTATCTGTTCGCCTATCCATGTGCTGCGAATCTCTTTGACGCCGAGACCGGCGAGTTTTTTTTCGATGGCATCGACGATGGAGTCGAGTCTGTCCGTTTCGATAGGTCTTTTCTTACAGGCGATGAGGAGTCCGTTTCTTATCTTGCCGGTGTCGAACGGTTCCCTTCTGCCGTCCTTCTTCACGACCATGGGGACGAGGTCTTCGACCCTCTCGTAGGAAGTGAACCGTTTGCCGCATCTCAGGCATTCCCTTCTGCGGCGGATCGCGTTTCCTTCTCTGCTCGTCCTCGAGTCAATCACTTTGTCTTCAAGGTTTTCGCAGAAAGGACATTTCATGACAACACAGTGACCGTGCCGGTAAACAGTAGCGGGAACGATAGTTTACCCGATGCCGGAAAATGCCGTATCAAGCTGTATTTATAGGCCATGGTCTCATACTCGAACAAGACCTTTCCGGGTTTCCCCCCGGTGCTTGTACAATGTCAGAGTATTTTATCGGTAGATGGGGAAACGATCGCACAGCGCTCTCGCACGCCTGGCAATAGCCGCGATCGCCTCCGGCTCTTTGCTGTTATTGATGACCTCGGAAATGATCCCGGAGATCTCCTCCATCTCCGCACTGCCCATCCCGCGTGTGGTGACGCTTGGAGTTCCGAGCCTGATGCCGCTCGTCACTGCAGGGGGCCGTTGGTCGTAGGGGATGGCGTTCTTGTTCACCGTGATGCCCGCCTTGTCCAGTGCCTGTTCCGCATCTTTCCCGGTAATGCCCTTGCGGGTAAGGTCTACCAGCATGAGGTGGTTATCGGTACCGCCCGAGATGATCTTGAAGCCTTCCCTGACAAGCCCGGCCGCAAGCGTCTTCGCATTATCGATGACCGCCTTCTGGTAAGCCCGGAAATCCTCGGTCATCGCCTCCTTGAGCGCCACTGCTTTGGCGGCGATGACATGGACAAGCGGCCCGCCCTGTATGCCGGGGAATATCATCTTGTCAACTGCCTTCGCAAATTCGGCCTTGCACATGATCATCCCCCCCCGGGGGCCCCTCAGGGTCTTATGCGTCGTCGTAGTAACGAAATCTGCAAAGGGCACCGGAGAAGGGTGCAGACCGGCTGCAACGAGACCGGCGATATGCGCGATGTCGGCCATGAGATAAGCGCCGACTTCTTTCGCGATCTCGGAAAAGGCCTCGAAATCTATTATCCTCGAATAGGCGGAGGCGCCGACGACTATCATCTGCGGCCTGTGGGCGCGTGCAAGTCCCCGGATCTCATCATAGTCGATAAGCCCGTCTTTGTTCACTCCGTACGGCACATTTTGATACAGGGCCCCCGAAAAATTCACAGATGCACCGTGAGAGAGATGGCCCCCGTGGCTGAGGTTCATACCGAGGATCTTGTCCCCCGGCTTCAGTACTGCGAAATAGACAGCCATATTCGCCTGAGAGCCGGAATGGGGCTGTACGTTAACGTGCTCTGCGCCGAAGATTTCCTTCGCCCTCTCGACGGCAAGGGTTTCAACGATGTCAGCAAACTCACAGCCGCCGTAATACCTCCTGCCGGGATAGCCCTCGGCGTATTTATTGGTAAAGATCGAGCCCTGCGCTTCGAGGACGGCCCTGCTTACGTAGTTCTCCGAAGCGATAAGGACTATCTTTTCATGCTCCCTGCACCGTTCCCGCTCGATCGCATCATAGACCTTCGGGTCGACAATCCTGAGCTCATCATTTTCCATCTGTCTTTAAATCTTCCTCTATCTTTCTGATCTTGTTCAGCCTTCTTATATGTCTGTCGCCCTCAAACGGCGTCGTCATCCAGGTCTTTACGATCTCATAGGCCAGGTCTTTCCCGATTACCCTGCCTCCCATGACCAGCACATTCGCATCATTATGGAGCCGGCTCATCTTGGCCGAGAAAAGGTCGTTACAGAGCGCGGCCCTGACGTTAGGGAACTTATTGGCGACCATAGACATGCCGAGGCCGGTCCCGCAGATGAGAATGCCCCTTTCCACCTTTCCGGAAGAAACGAGTCCGGAGACTTTCTCTCCGAAATCAGGGTAATCGACTGACTGCGTGCCGTTTGTGCCGAAGTCGACAAATTCGAGGTCAAGACTCTTCAGGAGACCGACTACATCTTCCTTTAACCCGAACCCGGCATGGTCACAACCTACGGCAATTTTCACCTGCGCAAAACCTTCCTGAATCCCGCGTCCCGCATTGCAGTAAACCCGGGAAAATGATATTTATCAAGCATATTATCTTATCCGAGGGAATATTTCCAAGTCAAGGAACGCCGTCGAACGCCGTCGCATTCTTTCGTTCAGCCCGGAACTGTTTTTCGCGTATAATAGATACCTGTACTACAACTCGCAGAGGGGGAAAGAGTATGGTTTTCACCGTGACAAAGACCGACGGGAGCGCACGAAGGGGCGTGCTGAAGACGGGCAGGGGCATCATCAATACCCCCGCGTTCATGCCGGTGGGTACTCTTGGGACGGTGAAGGCGATGTCCCCCGATGAGATGAAGGAGATCGGCGCAGAGATCATCCTCGGAAATACCTACCACCTTTATCTTAGGCCCGGCATCGACGTGGTTGCGAAGCTCGGAGGGCTCCATGGGTTTATGCGCTGGGACAGACCCCTGCTTACCGACAGCGGCGGTTTTCAGGTATTCAGTCTCTCGGCCCTGAGGGACATCGGGGAGAAAGGCGTCTCCTTCAGGTCACACATCGACGGCTCTCCCCACTTCATCGGGCCGAAGGAGGCGATGAAGATCCAGAGGGGCCTGGGGTCCGACATCGCAATGACCTTCGACGAGTGCATCCCCTATCCCTCGACATACGAGTATGCGCTGAGGTCGGTCGAGTTGACGACGGCATGGGCAAAACAGTGCAGGGAACTCCAAAACGAAGGCCAGGCATTGTTCGGCATCGTCCAGGGCGGCATGTTCAGGGACCTGAGAAAAAAAAGCGCGGAAGAAATCCTCGGGATAGGATTTGACGGCTATGCGGTTGGCGGGGTGAGCGTCGGCGAGCCGAAAGAGGAGATGCACTCGGTCATCTGTTATACCGCGCCTCTTCTGCCCGTTGAAAGGCCCAGGTATCTCATGGGAATCGGTGACCTCGGGGACATGCTGAAGGCGGTGGAAGCGGGTTTTGATATGTTCGATTGCGTCATGCCGACGCGAAACGCCAGAAACGGGACGCTCTTTACGAGCGTGGGAAGGATCAGTATCAAAAGGGAGGAGTTCAAGTACGACGAAGGGCCGCTCGATCCGGGCTGCGCATGCTACACCTGCAGGAATTACTCGCGGGGATATTTACGGCATCTCTTCCTTTCCCGGGAGATCCTTTCTATGAGGCTGAACACTTATCACAATCTCTACTTTTATCTCGACTTCTTCAAAAAAATGAGAAAGGCTATTGAGGAAGATACGTTCGCGAATTTCAAGGCCCGCTGGGAGCCGGTGTTCGATACGCCCGATGCGGAAGGCGGGACTGTATAAAATGGGGGCGGGACTGTCGATATGTATATAGTCAGATTCACAGACCGTGAACCGGAAATGAAAGGCGACTGGGAAGGCCCTCTCTGGAGGCGCGCCAAAACGCTCGAGATTTCCCACTTCCGGCCCGAAGGCAGCGACCACCGGCCGAAGACCGTCGCGAAACTGCTCTACTGCAGACGGGGCATCGCCGGCATCTTTCTCGTTGAAGACAGGTATGTCCGCTGTGTGCACACGAACTACCTGGACCCGGTGTATAAAGACAGCTGCGTCGGCTTCGTCTTCCGGCCGGGGCCTCGCCGCGAGCATTTCAATTTCCAGTTCAACTGTGGCGGAACGCTTCGGGCCAGTTTCATCTCGAATCCCGATAATACGAGGGACAGGATCAAAGTGGTCATTCCGCTCTCAAAGAGGGACGGGGCCGCCATCAATGTCTATCATTCACTCCCGACAGTTGTCGATCCGGAAATTGCCGGGCCTACGCAGTGGATACTGGAGTTCTTCATCCCGTTTTCGCTGATCGAAAAGTTTGTCTGCTCACCTGGAAACATCCCGGGCAATGAATGGAGGGCAAACCTCTACAAGTGCGGCGACGGGACCTCCCATCCCCATTGGGCTTCATGGGTGGCGCTTCCGTCAAAAAATATCCATCTGCCGGAATCCTTCGGAAAAATACGGTTCGAATAACACCTTTCGCCCCTCCCCGTCCGTATGCTATTGCGAAAAGGTTGCGTTAAGGAATCTAAAGACAAGTCAACCTGCACAGCGCGAAAGCCGTCAGGAATTTTCCACGATTCGGGAGCCGGTCCTTCAAGAGCGGCGGTAAGCGACTCAGGCCTCCGTTTGATGAGGAATACGCCCCCGGCCCGACATATTTACCAGCCCTCATTTCTTATGGTATTCTTCTCTATTATAGGATTGTCATGTATTTGCACTTCATAAGCTTATGGCCTTTACCGGAGAGTTAGAACAGCTACACATAGTTGATATCATTCAACTACTCAACACAACGAGGAAGTCCGGCACTTTTTCCGTCAGGGGAAAAAAAGGGGAAAGCCGGATCATCTTCAGTAACGGGTATATTGTCGGCGCAAACCATCTCAGCAACAAGGTCCGCATCGGAACCGTCCTGGTGAAGATGAAGGCCATCACTGTCAAAGACCTCACGCAGGCGCTGGAAGTCCAGAAAAAAGCTGGCAAGCGCCGCAAGCCCCTGATCAACACGCTCATCGAACTCGGCAGATTAGGCCGTGAAGATGCATCGAGAGGGCTCAAAAAGCTTATCGAGATCACCCTCGTCGAATTGATCGGCTGGAAGACGGGGACGTTCACCCTTGATTCGGACGCGGTCTCGGTCTCTCCGGAATGCATCTACCCCCTCAGCGCGATGGAGCAGGAAATAAGTCTCGACGCACAAATGCTGCTGATGGACGCCCTTCGTATTTACGACGAAAGGGAACGGGACCGCCAGGCCGGGAAAACTGTACCACCCGATGAGGAACTGTTCGCGGACGTGGTTCCGTCGGAAACATGGGCCGACAAAAAACGGGTGCAGCCGGTCATTACCGCCGATGACCTCGGGTTGGGCGACATCGAGCACCTGGAACGAAAGATGCCTCAGATCGTCCCGGAAGACGAAGCTTTCGATCCGGTCGAGATCCATCGTCAGAAGATAAAGGAGACCCTGAGCGGTTTCCCGGAGCGAGATCAGGAAGCGTTTGTCCTTTTCCTCGAGAGATCCTCGGCAGGCAGAAGCTGCAGCGAGGGAACGCTGAGAAAGGAAGGACGGACAAAAGGAATCGTCCTTTTCAGCGAGGATGAATTCATTACCCATTCTGTGATGACGATCTGCAAGGCAGACGGCGTCCTTGTCTTTGCCACAGACGATGAGGAGGAACTCCTCCGCATCATGGAGCAGTGCACCAAAATAGGCGTCCTGCCCATCCTGCTCTTCGATGATCCAGGGACATCGAAAAGGATACTGTCCCGGGAAAAGATAGTAAGCCTGCGTCGGCGGGTTCAGGAACTGTATCCCCAGGTCCCCGTCATCCAGGCGGCTTTGTTCCCGGATTACGACTTTCTGCTCCAGTCCTATCGTGACGGCGCAAGGGCGGTCTTCCCGAAACCCTTACGGGAAGAGGGGAAGGCAACATTCATCGGCGATGCGATTACATTTCTTGAGGTTTTCAGGTCCTATGTGGGCCGCTTTTTGCTGGAACAGAAAACCCCGGCAGCGGGAGACGATCGGCTGAGAAGGTTCAAAGAGAACGTGCTTGCGCTAAGAGACCGCTACGCGGCAGACCCGTCACTCGTCCTTCTACAATATGTCGCCGACGTGTGTGAGCGGGCTATCACGTTTGTTGTTCGCCCGTCAGAACTCGCGGGGGACAGGGCCGTCGGGGTGTTTGCAGAGAAGAATGAGGGGCCGACTTCAGTCACGCGTCTGAAGGTCCCTCTGGCGACACCTTCGATCTTCAGTGACGCGCTCGAAAAAGGAAAGGTCTTTTACGGTGAGAGGGAGGATGACATTCTCAAGAAACATCTCTTCGACGCCATCGGAGCGCCCCTTGAACCGGCGATAATCCTTGTTCCCGTAAAGAGCCGCGGGAAGGTCGTGATGCTCACCTATGGAGACTTCGGGACAAAAGAGGCCTCTCCCGTGCCGGCAGACCTCCTGGAGATTCTGGCGAGCCAGGCCGGAATGGCACTTGAAAACGCTTTTTATCACAAGCAGATCGCAAAGGGGTCGTGAATGAGCGCCCCGGGCACCGATACGGACCGACATTCCATGCAAGGGGGAATCTATTATGGACATAGCCACCTTTACTCAAATTCTTGAAATCGCGTTTGAAAAAAGAGTCTCCGATATACATTTCGAGGTAGACAACCCCCCGCTCTTCAGGGCGCGCGGACACCTGATCCACTCGAAGCTCAGCAACCTGACGCCGCAGGACACAGAGTTTGTAGCAGCCGCTGTCATGGAGCAGCACGGCCGGAAGATGCCCGACGAACTGAAGGAGTTCGACACCTCATATACATTGCCGAACGTGGGACGTTTCAGGGTGAGCATCTTCCGCCAGCGGGGCCATATCGGGCTCGTAATGCGGGTCATTCCCCATCATATCGGCACATTCGAAGAACTGAACCTCCCGCCCGCACTGGGCAATATAGCTAAGGCAGCTAACGGCCTGATCCTCGTCTGCGGCCCCACGGGCAACGGGAAATCCACGACCATCGCATCGATTATCCGGTATATCAACGACAATTTTAAATACAACGTAATCACGATCGAGGACCCGATCGAATATATTTTTCATGCGAATAAAAGCTGCATCATCCAGAGAGAAGTGGGTATCGACACCGACAATTTCGGGGGCGCACTGAAGGCCGCGATGCGGATGGACCCCGACGTGATCATGGTCGGAGAAATGCGCGATCTCGAAACGATCGACGCCTGCGTCAAGGCCGCAGAAACCGGACACCTCGTTCTGTCGACCCTTCATACACACAATGCGGCCTCAACCATCAACCGTATAGTGGGGTACTTTCCCCCCCAGGCCCAGGAGAATATCCGTCACAGGCTCGCGGAGATCCTCGTTGCCACGGTTTCTCTGCGGCTTGTGCGCGGTAAAAGCGGCGAAGTCGTCGTGCCGGCCCTGGAGTTAATGTATGCGACCTCCACCATAAAGGCGTGTATCCGGGACGGTCATCTCGATGAGATCGAGTCGCATATAGAAAAAGGGGGCGACGAATATAAGATGCAGACGCTCGACCAGCACCTGATCCAGCTCTGCAGGCAGGACGCCATTACCCTCGATGAGGCTAAGAGGACTTCACGCTCGTCCGATCTGGAACGGAAGCTGATCTATTATTAACCGGCCGTTGGGAACGCTTCAGACAACGTCCGCCTCTTCGTACAGAGGCGACAGGCTCGTATAAAAGGGGATTTCCTCGCGGTTCGAGTATTCGTAAACACCTGCGGCGACCATCCCTGCTGCTACCCCAGCTACGGCACCCAGAAGCCCGCCTTTCGCAGGCCTCTTCCGGTCTGCAAGAATCCCGATCGCCCCTCCCGCCACGGCAGCCAGACCAAGCAATATCACATAGTCAGTTTTATTCATATGATCATTCAACCCTGTAAAATCGACTCGTTATAATAACATGAGAGACAGGAAACGGACAAAGGGAAAGGCGGGGATTTTCAGACTTTCCCATATCCCTTCGCCAGATCCCCAAGCACCGTTTCTTCCACCATCCTGCAGATCTCTGCCGCCGTCTTCCCCTCAGACTCCCTCCGCGTTAACGGGCTGTGAATACTGACTTTTACGCTGATACTCTGCCGTCGGCTGACCATGACCGCATTTTCCCTCAGGGACTGCGGTGCATGCCATGCGATCTCCGCGTCCTCTTCGTAGTGAAGCGTCACCGGCAAGAGGGTAATCTCAGGGTTGATGTCCATTACCTTGAAGATGCCCCTGTTGAAGGGCAGCCGCTCTGAAATACGCCCGGTCGTTCCCTGCGGGAAAATGGCAATGACCCTGTCCCGGCAGCAGTTCGCAACCGTCTTAAGCGCCCTGATTCTCTCTTTGCGGCTGGTCCGGTCAAAGAAGATCACCCCCATGAGCCACGCGATCTGGCCGATGATCGGATAATTCTTAACCTCCGCCTTGCTCACAAACGCCGTCCCAAACAGCGAAGAGAGGATTAAGATATCCAGAAAACTGCTGTGATTCGAAATGATGAGAAGCCCTTTCTTCTTTTTCTTGAAGGCCCGGAAATGCTTCACCTGCTCGATCCTGACCCGGTAAATGAGAAGGCAGATTTTTGAATAGAACTGAACGAGCCTCGGCCCGATTCGCAGCCGCCAGGGATACAGAACCAGGAGGATGAGGAAATAGAAAGGAGCAAGGATAATGGTAACAATCAGGAATTGGGCTGTCTTAAAAAAAAACATACCCCATACGATAGCATGGAAGCAGTAAAGCGCGGAAGTGCCGCAGCAAAACGCAGCCGGCTTCAGTATTTTTTGTTCGCTGCCGTATGACCTTTGTCATAGCCTCCACACCGGCCCTGTGTGATAATTAATCAGGTATAATAAAGGAGGTACGTATGGAAATTCTCGATCTGAAGAAGCTTATGAAATACTCCCCCGACAGGATCGGCAGGGAGATGCTTTCGGATAAACCCGAGATGAGGATCGCCCTTATGTGTCTGGAGGCGGGGCAGGAACTCAAGCCTCACAAGGCGCCTCTTCGCCTGATGATGTACGTGGTCGAAGGGAGAGGAAGTTTCACAGTGGGAGATGAGACAATCGGGGCCGACGAAAAGACCTGCATCCTCTGTGATCCGATGACCCCTCACGGCTTCAAGGCAGATAAGGGAAGCCGTCTCGTGGTGATGGCGGTAGTGACGCCCGTGGAATAGGCCGGACGGGAGCCTTCCGCCTTCAGCCTCGTAATAGCCGTCAGATCAGTACCGATCCGACCTGATGGACAATATCATGACAAGGAGGTAAAGAATGTTTCTGGTCAACGTGAATTTTGACTGCTGCACTGGCTGCGGTGAATGCGTGAACATCTGCCCGGTCGGCGTATACCAGATGGGAGAAAACGGCAAGACCGACCCCTATCAGGCAGGCGAATGCGTCGGCTGCATGAGCTGCGTAGAAGTCTGTCCCGACAAATGTATAGAAGTCAGAGAGATGTAACCTTTCCGATGCAGGGCGGGTAGCGATTCCCGCCCTGCCCTGACCGCCTTCCCCTTCCCCTGGATATCGTCTATAATACTACGTCGGCAATTCTTAATCTGAAAATTGTCATTCCCGCAAGTGGAACACGTCGGGAATCCTTCTTAAAAGACGAAGAAAGATTCCGGACAAGCCGGAATGACATTTCGCCTGTCTAATTGCTGAAGGGATTATTATCCGAATCTCTCTTGAAAGGATCACAAGACGATGAAAGAGCGTCTCATCAGGCTTTTGATCGAAAAGGCCTTCAGATACAGCGAGGAGCCGGTCTTCAAGCTCGTCTCCGGACGGATGAGCAATTACTACTTCAACTGCAAGGCGGTCACCCTTCACCCTGAGGGCATGCACCTCATCGGCAATCTCATTTACGACATGGTCAGAGATTCCGGCGCCAGGGGCATAGGCGGCCTTACCCTCGGGGCGGACCCGATCGCGGACGCGGTGGCTTACACATCATATCTGAAAGGCAATCCGGTGGAGGCCTTCGTGGTCAGGAAGTCAGCCAAGTCGCACGGCACCATGCAGTGGATAGAGGGAAACGTTCAAAAAGGCGACAGGGTAGTAATAGTGGACGATGTCATCACCACCGGCAAATCAACCATCGAGGCGATCAATAAGGCGAAAGAAGCCGGTCTGGATGTCGTAAAGGTGATCGCCCTTGTCGACCGCCAGGAAGGCGGAAGGGAAAACATCGAAACACTAGGGTTCAGCGTGGAACCGGTCGTCACGCGGGAAGAGGTGATGAAAGTCTACAGGGCTACGGACGGCCAAGATATTTTCCGCTGAATTCGCGGACGGCCTTTCTTTTATTCTCGAGGGCCTCAACAAAAGAATCGGCCCGTTCGAATCCCATATACTCGGCAGCGTCCCTCATTTTTCCCTCGTCTCTACTTAGGATACTGTCACCCCTCAGTCTCAGGAAACTCTCAAGCCCCCGATAAAAAAGGTAGGCATCCACCATCAGCGCCGCTTCATCCTGCCCTACTACACCCGCCCGCCTGAGCCTGCCGAAGGCATTGACCGTTCCCTGTACGAGAAGCCCGCGATGACTGCCGCAGTGGACGAGTTGAAGGTATTGCACGGCGAATTCTATCTCCTCTATGCCGCCGGGGCCGAGCTTGATGTCGTACCCAAGCTGTTCTTTCGACAGTTCCCTCATGATCCTTTCTCTCATCAGTAGTATATCGGAAGCGGGTATCTCCTTCCCTCTTGATATCAGGGTTTCCCTTGCCATATCGATAAAGGCAAGGCCTGTCTTTATGCTGCCGGCTACCGGCCTCGCCTTGAGAAGGGCCTGAAATTCCCAGAAGGCGGCGGCCTTAGAGTAGTATTTCCTGAAGCTCTCCACCGAAGAGACAAGGGGCCCCTTCACCCCTTCCGGCCGGAGCCTCGTATCGACGCGATATGCCACACCTTCCTTAGTGTACGAAACGAGCATTCTCAGGAACTTTTCCGCGGCTTTCGTAACACTCACCTCCGGATCGCCGGAGGAAACGAATATGACATCGAGGTCGGAGCCGAAAGTGATCTCCCGGCCGCCGAGTTTCCCGAAGCCTATCACCGACAGGTCCCCCGTCCATTCTCCGATGGAGTCGGCCGAATATGACAGTATCGCCTCAGCGGCCTTACTCAGCCCCCTCGTCACGCCGGCGACACCGACCTTCTTCTGCAGGAACAGAAGCCCCATCCTGATCTCCTCGGCCTGCTTGACGAGCCGTATCGCGTCATTGACCGACCGTCCCCCAGCGACAGTGCTGCTGATCTCTTCTCTAAGTACCCGCAGGCTCTTCGATGGCCTTTCTCGCCAGCCGATCATCTCCAGATACTGCGGCCTGCCGAGCAGCATCTTCGTAAGATACTCCGACTGTGCAAAAACGTAAGTCAGCATATCGACCAGGCTTTTTTCCCGCATGAATATCTCCAGATAAGACTCGTTGGCGCTGAGTAAGTTAGCGAATGACTGCAGATGATTCAACGCGGCATCGGGCGAGCTGCTTTTCAGCGCCGAGTCGACGAAATGGGGGAGAACCTCGCCCAAAAGCCTCCTTCCTCTCAGGGTCTGAAAGGTGAAGGTGCTGTCCTTGATCGCCTTGATGTTTCGTATCGCCCTGTCGATATCCTTCAGCCCTCTCCCCGAGAGGTACTCCCTGAGTTCCGCGTCGGACATCTCCTCGTCAAAAAAAGTGCCCCCTGCGGCGCCCTCATCTTTGTGTCCCGTGAAGAGGGAATCATATATCCCCCTTACCTTCGCCCGCCTGGTCTCAAGGTCAGAGATAAACGTGCCCCCGTCGCGGGAGCCCATCTTTCTGCCGAGCGCCTCCAGTTCTGCGCCGGCCGCAGACACCGTGTGGGTCTGCAGGTTGTTCAATTGCTGGAGCCTGTGCTCGAGGGTCCGCAGATACCGGTAATTCTCTGAGAGGAGAGAATAGTCTTCCTGGCCGATGAGCGCCTTCTGGAGAAGCCTGTGCAACACCTTTAGCGTGCTACGCTCCCTGAGAAGCGGTTCCCTTCCGCCATATATGAGTTGTAGTGCCTGCGCAAAAAATTCGATTTCGCGTATCCCCCCATAGCCTCTCTTGATGTCGCCCTTCTTGAAGGTGGAGTCTATCCTCCGTTTCAGTCCGCGTATCTCGTCTATCGCGGAATAGTCGAGGTATTTCCTGTAGACGAAAGGTTTTATCATATCGACAAAGCCGCGGCCCAATTCCGCATCGCCGGCAACAGGTCTCGCCCGGAGCAGCATGGCACGCTCCCATGCCCGCCCCCATGACTCGTAGTACATCTCATATCCCCTCAGGGCGAGTGCGATATCTCCCCGCTGCCCCTCCGGCCTCAGT
>JAKAIZ010000210.1 GCA_021814065.1 Nitrospirota bacterium | reverse complement strand
CGGGGTATCGCTCATCACGCTCACTGCGGACTCGTGGAAAAAGTGCCCCTTATACTGGACCGATATCGAGAAGATCGTCTTCACCGCAAGGTCGTCGGGGTTGAAGATCGTCGTGGATTTTCTTTGCGGTTTCCCGTACGAGGACGAAGAGACGCTCCGCTTTTACCTCGATCTCTTCAGGAGGGTACAGCCGGACAGCGTCGGGATCAACCCCTATATCAGACTTTACCGGAAGCTCCAGATCACGGATATTATTTTCCGGGATGAGGCGCTTAAGAAGAACCTGATAGGGTATCAGGAAGACGGGAACTTGGTTCGGCCGGTCTTTTATAATCAGCTTTCTGTGGAGAGGCTCCGGGAGTTGATCGCGGGAGAGCCGATTTTCAGGATCGAAGGTCCGGAAAAAGGGGTGAATTACAGCCGGCAGTGATACCGGCTGTAATCAGAAGAATCAGAAGCTTACGCTCTGCCGCTCCATGAGAAGCTCCCCGAGGAAAGATCCGGGCTTGGGTTCCGCATTTTTTATAAGTTCGGCCCCGTCCAGCCCGTAGGGCTTCACGCAGGACGCACAGATGTAGAATTTTACCCCGAAGTCCTCAATAAGGGTCTTGAGAAGATCGGCTATCGGCGAAAAACCGTTTTTCTTCTGCCAGGTTATTGATTCCGCAAACCCTTTTTTGGCGAGTAAGACGCCTTCATTGATCAGAAAAAAGTCGAGTTCCACGTCGAACGCCTTCATGTTGGATGCGAGCTGCAGCGCGCCCGCGGCGTTGTCCGGTTTGTCGAATGAGCTGTTGAGGATAAAGATGAATTTCTTCTTCTCCATAGGTGAACCTCCTTGTCCATTTCACGAATTGTACCATATAAATAAATAGGTATGCAACATCGAAACACTTGGCGG
Source organism: Nitrospirota bacterium (assembly GCA_021814065.1). Taxonomy (GTDB): domain Bacteria; phylum Nitrospirota; class Thermodesulfovibrionia; order Thermodesulfovibrionales; family UBA6898; genus Sulfobium. The sequence continues at coordinate 4,419 of JAKAIZ010000210.1, read as the reverse complement.
CGATCGTACTCCCGATATATCTGCCTATGGCTTTCTTGTCGCTGATGGGTTAATATAATCTACTATTTTTTCGAGGAGGAGCGGATGGTCGTCGGTAAACCTTTTCTTACCGTGGAACAGATTCATGGCAAGGTGAAAGAGCTCGCGGACGTTATCTCTGACGAATACGAGGGGAAAAACCTTCTCGCAGTCGGGATACTGAAGGGGGCCTTCATCTTTTTCAGCGACATCGTGAGGCTGATCAGGACCCCCCTCGTCGTGGATTTTCTTATCGCTTCGAGCTATGTCAAGAGCGACTCATGCGGAGAAGTGAAGATGCATTACGACATCAGGGAGGATGTCTCCGACAAAGACGTGCTCCTCATTGATGATATCGTGGATACGGGCATTACGCTCAACTATCTGCGGGAACGCGTCCTCATGAAAGCTCCGCGAAGTCTCAGAATATGCGCCTTTCTTGATAAGGCGGACAGGCGGCAAGTAGCGGTCCCCCTCGATTACGTGGGCTTCAGGATACCCAATGAATTCGTCGTCGGATACGGCCTCGATTTCGACAATAAGTTCAGAAACCTGCCTTACATATCCATTTTTAAGAAGACTGCCTAGATTCGGGAGGATACAGATGTACGAGTTGTCGGTAGAAGTCGGCTTTGCCGCCGCGCATCAGCTGCGGGGCTACAAGGGCAAATGCGAAAATATTCACGGCCATAACTGGCGTGTGCAGGTTAGTGTGACGGCCGAGAGGCTGAACGAAATAGATATCGCGATAGACTTTCACGATCTCAGGAAGATATCCGGAGAGGTCGTGGCGCCGCTTGACCACGCCTTCCTGAACGAGGTATTTCCGTTTACCGAGAAGAACCCCTCCTCGGAGAACATCGCAAAATGGATCTTCGATTCCCTGAAGAAGAAGATCAATAACGGCAACCTCCGGCTGGGTGCTGTGACCGTATGGGAGTCGGAGACGTCCTCGGCCTCATATTATGAGGACTGATGCGGGCTTTGCCGCCGAGCTGGTCGCGGCGGCAATCAGGCGCGGTGCGGACGAGGCCGAGGTATTCAGCAGGTCTTCACGGGGACTGTCGATAGAGATAAAGGACCAGTCCGTCGAGTCCCTCAAGTCCTCCGCGGGGTTCGGATACGCACTCCGCGTGATCAAAGACGGTAGACTCGGCTTTTCCTATTCAACAGATCCGGCGGCCTTTCAGACGGTGATCGGGAATGCCCTCGACACCGCCCGATCTTCCGACCCTGATCCCTATCTCGGCCTCCCCGATGCGGGGGGCGCTGCCGAGGTCGCGATATACGACACGGCGATCGCGGAGTTGAGCGAGGATGAGGCGATACAATCGGTCATGCGTCTCGAGAAGGCGGTGTTTGAGGAGGACCGCAGGATTGCGAGGGTGAGAAAGGCATCGGGCTCTTTTGCTTCTTCGGAGACCAGGATAGCCAATTCAAAGGGTGTGGACACGGCGTATTCATCCACCTCGTGCGGCGGACAGGTTTCTGCTGTTGCGGAAGACAGCGGGGAGAGCCAAATCGGATGGGAATATGACGCAAGCTGTTTCCTGAAAGACGTTTCGTTCGAGGCGATCGGCAGGGGCGCTGCAAAACGGGCGGTGAGACTTCTGGGCTCCCGCAAGATCGAGGGGTGTAAGGCGGAAGTGGTTCTCGACAATTCGGTGACTGTCGACTTCCTTGGCATATTTGCCTCTTCGCTGTCTTCGGAGGCGGTGCAGAAAGGCAAGTCGCTGCTGACCGGAAAAATCGGCCGCAAGGTCATAAGCCCGAAGATTACCGTGGTCGACAGCGGCCTTCTTGCCGGCAGACTCGGTAGCAGTCCGGTCGACGACGAGGGAGTGCCATGCAGGGAAAAACTGCTGATCAGGGAGGGTGTCCTTTTTACCTATGTGTATAGCACCTATACTGCGAGAAAAGACAATGTCCTTTCCACGGGCAACGCTTCGAGGGCCGGGTTTGCATCACTTCCCGGCGTCGGCGTTTCGAACCTGTATCTGGAGGCTGCCTCACATTCCGACGTTCTTGATGCGGACCGCATAATCCGTTCGATCGACAGGGGGCTGTATGTCGTCGAGGCGATGGGCGTACACACAGCGAATCCGGTATCCGGGGACTTCTCCATTGGCGTGACAGGACTCTGGATCGAAAAGGGCGAGGTCAAATATCCGGTAAAAGAGGCGGTAGTATCCGGCAATATCCTCGAGTTTTTCGGCAGGATAGAGGCCATCGGAGACGACCTCAGGTTTTATGGCAGTACCGGCGCCCCGAGTCTAATAATATCCGGCGTGGACATAAGCGCATGACGATGAAAGTTGCCAGATACTACGGAGCAGGCGATATCCGCATCGAGAAGATGCCTGTGCCGGAGCCGGGCCCCGGCGAGGTGGTCGTCCGCATCCGTGCGAGCGGCATCTGCGGAAGCGACGTCATGCACTGGTACCGCGAGGGCAGGGGGCCGGTGGTGCTGGGCCACGAGATCGGCGGGGAAATTGCAGCGACAGGCGCAGGCGTGACAGCTTATAAAACAGGTGATCGGGTGACAGCCTCCCATCATGTACCCTGTAACACCTGCCGGTACTGCAGGAGCGGTCATCATACCGTATGCGATACCTTGAGGAGGACGAATTTTTATCCGGGCGGCTTCGCGGAGTATGTTCTCCTCCCTCAGATAAATGTAGACAGGGGAGTATACCTTCTTCCTGACGGGATGTCCTTCGAGGATGCGACGTTCATAGAGCCGCTTGCATGCGTGTACCGCGGACAAAGGATAGCGGGCACCCGCATAGGCCAGAGCGTTCTCGTGATCGGCAGCGGCATAGCGGGACTGCTCCACGTCCAGCTTGCCAAAGCTCTTGGCGCTTCTCCCGTGGTCGCCTCCGACATCAACGAATTCAGACTCGACGCGGCGAGAAAATTCGGTGCGGACAACGTTATCCATGCAGGCGATGACCTGCCGGCGGTTTTCCGGGACCTGAATAACGGCCGGCCGGCCGACATCGTCATCCTCACGGCGGGGGCTGAAGGCGCGATCAGCCAGGCATTCCAGTCCGTTGACAGGGGAGGAACAATACTCTTCTTTGCTCCGGCCGGGAAGGGCGTATCCGTTCCGCTTCCGGTGAACGAACTTTTCTGGCGTAACGAGATTACGCTTACGTCTTCGTATGCCGCGAATTACGAAGAGCACATGATATCGATGGAGTTGATCAGGATGGGCAGGGTGAATGTGCGAGACATTATCACCCATCGTCTGCCCCTTGACGAGACCGCCGGGGGGTTCGGGCTTGTGGAAAGGGCCGGAGAATCACTAAAGGTGATAATCACGCCTTAGGGCGAAAAATACACGAGGAGGACAATATGGATTGGGGACTTAAGAACCGTCTTTCGAGGATAATTAGACCCGACGGCAGGACCGTGATGCTCGCGGTCGACCACGGATATTTTCTAGGGCCCACCAGCGGGCTGGAAGACGTGGGCAGTACCGTGAAGCCCCTTATGCCTTTTGCGGATGCGCTGATGCCGACGAGGGGAATCCTGCGCACTTCGGTTGACGCGTCCGCCGGGACCCCGATTGTGCTTCGGGTGTCGGGAGGCAACAGTATCTTAAGCGAACTGTCGAACGAGGGTATCACGGTTGCAATGGAAGATGCGGTGAGGTTGAACGTCTCGGCGGTCGCCTTGTCCATTTACGTAGGGTCTCCGAACGAAAAACAGACGCTTCTCAACCTGGCGAAACTGGTGGATGAGGGGCAGCGCTACGGCATGCCGGTGCTCGCGGTGACGGCCGTCGGAAAGGACATGGCGAGGGACGCGCGTTATCTGGCGCTCTGCTGCCGGATCGCGGCTGAGATCGGCGCGCATTTCGTCAAGACCTACTACTGCGAGGGGTTTGAAAAAATCGTGAAGACATGCCCGGTTCCGCTCGTGATGGCAGGCGGGAAAAAGCTCCCGGAGCAGGAAGCACTGGAGCTCACGCACAATGCGATAAAGAGGGGGGCTGCCGGGGTCGACATGGGGAGAAATATCTTCCAGTCCGACAACCCCGTTGCGATGATTCAGGCGGTAAGGGCTGTGGTGCACGACAAGGCAACACCGGCTCAGGCCTTCGATCTCTATAAGAGCCTGAAAGGGAAGGCCGGGAAGAAGTCCGGCCTGAAGGGCGTGACCGCCAGCAGGGATGAACTGAGCAAGCACTAAATGCCGTATTTCGGACCGCATTCAGGGTCGCCTTTTTGGAACAGCCTGATTTTCAAAAATTTTTTGTAGTGGTCGCGGAGAGACTGTCGACTCTTTTCTTTCAAAATTTACCCTGATTTTGGTAAAATGTCCACTCATGTAGCAGGCATCCGGTTCAGGGCATCGAATTTTGTGCTGGGCGAGCGAAATTCTGGAGGTTAATGA
>JAKAIZ010000209.1 GCA_021814065.1 Nitrospirota bacterium | reverse complement strand
ATCGCTTGCCCCGGACTTGATCGCGTTCACGAATATGCCGTTCACAAGCTTTACGATTGGCGCCTCGACATCCTTTACGATTTCGGAGTCTTCCTTTTCTTCAAGGACATCGACGTTGTCGAGGGCGCTGCCGACGATCTTGTCGAACTCATCGACATTGACGCTGGGCCCCTCGTCATAGGAAGTGCTTTCGAAGCCTCCGTCGGACATCTCATCATCACCCAGGGTGTAGTCTTTTGCCTGAATACTCATCGTCGGGGCCGACGTCTGGCCCGGCGTGGCCAGCATGTTCTCGCCCTTGCCCAGATAGCAACCTGTGATCGAAGTGATGATCGCGGTCTCACTGGAGACCACAACCTCGACATTATAGCCGGTCATGAATTTCACATCATCGATCGCAAAGACATTGGAGGGGTCGGCCATGGCAATCGTGAGCGTTGCGCCTACCCTCGCGACCGGCATGATAAGATATTTTTTTGCCATATCGGCAGGTATAAGTTTCAGGACGGAGGGATCAATTTTATAGTCCGAAAGGTTGATGGCTGGGACACCGTATTGCTTGCTGAGAAAAGCGACCAGTTTGTCTTCGGTGATGAACCCCAGCTTTACAAGATTCGTGCCTAGCCTCCCCCCTTCTTTCTTCTGGATACCCAACGCTTGCTTAAGCTGGTCTTCGGAGATAATACTCGAGGCTATCAGTAACTGTCCAAGTTTTACCGCCATATGACTAAAATATATGAAATTCCAATTATTGTCAACAAATCCAAAACCGGGAAAAGTCTTTGATATTTCTGTAGATATTCAGTCCCCGATTATTTTATATTAGAAAAAGGATGCCATGATTGATGGAAGACCCCGGAAGATATCCGAAATAGGAAAATCTTTTAAAAATCAAAAAGTTGCCGGCAATAATGTTTAATACCAGTAAAAAAATGCCTTCATCCATCGATCTCGAGCGGGCCGAGCGGCTCAGGGAGGTATTGGGCGCCCTTTTTGAGGTGAACAAGAGGGTGCCGGTGATCGTTGAGGGCAAAAAGGATGCGCTGGCACTGCAGAAGCTGGGGCTTGTCGGGGAAGTGGTCCTCCTTCATCGCGGGCAGGGACTCTATGAGTTTTGCGAAGATATAGCAGAAAAGTTCCCGAAGGTGATTCTCCTGCTCGATTGGGATGAAAAAGGCGAGAAATTATATAGTTCGCTGGCCGGGAACCTCAGCGGACATTGGGAGGAGTTCTCGGCGTTCAGGGGCATTCTCAAGGTCCTGTGCCAGAAAGACATTAAGGATATCGAGGGGATACCAAAACTGCTGGGCCGGCTTGAGGGTGATGAATACTCTCGGTAAAGAAGGGGAGGAGCTGGCTCTGCGCTTTTTGAAAAAGCAGGGATACCGGATTGTCGGCAAGAACTACCGGACCCCGTTTGGAGAGATAGATATCATCGCGGACGACGGAGGGGTGCTCGTATTTGTTGAGGTCAAGACGAGAAGCGGCGATGCCTTCGGGTCTCCGTTTGAGGCCGTCGACCGGAAGAAAAGGGACAAGATCAGAAAGGTGGCCCTATGTTATATGAAGAGGATCAGGAAAGAACCGGCCGCGAGATTCGATGTCCTGAGTATCGATGTCGACGGCGGGCAGAAGAAGATAGATCATATAAAGGACGCCTTCGAAGTCTGAAAATGTTGACATTGTTTTTTTATTGATGCTATTCTGAAGTTTGCTTATGTGGGGCTGTAGCTTCCGCCCTGCGGATCCGCTCGCCACGGCGAGTCGCCGAGGAGACCTGAGGCGGACAGTTGAAAATGTAAATGTTTTGTCGTATTAATTTTCAGAAAAGCAGTTTTTGAATTGTTCAGGATTTTCGATTTCACGGCTTAAAAAGTTTGGGGCTGTAGCTCAGTTGGGAGAGCGCTTGAATGGCATTCAAGAGGTCGACGGTTCGATCCCGTTCAGCTCCACCAAAATTCCGCTTTATTATCAAGCCCTGGCACTCCTGTGCCTTCACTGTGGGGAATAAATCGGGATACCCCGACGGATCATCAACTATCTGCGACTCATGCTATACTCACAACTTCCAGGTCACTGAAATTGTTTTTATATATACCAAGGTCCCGCGACAGCAGACAGTCGGCCTGAGTGAGTGCATGCGCTCCAATCAGAAAGTCACTCAGGACGATCTGCCGCCTGGTTACAGCTGCCTTGCAGTGAGGACAACTGGCTGTAAAGCTCTTGCCGCATGCAGAACAGGAGAACTGGTTCCGTTTGCCTTTGCGGGCATATTTAGTCCAACGCAGCCCGGCTACGTGCAATGACTTCTCATTGGACGGGACAAGCCTCATGCCTGTTTCCGCAAGAAAGAGTTTTAACTCCTGCTCTGAGGGAAAGTGGGCCGCAAGCTCGGCAAAGACAATCTCACACAAAATGAGCTTTCCGCTTGCCAGATGTTTATCGAGAAGCCTCTTTGAGGCCTCGGCATGGGGCTCATCCGGTATCAGGATATCAAGGAGAATGTTGGTGTCGACCGCAGTGATCAATGGCCCCGAAGCTCCTTTACGAGGGCATCGCTTTTCTGCCCCTCAAGCTTCGCTAGTCTGCCCATCCATTTATCGAAGGGGGACTTAGTAACCGCCTTTGTTATCACAACCACTCCTTCTTTTTCCTCGAACCCCACATCCTCACCCGGATGCACACCCAGCCTCTCCCTGACCTTCTTGGGAATCGTCACCTGTCCCTTAGATGTTACTTTTGCAACTATCATGACTCACCTCTCAGTAAGGAAGTTATATCCTTACTTTTATTGTAAGGAAACTACTCTACCTTGTCAACCCTTATCCCGGCTCCTCTGCCTTTGCCAGAAGCTGATAATTTATGCTGTGAGGGGACAAGGACAAGCCTGGAGGATCGCAAGCTAAATAACTGAGCGAGGGGGCTATGATAAACATCGTGGCTGCGGAGTGGAGGGAGGGCGTAGCAGACACTCCTTATGCCGGCCTTTAAGGGTGCACGTGAGAGAGCCGGAATAGCCCCGCCCTCAGCCCTTTACTGTTTATTGACATTTAGCCTGGTAAGGAATAGCCTACAATTATGACGCCCAGGTTTTCATTGATACCTCCCTATATGGGTCGGCTATACCTTCACATCTTTGCGGCGGTGCTTGCCTTTCTTATCTCCTTGCTGATCGGCGGTCCTGCGCATGCTGTCTGCATGAGTTGCCTTTCCCATACCGGCAACAGCTATACGGAACTGGCATGCGAAGGTGATTCCAAGTTCGATGTGGTCCGCAAATGCGGCAAACCCGATTATGAAGAGGAGAGCTCCCAGGTGACGGCCGGCCAATTCGGTTCGACCCGGGGAAAGGGGACGAAGGAGGGAGGGTTCACCTCCTCGACCGAGAAGATCGAAAAACTCTACTTCAATTGCGGACAGGGCAGGTTTATCAGGATCCTCACCTTCAGGGGCGGGACTCTTGTCACGATTGAAAACGGCGACAGGGGGTCCGGAGAGCAGAGATGCTGGTAACGGGAATATCTCTCTTGTCGCCGTTCCCTGATTATTCCTCCTAGTTACCTTTCACCCGGGTGCATATGCATCGGTTTCCCGTCCGCGTGGCCCATGTGGTGGAGATGAATCGCCGGGACCTCATGTCTGAGCAGCGCCGCACAGAGCAGTAGCACCACAATCAGTACCGCCTCAACTTTTACGCTCCGCATGAACCGGGATGCGACCCTGCCCCCGTTCCCCTCAAGCTGCAGCCTTGGGAATAAACGGAATGCCGTGCGGGTGATGACTCCCCGTCCCTGCGGAGAGGCTCCCGCCCATTCCTGCAAGAGGGGAACGCTTACATATCGGTTGAAGGCTCCAAAATTGACGAGCAAGAGAAACAGGCCGGTTTTCGCGATAACGATAAGACCATAGGTTGATTTCCAGAGCGCCTCAAAACTGCCGACATACAAATATCCGTTGTAAAGAGCGGTGATCGCGACAATTCCGACCGCGAACCCTGCAATACGTGAAAATCTGAGGGCAATCCCGGCGCCGCGGGGTGCTGTTCGGTCATCATCCGGTTTTACGATTTCCGGGAGAAGAAAGATAGAAAGCACAAGAAGGCCGCCGCCCCAGATCGAAATGGCGAGCAGGTGAAGCAGATCTGTAATTTCGGGAAGGCTGAAGTCTCCTGCATCCGAGGAATGCCCCGATGCGCTTTCGGTCGCAGCGACGGTGCCTGCCAGGACGAGCATGAATACAAGGAATACGCGCGAATCCCGGCGCTGCCCGAAGACCTTCAACGAAATCAATAAAAGTATTTCGGCAGCAATGCGGATAATCCAGACCCTGCCGAAGTGCGTCCGGAAGAGAACGACAGGCAGTATCGGGAAAACCGAAAAAAAGGATAACCCGCTCATCTCTACTGCACGCACAAATAAATTTGATGTGGTGCAGGCGATCATGACGCCTACGCCGATACCGAACCATCGCCACATCCCGGCGAGCCAATCTCCATGGGTGGAAGCGGTGTCGGCCGAAGGAGGAAATACCCAGATGCGGCAGACGAGGACACCTATGCAGAACGCAAGGGAAATAAGCTCAAACCATCCGGGGATTACGTGCAAAACGGAGATCATCAGGTGCCGGCCCTTATCATTGGCCCGCATTCGGATATTCGGTCCTGCGTTAGGATTCCATATCTCATTTGACTGTGAACGTGTACTGTCCCTGCGTCCGGTGCCCGTCCCTTGCCACTACGTTCCATATCACGAGATACGTGCCGGGAGCCAGTTTGGGCAGACTCACCTCAAGAAGAGTCGGGTCAGACGGGTCTACCCGTCCGTCGCCCTTGCTTACCATCCCTCCATCCATGTTATGGACCATGATCGTCGAAAAGGCCGGCTCCAGATCGCCGTCGAACCAGATGCGGACCTGTGCGGGTGGAGAGGAGATCGTCGAGCCGACCTTAGGGTCCGAATGGTCGGGAAACGCGTGCGCCCACACAGCCTCAGGCAGGCCCCAGAGCAGGACAAAGAAGATGATAGCTATTCCGGTCCCGAGATTCGCGGATCTCATAGGCTCACGGGAAAATCGGCCTGCCGATGCTCTTTGGAAAAAGGTCATCGACATACAGATGGATCAGACCCAGGACCCCGACGGCACTCCCTGAATTCGAATTCACCGGGACCTGCGCAGCGATGCCGAGCTGCACAGACTTGCCGGCCCAGACGATGCCCGGGTTGACCGTTCCTGTGGTCTGTCCTTTGCAATCTGCGCTCATGCAGGTCTCCATAGGAAACTCTACCACAAGTACCATGCGCTTAAAAGGGTTCCCGAGCCCTACGT
>JAKAIZ010000208.1 GCA_021814065.1 Nitrospirota bacterium | reverse complement strand
GATCATCACCAAGGCCGCCTGCGTCTTGCTGCCCGAGATGAAGAAACGGAAAGACAAGAAGCTTTACGTCGTCGTCTCCGGGAAGTGCACCGGATGCAGGTCATGCCTCAAACTCGGCTGCCCGGCAATAGAATGGGTCCCGCTCACCGGGGAAGAGGCTAAAAAGAGGGGCTACAAACCTAAACAGAAGGGATATTCGCAGATCAATGCGGTCCTCTGCGACGGCTGCGGCCAGTGCGCACCGCTCTGCAAGTTCAAGGCGATAGTTGTGGAAGGGGAAGGCAGCGATGAGTAACCCCTCCCAACCTCCCCTTAGCCTAAGTGGAGGAGAAAAGACTTTCCGCCCTCTTGAGATTAAGAGGGGGCGAGGGGGAGTTATGATATTTGAGCAGAAAAGGCAACGCCCATTCAGGTGGATTTTCTCATGAAAAAATCGGGCAACATCCTCCTCTGCGGCGTAGGCGGTCAGGGCATCCTCCTTGCGAGCGAGGTCCTTTCATCCGTTCTCCTTAAGGCGGGATATGACGTTAAACAGAGCGAGGTCCACGGCATGGCCCAGCGGGGCGGATCGGTGGTCTCCCATATCCGTTACGGAGGAAAAGTCTATTCGCCGCTCATCGAGCCGGGCACTGCAGACACCACTGTTTCATTCGAACTCCTCGAGGCGCTCCGGTACCTCCCTTTTTACCGCAGGGGCGGCACCGTTATTGTTAATACCCAGAAGATCCTGCCCTCCCCCGTTGCATCGGGGATGGCCGCCTATCCCGACGATGTGATCGGGCAGCTTACCGCGCTGGGGCTGTCGGTGCATCCGGTTAACGCCTTCGAGATCGCCGCGGCTGCGGGCGAAAAGAGGGCGGCAAACATGGTCCTGCTGGGCTCCCTTTCGGCCTTCCTGCCGGTGAAGGAGGAACTTTTTCTCGAGACGGTGGAAGGCAGGGTCCCGCAGAAATTCAGAAAGGCGAACCTGGAGGCATTCAGAAGAGGAAAGGAAGCGGTTTCAATTAAAAAAGAAACCTCGAAACGTGAAAGGCAATGACGAAGGTTCCCAGTAATCAAACGGGTGAGTCCCCATAACGCCCCCTCTTAGCTTTTCTCCTCGGCGAATCCGCCTGAGTGCGGAAAGAGGTGGTTGGGGGGCGTTATTTGTGATAGATGCAGTCACCTTGCTTAATGCACCCTTCAGGAACGAAACAACCATTTTACGGAGGTGAAGTCCGACATGATATGGAATGAGGAATTCGAGACACTGCCGCGCGAGGCGCTGGAGGCCCTTCAACTGAAAAGGCTGAAGAGCCTCGTCGAAAGGGTCTATGATGCGGTACCCTACTATCGCAAGAAGATGGAGGGGGCGGGGGTGGCACCTTCCGACATCAGGGAACTCCGGGATTTGAGAAAGCTCCCCTTCACGACAAAAGAAGACCTCAGGTTAAACTATCCCTTCGGTCTCTTCGCCGTCCCGTTCGAACAGGTTGTCAGGATACACGCCTCATCCGGCACGACCGGGAAACCTACGGTCGTCGGCTATACAAAAAAGGATATCGATTCCTGGGCCGAACTCATGGCGAGGACCCTCTCCTGCGGAGGCGCCCACCGGGGTGACGTGGTTCATAACGCCTACGGATACGGCCTTTTCACCGGCGGGCTCGGCGCGCATTACGGCGCGGAGAGACTCGGCGCTGCCGTCATTCCGATATCCGGGGGCAATTCGAAACGCCAGATCATGATCATGCAGGATTTCGGCTCGACCGTGCTCATGTGTACGCCGTCGTACGCCCTGAACCTCGCGGACGTCATGAAAGACATGAACGTGGACCCGAAAACGTTGAAGCTCCGAGTCGGGTTGTTCGGCGCCGAACCATGGTCGGAGAAGATAAGGGAAGAGATCGAAAAGAGGCTGAACATTAATGCCATCGACATCTTCGGCCTCAGTGAGGTGATGGGCCCCGGTGTCGCAAGCGAGTGCATCGAAGAAAAGCACGGTTTGCATGTCTTCGAAGACTTTTTTATCCCGGAGATCATCAACCCCGAGACAGGCGAGCCGCTTCCCCCCGGCGAGCGCGGGGAACTCGTTTTTACCACGCTTACGAAAGAGGCGTTTCCGGTGATACGCTACCGGACGAAGGACCTCTCGAGACTTATTGAAGAGCCCTGCAGATGCGGAAGGACCTTTTACCGGATGGAGAGGATCACCGGAAGGACCGACGACATGCTGATCATCAGGGGAGTCAACGTCTTTCCTTCGCAGATCGAGCACGTGCTGATGAGCATCGAAGGGGTAGAGCCCCACTACCAGATCATCGTCAACCGGGAAGGGGCCCTCGACATCATGGAGGTCCAGGTGGAGGTGAGCGAGGAGATATTTTCGGACGAGGTGAAGGTGCTCGAAAGGCTGGCGAGACGCATCGAACGGGAGATCAAGGACCTGCTCGGGATATCCTGCAAGATCAAACTTGTCGAGCCGAAGACTATCCAGAGGAGCGAAGGCAAGGCCAAGCGGGTGATAGACAACAGGAAATTATAACCGGGTAATAGGTAATAGGTGATGGGTGATTTTGGTTTTTCCTATGACCTGTGACCGATAGCCTATGACCTTTTTATTAAGGGGGTTTTATGAAAGTCGAGCAGATATCGATATTCCTTGAAAACAAGTCGGGCAGGCTTGCCGATGTAGCGGAGGTCCTGGCGAAGGCTGGGATCAACATACGTGCCCTTTCGCTGGCTGACACGACCGATTTCGGCATCCTTAGGCTTATCGTCAACGACACGGAGAAGGCGAAGCAGGTGCTGAAAGACAATGGCTTCACCGTAGGCAAGACCGAGGTAATCGCCGTCGAAGTGCCGGACAGGCCCGGCGGTCTCGGCCATATCCTGGCCGTCATGAAGGAGCAGGGAATAAACGTGGAGTACATGTACGCCTTCGTGCAGCGGTCAGGAGGCAACGCCGTCATCATCTTCCGGTTCGATGAGATCGAGAAGGCGATCGCGGCATTGCAGAAGTCCGGTGTGGTGATCCTGAAAGGCGAAGAGGTGTATGCCCTTTGAGAATTCGTGAGCATTTATTTCAATCCATATAAGGAGGAAAGAGCATGAAGACAGTAACGTTAGCAGTGGTAAGCATCCTTTGCATTCTTATGATGACGGCTTCACCGGTCCTGGCGGCCGACACCATCAAGGTCGGCGCGATCCTGGCAGTGACCGGGCCGGCGTCCTTCCTCGGCGCGCCTGAGGCCAAGACGCTCCAGATGATGACTGAGGAGATCAACAAGAAAGGCGGGATAATGGGCAAGAAGATCGACCTCATTATCAAGGATTCGGGCGCCAGCCCGGAAAAGGCACTCTCCTTTGCAAAGCAGCTGATCGAGGAGGACAAGGTCCTTGCTATCATCGGGCCTTCCACAAGCGGCGAGACGATGAAGATCAAGAACGTCGCGGAAGAAGGAAAGACGATCCTGCTGTCCTGCGCTGCCGCTGAAGTGATCGTAAACCCCGTGGCGAAGTACGTATTCAAGACGCCCCAGAATGACAGCTTCGCGGTCATCAAGATCTTCGATCAGATGAAAAAAATGAAGATCTCGAAGATCGGGGTTCTTTCGAGCAACACCGGCTTCGGCCAGGCGGGCAAGGCGCAGATCGAAAAAATGGCCCCCCAGCACGGCCTCCAGATAGTTGCCAACGAGGTCTATGACAAGGCGGCCACCGACCTTACCGCAGAGGTGACGAAGGTAAAGGCCTCAGGCGCCCAGGCGATCGTCAACTGGTCGATCGAGCCTGCGCAGGCGATCGTCATCAAGAACGCCCGCCAGATCGGCTTCAAGGGTCCGATCTTCCAGAGCCACGGCTTCGGCAATATCAGGTATGTCCAGGCGGCAGGACCGGCGGCGGACGGCGTCATCTTCCCTGCAGGCAGGCTGCTCGTCGCCAACGAGCTTCCGAAGAGCAACAAGCAGAAGGCGGTCCTTATGGCATACAAAAAAGACTACGAAAGAAGGTTCAAGGAAGACGCGAGCACCTTCGGCGGCCATGCCTACGACGCGATGCTCATCCTGACCAAGGCGATCGAGAAGGCGCACAGCACCAATGAGGAGGCGGTCCGGAACGCCATCGAGAACCTCAAGGGCGTGGTCGGCACCGGCGGCATCTTCAATTTCTCGCCCCAGGACCACAACGGCCTTTCTATCGACTCATTCGAGATGCTTACCGTCAAGAAAGGCAAGTTCGTCCCTCTCGGCAAGTAAGCGACCTTCAGCGAGGTAATGCATCGGGAGTATCCGCAGATAGCGGATACTCCCGATTGTTTGAAAGAGAAAAATGAATTTTGACCTTTTTTTTCAATATATAGTCGCGGGAATCACCTACGGAACGATCTACGCGGTCGTTGCCATCGGATTCAATATCATCTACAACGCCACCGGCATCATCAATTTTGCGCAGGGTGAATTCGTGATGCTCGGCGGTATGACCGCCGTCACGCTCCTTCGCTACCTTCCCCTGCCTGCGGCGGTCCTCGCGGCGATGATCATCACCATGCTAGTCGGCGGCCTGATCGAGATACTTTTCATACGCTGGCTCTACAAGCCTTCCGTGCTCAGGATGATCATCATCACCATCGGGCTGTCGATACTCATACGCGAGACCGCGCTCCATATCTGGGGGGAAGGAGTAAAGGCCCTGCCCTATTTCACCGGCACTTCGGTGAGCTCGATCAAGCTCGGTGGCGTCTTCATCTCGCCCCAGGTGCTCTGGGTCGTCGGGATAAGCGCCGTGATGGTAGCGTTCCTGAACATCTTCTTCAACTATACGATCACGGGACGGCAGATGCGGGCCTGCTCCGTAAACCGCGATGCCGCAAGACTCTGCGGCATCAACGCAAAAAACATGGTGACGCTTTCTTTCATGCTGAGCGCTGCGATCGGAGCACTGGGCGGCTGCATCGTCTCTCCGATCACCTATGTGCAATACGACAGCGGCACGCCGCTTGCGATAAAGGGCTTTACAGTGGCGATCCTCGGCGGACTCGGCAACAGTTTCGCGGCGGTAGCTGCGGGGCTCGTGCTGGGTATACTGGAATCCTTCAGCATCTGGGTGATGCCGGCCGCATATAAGGACGTCATCTCTATCTCGATCCTCCTCCTCATTCTTTTCGTCAGGCCGAGCGGCCTTTTCGGCAGCAAAGAGGCCGCAAACCTGAAGGAGTTTTGATGCGCTCCCGCATGCATCTCGCTCTTTTCGGTCTTGTCGCGGCGGTGATCGCGGTCCAGCAGATCACCGCATACACCGGTTCGGAATATTATCTTACCCAGCTCACGATGTCGG
This sequence comes from Nitrospirota bacterium, assembly GCA_021814065.1. Lineage (GTDB taxonomy): Bacteria > Nitrospirota > Thermodesulfovibrionia > Thermodesulfovibrionales > UBA6898 > Sulfobium. The sequence goes on along the minus strand of JAKAIZ010000208.1, from coordinate 53 downwards.
CGTATTATTCCCTCGTCATCGTAGGCCTCTGTCTTTTGATGGGATATGCGGGC
>JAKAIZ010000207.1 GCA_021814065.1 Nitrospirota bacterium | reverse complement strand
CGCCGCATCTGCGAGCTTCAGGGCAAAATCATAAGTCATGCTGCCTACAAGCCCCGGATAACATCCTATCGTTAAATTTCCCATAGCGTCCTCCTACAGCCACGCGATTTTGTCGTATTCATTAAAAATAAGGTCAACTACGTCACTGTAATTGACGACCTTGACGCGCTTGTCCACGTCCGCGTCTTTCATGCCCCGTATCTGTATGTCCTCGGACAGCGCATAAAGATTCGGCGTTTTATCCAAAAGCGAGGAGGCCTTTCCGTTTTCCTTTGTCGTGGCGTGGTACACGCCGTTCTGGACAAGGATGATACCCAGTTTGTCGGCCTTAAATCTCTCAAGGGTATCCGTTGTCAGCGTAAAGTCACTAACAAATACACCTAGTTTCATACCTTCCCCCTTCGTAAAATTTTTGCTACCAGCAAGGTTAATTTTATAACAAGTTATCCCTTCTTTTGTCAATATGAAATTAATAGCACGCATATTAATCATAAGATCAAATCTCGCAGGGGATGAACATCGGGGAGATTGCCCGAAAGAAGAGCGTCGTGAAAGGATACGACCTGCGCCATAAAAAATTTCTCGGCTGAGGCGATTTGGGTGTGATTTCTTTAAACAGTTTGTGCTATACTTTTCCCATGCGGAAAATTATATTCTTTGCGGCGGTCCTTTCACTTGCTGTTTTTTTTGGGCGCGGGAATGCATACGCCTTCCCAAAAGGGGAGGAGAAAAAATGCAGCGAATGTCATACCCTCACCACTGACCAGGCACAGGAGGTGCTGAAGCCGTTTGCTCCGGACGTCAAGGTCCTCTATATCAAGCCGTCCCCTCTGATAGGCATCTGGCAGATCGCGATAGAATCCGGCGGCAGAAAAAACATCGTGTATCTCGATTACTCGAAAAAAATGCTTGTCCTCGGCAATCTTATCGATGCTAAAACGAAGGTCAACTATTCCAAGGAAAGTTTCGATGAATTAAATAAAGTTGATGTCTCGCAGATACCGCTTGGCAACGCGCTTGTGATGGGAGACAAGGAGGCGAAGCACAAGATCATCGTCTTCGACGACCCCGAGTGACCATTCTGCGCACGACTTCATCAGGAGATGAAGAAGGTTCTGGAAAAGAGGAAGGACATCGCCTTTTATATATTGCTTTATCCCCTTCCGATGCATAAGGACTCTGCCCGGATAGCAAAGGCGATACAGTGCAAAAAGTCTCTCTCGCTCCTTGAAGAGGCATTTGAGAGAAAGAAGATCCCCGATCCGACGTGTGAGACCTCTGCAATCGACGACAATATTAAGCTCGGCCAGAAACTCGGGATCAACGGTACGCCTGCGCTCATCTTCCCTGACGGTACGAATGTCGCGGGAGCCATGACGGCCGATGATATCATCAAGAAGATAGACAATAAATAATTTCCTCCTCGCCGGCTCAAAATCCTTTTTTCAGGTTGACAGGGATTTTTGTCCGAAGATAATATAGTAGATTGCCGAAGTGGCGGAACTGGCAGACGCGCTAGATTCAGGTTCTAGTGGTGGAAACGCCGTGGGGGTTCGAGTCCCCCCTTCGGCACCAAGATTGCTCCCTACAGACGTTCGCAAAACGCAATAACGCTATTTTTTCAGAGGAGGGAGAGGTCCGACTTCCACTCATTCATCGGTCGAGGGTTTCGCGCACTTTTTTCGCCAGCGTCCTTAGTGAAAGGGGCTTCTGGAGGAACTCCGCCTCCCTGCCGCCTGGCTGAAGAAGATTGTCCGCATATCCCGACATGAATATCACCTTTAGAGAAGAGTCAGCGCGTCTGAGCGATTCGGCGAGAGCCCTTCCGTTCATGCCGGGCATTACCACATCGGTCAGGAGAAGATCGACCTTGTCCCGCTGTGCCTGAAAAAGCTGAACCGCCTCTTCGCCGCAGGAAACCGCAAGGATGCGGTATCCGAGAGGTTCGAGCGCATCTACGACCAGCTTCCGCAGGGCCGCCTCATCATCCACCACGAGGATCGTCTCGCTGCCCCCTTTCACCTCCCCTGTCTCCTCCGCAGGCTCCTCTTCCGCCGTCCCTTCATACGCCGGGAAATAGATCGTGAAGACAGTCCCGTTGCCTTCCCGGGTCGATACCGTGATGGCACCCTCGTGCTGTTTCACGATGCCGTAGACCGTGGATAGGCCCAGGCCGCTCCCCCCTGCCTTGGTCGTATAGTAAGGCTCGAATATCCGCTCCACCACATCCTGTCGCATGCCTTCACCCGTGTCGGAAACCGTGAGGACCACGTATTTCCCCGGAGTAAGCCCCGGGGGAACCCCTGCATAGCCCTGGTCGAGTTTCGCATCGGCGGTCTCGATGGTGAGTTCCCCGCCATACAGCATCGCGTCCCTCGCATTCACGGCAAGGTTGAGAAGGATCTGTTCGATCTGCCCCCGGTCCGCAATTATGCTCCTCACCGGCCTTTCGGTATGGAGCGCCAGGATGATGTCCTCGCCGATCATCCTCCTTAACATCTTGAACATGTCCTCGATGACGTGATTGATATTCACCGGCTTCATTTCGAGGACCTGTTTGCGGCTGAATGCAAGGAGCTGTCTCGTAAGCACAGCAGCCTTTTCACCCGCAAGTCTGATCGTTCTTAAGGCAGGCGCCATCTTACTCTCTGCCGGAAGGCTGTCCAGGAGGATCTCGCTGTATCCGATAATAGCCGAGAGGAGATTGTTGAAGTCGTGGGCGATACCGCCCGCAAGCCGGCCAACCGACTCCAGTTTCTGTGAACGCACGAGCTCCGCCCTCAAGGTCTCTTTCTCCTGCTCTATCCTCCTTTGCCCGGTTACGTCGATGCCTGTGGGGACGACATACTCCACATTTCCTTCGGCATCCAGCAGCGCAGTGTTCGACCAGGCGATGAGGATACGCCGTCCATTTTTTGCGATCCAATAGTTCTCATGACTGCTCGGGAAAAGGCCGGCAGAAAGGCGGGCGAAAACACTCTTCACCCTCTCGACCTCCTCCGGGGGGATCAGTATGTCCCAAACGAACTTCCCCTTTACCTCAGCGAAGGAATAGCCGGTGGCCTTTTCGCACGAGCGGTTGAAACGGACAATGCGTCCGGTCTTGTCGAGGACGAGCACGAGGGCATCCACAGTATCGAGGACAGCCGAGATGAAATCGCGCTCCCACTCAAGCGTCCTCTCCGGCGTGTCCCCCTTACCCGCTGGTATATTTTCCATATTCGACATGGTCCTCACTACAGCTTACCTTTTTTTTCTCCTCCGGGCTACAGGTTCTGTACAGCAAGTGGCACTTACCCGCGTTTGACAGCTAAGCCATTTACTGGTAAGAAGAAAGTAGATCAACTATGCAGATCATTCAGGCACAAGGAGGGTTGATGGTTAAGGGCGTCACACCCGGCGCTGCAGGGGATTTGGCTATCCCCCCAATTTTTACCGGCGGAGTTTGTGTATGCTATCACGACATAGCTTACAAGTTCGAAGGGCTCGGCACGCTGCACAGCCTGCCGGGCGGAAGCGAAATATTCCGGCAGGACACGCCGGTCGACACGGTATACCTGATTGAAAGAGGACTCATCAAGCTTAGTCATTATTCTACTAAGGGCCGGGAGATATTGGTGGGTCTGCGGCGTCCCTATTGGCTGCTTGGGGCGACTCAGGCAATCCAAGGGCGCTTGCGGAGTGTAACGGCTACGACGTTGAGCCCCTGCACGCTTCGCTTCATCACAAGGGAGCAGTTCAATAGCCTCTCGGGAGACCTCGCATTCTCACGTTTTCTCAATTGCATGCTGAGCCTTGAGATTTCCGGCAACGTAAAGAGAATGATCGCGCTTGCTTCCATGCCCGGCAAGGAGCGCGTCATACAGCTAATCGCTGAAATCATCGCCACCCAGATGACTGCTAAATCAAACGATAAGATAAGCTTGTCCATCCCTCTTAAGCAGAGTCAGCTAGCACAAATTCTCGGTATGAGTCCGGAATATCTTTCCCGCCTTATGAGCAGACTTGAGCGGAATGGATTGTTTACACACTCCAAGGGCGTTATCACTGTCGCCAAACCCCTTGATTTTCTGGAAACTTGTCCCAAGTCTTAACCGGCTGGGCCGGATCTGCCTTTGGCAAAAAAACAAACCACTCTCCTTCCCCCTTTTTCCGCCTAGTGCTATAAAGATCGCCTCTCAGAGAGACCATTTTCTTTTCTTGATCTTGGTCAAGAAACCACTTGATCCGGATTAATGAATTCCAGTGCTGCTTAAGGTAGTCTTTAATCAAGATTAAAAAAATTTAATGTAACAGCTTCGACAAAGCTAAACCCTCCGTGAGGAGGGGACAGAAAGCGACGGGTCTTTAGAATAAGACGGCCGGGCTGCCGAAGAGCATATCTTGGGCAGCCCGGCCGTTGTTGTCTGAGGCTGCGGAAAGGGGTGTTTATGAGCGGTCTTTATCTGGACTCGGAAATATTTCCGAGTTCCCGCATTTCTGATAGCTTCCGTCCCCGTCCTCCCCCGTAAGAATGAAGGAACCAGCGGACCTTAAAGACAACACAAAGTAAGGTCTCTTGACAACTGTGCTGATAAGGAGAGGAGACGGAAATGAAAACAAGGATATTCCCTATAATTATTCTCGTAATATTCTCGCTTTGTCTGGTAGCCAATGACGCTGTCCTCGCCGCACAAGGGGTTCCGGGCGGCGGCGGTGGCGGCGGTGGCGGCGGTCATCAACCCCCTAGCGGTGAAACTGCTGCCAACAACCTGTCGTTCCCGGTGATCCTGTCGGATAACGCAACACCGGCCGCCTTCCCAGTGGACGGGGCCTGGAGATTCGCCCCGCTTGCCGACCCGGCGGCGTGCATCGGCGAAGCAGGCGTGGCATCCGGGACGCCTGTACCGCCCGAATACCTGTGCTACTACGGGCGGCAGGTTATTGTTTCATCGGAGACCGGAGCAGTCAGCTTCGTGGGTAGTGTGAGCGCCGGTGCTAATCAGACTGCCTGCGATCCTGAAGACGCCGACTGCAAGGTCTGGTGGCTGCAGAAGCGTACGCAAAACTTCTGGAAGGCGTTCAGCATTGGTCACAACGTGACCACGCCGCTGGTGGTGAGCGCGGTGGACGTAGGCGACCTGCTGGAGTCGAGCCCGACAATCGCGACCCGGCAGATCCGTGTGGAGTTCAACCTGCTGCAGAGCGTAGCGGCGGACGACCCCGACTTGGGTCAGTATGTGGTGCCCAGCTGGACAAACGCCGTTCCGGCGCCTTGCATCGTGCCTGCCGCCACAGGTCAGAGCATCGGTTGCTTCGCGGCCCTGCCTATGAGTGGGGCAGTGCCTGGCACCCAACAGACCGGCAACGAGATACAGGGCACCGACTTCGGTCCTGGTCCTGCCGCT
>JAKAIZ010000029.1 GCA_021814065.1 Nitrospirota bacterium | reverse complement strand
CGTCGAAAAGAGGGGCAAAAAGGGAGTGCAGGCATCGCTTGTCGCAATCGATATGCGCACGGGACATATCAAGGCGATGGTGGGCGGCTTTGATTTCTGGCAGAACCAGTTCAACAGGGCGACGCAGGCGCTGAGACAGCCCGGTTCGGCCTTCAAGCCTTTTGTTTATGCAACCGCACTTGAAGACGGGATGACACCCGACTACATGATCCAGGATTCTCCGATCTCATTTCAGGGGGCAAGACCCGGGCAGATCTGGTCCCCGAAAAATTATGATGGTAAATACCACGGCGCAGTCCCGCTGAAGACCGCTATTGCGAAATCGTTAAATGCGGCGACAGTGCGGCTCGCCGCGACTCTAGGGGTCGACAATATCATCGAAACAGCGAGAAAGTTCGGGATCACCAGTGATCTCCAGCCATATCTTCCGCTGGCCCTCGGCGCTTCGGACGTTACGCTCGCCGAGATGGTACGCGCATACTCTGTGTTCGCTACCGGCAGGAAGATAGACCTCATCCCGTACGAACGCATTGAAAACAGGGACGGAATCGTAATCGATGAGCTGTATCCCCACTCTCAGGAGGTGCTTGACGAAGACACCGTCAACAGCATGAAAGTGCTCCTGGGCGCGGTAGTGAGAGAAGGCACCGCAACAAAGGCAAGGGACCTGGGAAGACCGGTATACGGCAAGACCGGAACTACTAACAATTTTTCCGATGCGTGGTTTATCGGCTTTGACGACAGGTTGGTGGTAGGCGTCTGGGTCGGCAGGGACAACCACAAACCGATCGGGAATAAAGAGACGGGTGCGCAGGCCGCTCTTCCGATCTGGATAGACTTCATGAAAAAGGTGCAGCCGTGAAGGGCGGCGGGACGCGCCGCCCTTCACTTAACTTTTACTTCTTCGGCTCAGTCTGCTTCCCGGACTTTGCGTCGGAAGGCTTAGCCGGTACTGCCTGCTGGGGTCCGGCATTCCCCGTGCCCGGCACGACCTGCGCAAGCGCATCCTTGTTGATCTCTACCTTGTAGTTTTTCCGCAGTCCCTCGATGTAACTGTCGAAGGCCGCTTTCTGCTTCTCTCCGGAAAGTCTCTGCGCAATGACATCTTTCACCCTGTCGAATTCAAGGACGGGCCCCGTCTTCCTGTCCGTCACCTTGATGATGTGATACCCGTAAGCGGTCTTCACGGGAGCGCTCAGCTCCCCGACCTTCAGAGACGCCGCCGCCCTCTCGAACTCGGGCACGAGTTGTCCCCTCGAGAAATAACCGATATCTCCGCCGTTCGCCGCAGAAGCCTTATCAAGCGATTCCTTCTTGGCGATCTCCTCGAACTTTTCCCCTTTTTTCAGGCGCGCCAGCACCTTGTTAGCCTCTTCCTCGGTCTTTACGAGGATATGGCTCGCCCTTATCTGGCTCGTCGTGGCGAACTCTTCCTTATGCTTGTTGTAATAGTCCTTGACGTCCTGGTCCGAGACTTTGCCCTTTGTCATGATCTCCTTTTCGAGCAGCATGGAGGCAAGCGTCAGCTTCCTGAATTCCTCGAGCTTACTCTTGAAGTCCGGGTCCTTGTCGATACCCTTCTTCAGCGCCTCCTGATAGAGGATATCCTTCTTTATTATCTCGTCGAGGAACTTCTCCTTCCCTGCCTCGCCTTCGAACATCTGTTTCGCGTAATCGGGCAGGGAACTCAGCTCCCGCTCAAAATCGGCCTGCGTGATGACGTCGCTGCCGACTTTCGCCACGAAAGGCCCCTGCGCCTGCTGTTCCGCCTTTTTTTGGGAGCAGGAAACAAGCAGCGCAATCAAAAAGAAACTCACCGCAATCCTCTTCATTACTATTCCTCCGAAGATTTGAATTTTTTGTTGCATGTTTTTATTTTATACCATGAGCCGCGCTATTTGCCGGGCTTTTTGACACGGGAAGAATTATTATGATAAATTAAGTAGAATTGGTTGATACATATGAGAAATTTCAACACCTCCAAGAGACTTTTCAATAAAGCCCTTACCGTTATCCCCGGCGGCGTAAACAGCCCCGTCCGGGCCTTCAGGGCCGTCGGCGGCGACCCTCTTTTCATCGAGAGGGCGAAGGGATCGAAGATATACGACGCTGACGGAAACTCCTACATAGACTATGTATTGTCCTGGGGACCCATGATTCTCGGCCACGCGCACCCGAAGGTGACCGCGGCATTGAAAAAGGCGGTCGACAAGGGCACAAGCTTCGGCGCCCCAACATCACTTGAGATCGAACTCGCCGAACTTGTGCTGAAGGCCTATCCTTCGATGGACAAGGTACGCATGGTGAACTCCGGGACCGAGGCGACGATGAGCGCCATCCGGTTGGCAAGGGGCTTCACCGGCAGGGACAAGATCATCAAGTTCGAAGGCTGCTATCATGGCCACGCCGACGGCTTACTAGTCAAGGCCGGCTCGGGGGCGACTACATTCGGCGTTCCCGACAGTCCGGGCGTGCCGAAGTCATACGCTAAAAACACCATTACCCTTCCTTTTAACGACGTGAGGGCACTGAAGGAGACGATAAGAAAAGAGTGGCGGTCCATCGCCTGCGTGATCACTGAGCCGGTGGTAGGCAATATCGGCTGCGTTCTTCCGAGACCGGGTTTTCTGGATGCTCTGAGAGACCTGACGGGCAAGCACGGGATCGTTCTTGTCTTCGACGAGGTGATGACAGGTTTCAGGGTCTCTTTCGGCGGTGCCCAGGCGCGTTACGGGATCAGACCTGACATGACCTGTCTGGGGAAAGTTATCGGAGGCGGACTGCCGGTGGGTGCATACGGAGGGAAAAAGGAGATCATGAAGATGGTCTCGCCGGAGGGACCGGTTTATCAGGCCGGCACGCTTTCGGGTAACCCGCTTGCGATGACCGCAGGCATTGAGACGATCAGGGAATTATCAAAGACAGGGACATTCAGGAAAATAGAAAAAAAAGCGGCCGCCCTCGAAAAGGGACTGGTCGACGCAGCGAAGCGTGCAGGCGCAAAGACCCGCTTTTATCGCGCGGGCACCATGTTCTGCACCTACTTTACCGATAAGGAGGTATATAACTACGCGACAGCGAAGACATCCGACACCCGCAAGTTCTCGGCGTTCTTCTCCGAGATGCTGCAGCAGGGAGTGAACCTTGCTCCTTCCCAGTTCGAGGCGGGTTTCATGTCGCTGGCGCATTCCGACAGGGACATCGAACGTACCGTGCAAGCAGCATACAAAGCGCTTAAAAAAATATAAAACAGCTGTAATTGAACAGACTTAGGGGAGGCTTTACATGTTTAATCCGATCAACCTCCTGAACCGGATATACAACTGGTTCAGCGAGGGCATCTCGACAAAAGCGAAGGTTATTATCGCACTGGCCGGACTGTTTATGATCGTCGGCATGGGATATACCGCCTACAGGATCAACGACTATTTCGAGCACGACCCGAACGCCTGCTCGACCTGCCACGTTCATGACGCCCAGAACAAGAAATGGGCACACAGCGCCCACAAAGGGGTCACCTGTCATGAGTGTCATCATGCGACGAAGAAGGAGCAGATGATCCAGATGTACCGGTTCGCGTTCGAAGGCATCAGGTCTGTCTCGCCGCGTCACGGTGAGATTCTTGTCGCCTGGAAGATCTGCTATCAGTGCCACTGGGAGAGGAACCCGAAGTATCCCGATGCAAAAAACATCAGCCACTCGCGGCTCCATGCGCGCCACTATTACATGGAACAGATCGAGTGCATAAAGTGCCACGGTTACAATATCCACCAGTTCACGGCCGAGCCGCGCTTCTGTGTCAGATGCCATAAGAACAGGGAGGTCCACGGGACCGGCATGCAGGGGCTGGCATGCCTCAATTGTCACACAGACAGGACCCCGGACCTCAAGCCCGGCCGCAACAAATGTCTCTACTGCCACGGGAGTAAGGAGGTAAGGGAACGGCTGATCGCGGGCGGTACCCTCGATGTCACTCATTATCAGCCCGACGAAAAGACGATCAACAAGGCGATAAAGATAAAGCTCACACCGGATGCGCCGATGCAGTTCTTATGCTATACGTGCCACAAGCCCCACAAGAATGTGAGACCGAACTGGGGCATCTGCGAGACGTGCCACAGGAACATCCTGGATATCGGGGCGCACAAACTCCATGTCCAGGGCATGAACCTGAAATGCAAGCAGTGTCACGAGCCGCATATCTGGCGGGTCACGCCGGAGAAGGCTAAGAAAGAATGTGTGAAATGCCACGAGTACAGGGACCCCAAGAAGTTCCTGTCGTGACAAGATGAAGCAAAGGCCGGGAATTCTTCCCGGCCTTTTTTTTGTTTCGGCAAGCCCCTTTCACGACTTCTTCATATCCGGGATATATCAACAGTCTCGAAATAGTATGCACATGATTATCAGAAAATCCCTCCTAACCTCCCTTTACCAAAGGGAGGTATATTAACTTAGGAGTAACGCCCCCAGGCTCCCTGCCTGCCGGCTGGCACGGCGCCTCTCCCCCTCTTTCCGCACTCAGGCGGATTCGCCGAGGAGAAAAGATAAGAGGGGGTAAAAGGGGAGTTATGATCCTGGCAGGGGCGAGGGAAGATTTTTCGAAATGTGCGTCCAATTATGAGACCTTTAATAGTATTCGATGTTTTACGCCGTCCGATCCCCGACAAGCGCGGATGACGGCTTACAACACTTTGCTGCCGGGTTAATAATAACTGCAGTTTTAAAGTTTCTTATTTATTTAAACTTCAAATTGACACGCCTGTCGGCCGGATGATAATTTTTAAGAATAGAAAAACAGGGGAGATGAAAAATTCTACCCCACCGGAAACGGAGAAATATAAATACGAGGCGAAAGCCTCCGGCAGGGATTTCCGGGAAATAATTCAGGAGAGGAGGCAAAAAGAGGCGCTTCGTTCTGACATGGGAACCGGTTTTTCGGTACATATCGAGATTATTATCAACGATGGGAGAACCTAAATGACAAACACGACAATGCTCCGGATTTTCACAACGGTATGCTTCATCACCGCAAGTCTCTTCTTTGTGTCCGGCGTCTATGCAACAACTGAAAACGAGTGTTTGATCGGGGGCGGCCGTGTCGCATCCGGCAACGGTTGCAGTTTCTGCGTCGGAGGAAAGTACGATTTGACTGAAATCACGGCCACCGATAAGGCCGGGAAAAAGGACACGACACTCTCCGTATCAGATCAAAAAACAAACGCCACAAGTTCCGGACCGTCCGGAAAGAGAACGGTCGCCACGTCGCCTGCCGGACACTGAATGCAGCCTGCTTTTCTCCTTTCAGACGGCGTTACGCCGGTTTTGGAAGACTGTTGCGTGCATTCACTGATGCTGAGAAAATGCTTCTTTTTTATTCTTTTCGTATTTGTCAGCATGTCATATTGATGGTACGATTATAGTAGTCGAAAAATGAGACAGGAGATGAGGTACTGCTGAATGAAAAGTCATGTCTATCGTCCATTATGGGTAGTTATAGGTCTTGTCTGCATCATCCTGGTCGTCCGTTATTTCTACGTGCCGAAGGACTTCGGAATAGGGAGGAGGGGCTACATGTACGGATGGCACCGCAAGGCAGATGTGGAATTCTGGAAAAATTACAAGGTGAAGTATAAAGGCTCTGCGTACTGCAAGGACTGCCACAGCGAAAATTACAACAAGCTGATGCAGTCGCCGCATGTGATCATACCGTGCGAAGACTGCCACAGCCCCGCAATAGACCATCCCATGGACCCGCAGAAACTACAGATCCAGAAGGGCAGGGGACTCTGTCTCAGATGTCATTATCCCCTCCCCTATCCCACGAGCGGGCGGGCAAACATTCCCTCTATCGACCCCGACACTCACAACCCCGGCACCGAATGCGTCATGTGCCATAATCCGCATAACCCCCTGGAGGGCCTGAAATGAACAGAAGAGACTTCCTGAAGAATACGGCAAGAGTAATCGGGGGAATTACTCTTCCTCTGACAGCCTTCAAGATAATCAACCCCAAGGAGCTCCTGGCGTCTACCGGTGATAAGACAAAGGTGCGATGGGTTTTTCTCGTGGACACTTACAAGTGCGTCGGCTGCGGGATGTGCGTCAGGGCGTGCAAACTCGAAAACGGTATTCCGTATGACGCCAAGGTAACGCGGACATGGGTCGAACGGTACGTGATCACAAAGGATGGAAAGACGCATGCCGATTCCCCGATGGGCGCGAGAGACGGGTTCACTACTTCAAAGATCGATCTCGGGATAGACGGATATGAGAACATCAATAATGCAGACATCGACAAAGGTTTCTTCGTGCCGAAGCTCTGCAACCAGTGCGAGAATCCGCCTTGCGTGCAGGTCTGTCCCGTGGGGGCGACTTTCCAGGTCCCCGACGGTGTCGTCCTCGTCGACAGGACATGGTGCATCGGCTGCGGATACTGCATAATGGCCTGCCCCTATGGTGTCAGGTTCTTCCATCCCGTATACCACACCGCGGAGAAATGCACGTTCTGCTACCACCGGATCACGAAGGGCATGAAAACGGCCTGTGTCGATGCGTGTCCCTTCGGCGCAAGACAGATAGGCAATATCAAAGACCCCAACGACCCGGTCACGAAGATCATCATGACCGAGAGGATCGGCATATTAAAAGAAGAATACGGGACCAAACCGCAGGTATACTATCTCGGTCTCGACAGGGAGGTAAAGTAGCATGATGGTCCACGGTGAGATTTGGACGGCAAAGGAACTTTTCGTTTACCCCAACGAATATATCTACTGGAGCATACAGATCGTGATGTATCCCTTTATGACCGGTCTGGTGGCGGGCGCCTTCGTACTTTCGTCCCTTTACCACGTCTTCGGGATCAAGCAGCTGAAGGAGATGGCACGTTTCGCGCTCGTCTTTTCATTCGCGCTTCTGTTCGTGGCGCCGCTGCCGATCGTGCTGCACCTGCAGCATCCCTTCAGGGGCATCAATGTCTTCATGACGCCCCACTTCACTTCTGCGATTGCCGCCTTCGGCATCGTCTTCTTTACCTACGGCGCGATCGTCGCCTCCGAGCTCTGGTTCCTCTACAGGAAGCACTTCGTCGAGGTCGCCCTTCCCCTGAAGGAAAAGCAGGACAAGACCATCGGCGAATGGCTGAAATTTTTCATATTCTGCACACTCACGCTCGGCGTATACGATATCAGCGAGGAGACCCTGAAGCGGGACCATAAGGCGATCAAGGTCCTTGCCGGCATCGGCATCCCCGTCGCCTGTTTTCTCCACGGCTATGCGGGCTTCATCTTCGGCTCGGTCAAAGCGAACGCGCTCTGGATGACGCCGCTCATGCCGGTCATCTTCATCATGTCGGCGATCGTCTCGGGTATAGCGCTCTGCATGCTCACTTATATCATAACGATGGAGATAAGGAAGTTCCTTGCCTCTCGGAAGATGACGCCCACGCAGCGCTTCCAGTCGAAAGAGGACCTAAAAGGGGTAGAGGTGAGCGTGGTCCGCATGACGGCGAAGTACCTCCTCTTCTTCATGGTCTTCGCAATCAGCCTCGAACTCCTCGACCTTATCTTCAGGGGCTACACCGCGGTGAAATCGTGGGACGTCCTCAGAAGCGTCATCTACGGCAGGGACTTCACGGACATCTTCATTCTCCAGTACACTATCGGCAACCTCATCCCGCTCATACTCTTTCTGATCCCGGGACTTACGATAAGACGGACTGTCGTCGGCGTAATTCTCGTGCTCTTCGGCGTATTCATGATGCGGTGGAACGTGGTCATCGGCGGCCAGGCATTCTCGCTGACTTTCGCCGGCTATATGCACTATCACATGCCGATCATCCCGCACGACTGGGAGACATTCAAAGAAGGGCTTTTCGGCGCAGTCTCGGTCTTCATCCTGCCCTTCGTATTGTTCTGGATGATCGCCAAGGTCTTCCCGGTATTCGATCTGAAAGAATCGCACTGAGGTAAACTATATGAGGGCCGGCGGCCTCCCGCCAGCCCTTTTTTCTTCTTCCCGTAATTTCGGGCATCGTAACAAGTTAATGATAAACAGATCACACGTGAACCGGTATAATTAACGCGGATGAACGTGCAAAGACCGAGGAAAAATGGTAGGCCCGGGCGGTTTCGAACCGCCGACCTCTACCGTGTCAAGGCAATTTGATCAATTTTCGTAAGTGGGCTTTCTACCTGCATTTTTTGGATTATATTTTATTGTCAAGGAGTTTTGCCATTACATCCTTTACGGTATTTTCCGGCATTTTATGCCTTTTGAGATATTTTTGGTTACATTTTGGTTACAGTTGAAAGCCAGCATTCTTTTTTGCGATCGGCTCCGGGTAATAAAAGACACCCTTTTCAATAACACCACATACAAGGGTTTCTTCGGAAAGCAACGCTCTTCCGAATATCTGCCGCGTGAGATGTACCCCTCCTACTGAACGCTAAGCCATCGGAGCGCGGGTGTGAAATATCGAGAATAGCTTTCATGCATTAAATTCCCACCACGAGAAGTATCACTCGTACTATGCAAAAAGATAGTCTTAATGAGCATGGTGCGACCAATGGAGAGGCTTTATCATCCCATGCACCACATGACTGTTACAGGCCATACGCAGATGAATGAGTTGGGAAAAATTATGCGAAAGATGGCTTCAGAAATGAATGAGATGGCTGCTCACATGGAGAAAGGCGGGATGGATGCGGCAACAGTAAAAAAGATGCAGGAAAGAATGAAGGCCATCGACCAGGAGCTGGAGGCGATGCAGAAAAAGAACAAGTGAGGTTCGTCAATTAAGGGGAGGATGCGGGGGCGAAGATCGTTGAAGACCACAAGGGAAGGATAAATATCTCAGGCAGGCTCGGACAGGGGACCGAGACAACTATAGAGATTCCGCGGCAACGAAAGGATACTTTGGAACAGCTGGGAAAATGACACCTTGAGATGGATTAACACTTTTAAGATAAGATTCCTCACGACCCTGGTGCGGGGTGTTTCACTGCTTCTTATCGGATTTGCCTTGCTGTCGGTCAGCCTGTTTTCATGCGAGAGCACAGTCAGAAGGGTCAGTCCCGCGCCTGTTGCTGCACAAAAAAAAGCCTATGGACTCTACCTTGAGGAACTGGACAGGGGGCTGGATGCCGTCATCAAAGGCTCCCTTGCCTCGTACGCCCAGTCGCGGCACTCGTTGACATTCGGCGCCAACCTTGTCTTTGCGCACGGGGCCCTCATCAAGCGCTTCCCGCTCGATATCTTGTTGAGCTACGCTGATGCGTTGAAGGAAGCGGGGGCCGGACGCATCGAGATCTATGCAAGCCCCGCGACATGGGCGGACGGGGACGGGGAGACCATAGCCAAATATGACGCGCTCGTAGACCACATACGGAAGATAGGGCTTGTGGTCGCGATAAGCCCCGAGTTCAACTACGGAGAGCGCCGGATACGGCAGTTTTCGGACTGGCAGGAGTATGCCGTACCCGCCTACCGGGAGATGGCTCGCCGGTACCGACCTGAGATTTTTGTGGTAGTCCATGAGCTCACGACCATGGCCGACCGGATGGAGATAATGACGATGCCAGACGAGTGGCGAGGGTTTGCTGAGGAGGCAGTCAAGGAGGCCTCGCCCGGAACCAGGACGGCGGCGGGAGGACAGTACTACGAACTGCCCTATTACAACGAATTGCTGGGGATTGCGGGCCTTGATATCACAATCGCCCTTTGTCAGAATAATGGCTTGCCGAAAAGCCCTCCGACGAGTGCAAAGGGGACCGCCCCTGAGAGCATCACGCCGGCCATGCATAAGGAGACCTGCCCCGCCTCGAAAGGAATCGGTCTCAGGGATTTCGAGGCAATCGATGGGCGATGGCTGGAAGCGCTCACGCTATACGCCAACGCGTGGGGACTGGACGGCATAACCCCTTTCTGGACCACGACTTTTTTTACGTATGTTGAAAGCAACGGCGACGGCTTGAGCGACGAGTATAATAGCCGCGTCGAAGAAGCGATCAGGAGGCAGGGCCGCACGGATACCTTTCGAGCCTTTCAAGCCTTAAGCGAGCGGTATGGGAAAAGAGGCCGGCAATAATCCTGGAGATGCGTGAAACTTTAGAAGCGCCTGGGCTAACCCCTACGGCGCAATGGCGTCGCAGGTGAAAGCGGTTGCAGTTTTGCACTCCTGTGATAGACTGACAGTAATAGCAGAACTTGCTTAATCATTTCGGAATTCTTGCTGCCGTGCTCTGCAACTCCTTTACTTGCACTTTCTGCGAAAAGCCCGGCAACCACCCTCGATAATTGAGGTGATGTTTATGAGAACGATGCTCAAAGGATATCGCAGCGCGGCAGCGTTCATTTTTCTGTTTGTAGTCGCCTCCCCCCTCTGTTCTAAAGCTGAAACTTTGGTTGCTGGTTATATTGGAGCTGAAAAATGTGCCGCCTGCCACAAAGGAGAATATGATGGATGGCAGAAATCCGGCCACGCCCTCATCCTTCGCAAGCCTACAGATTCAACAGCCAATGGAATTCCGCTGCCTTCGGGATTCAGCCAGAATGATATTTCATATGTAATCGGCGGGCACAGATGGAAGGTGCTTTTCCTTGATAAAAAAGGATATCTGATAACCTCCACCCCGGCCGGCAAAGGAAAAAATCAATATAACCTGAATAGTAAAAAGTGGGTTGATTATCTTCCCGGTCAAAAGACTCCGTATGACTGCGGCGGCTGCCACACGACAGGCTATTCTCCTCATGGTCATCAGAATGGGCTTGAAGGTATTGTAGGCACATGGCAGTTTGAGGGAGTCCAGTGCGAGGGATGTCATGGGCCGGGCGCCGCTCACGCGGCATCGACGAAAAAATCGGACATCAAGATCATCAAAACTGTTTGCGTTGGGTGTCACGGGATAAAATCGCTCGATTTAATCCAATTGAAAGGGGTCTTCCTCGAACCGTACACAGAAGAAAATCAGCTTTTGAAGAGCAGGATGAAAAATCTTTTGTGCACCGTTTGTCACAATCCTCATCTCGATGCGGAGAAGTCGATAAAGCAGAACTGCGAATCATGCCACCGGAAAGCCTCGGAGAGATATCGGGAAAGTTATATGTTTCAGAAGGGTATCATTTGCACGGATTGTCACATGCCTCCTGCAGGCATAGTTGCTACAGGGGACCCAAAGATATTTCGCGGAGATTTGAAAAGCCATATCTTTGCGATCGACCCCCGCAAGGACTTTCCGTCTATGACCGTACACGGGGAGACTGTTAATCCAGGTTACTTGAGCGTCGATTACGCCTGCACGCCTTGCCACAATATTTTCGAAAACAGACAGTGGGCTGTTAGTTTCGGGGCTGTTTCCCACAGGATAAAGATAACTACAAACATTAAAATTATGCGTCTTCAGATGTCCCTGGCCCTGCTCGGCTTTCTTTCTTCCCTTGTGGCCCTCAGTTCCGCCTTCTCCCTCAAACAATGGATTCTTCCTTCTCTCAACAAAAAAAGAATTCTGAGCATCCATAAGCACGCGGCATGGATCACCTTTGCCCTTTATGTCTTCATTTCCATCATATGCATCTACTTCCATTTCCCTCTTAGCGCTCCGGAAAAAGTCCTTGAAATGGGCTGGTTTCTGATTCATCCGATAAACGGAGCGCTCGGGTTAATAATCTATAGTGGGAAGATCGTAGCAGTCAGAAAATTCAAAAAGGGTTGGGCCACGCCTGGTCTCACTTGGGGGATAGGACTTTCGGTGTTCTGGCTTGTACAGTACGCTACAGCCATATTTTCCTTTTTGGGGAGGTAATTCACACTATCTTAACATGAGAAGATTATTATAAATGGAAGGAGAAATGCCATGGACTGGTTACGCGAGAATTGGTTTTTCGTTGTGATCTGGGTCCTCTTCGTCGCCATGCACCTCTTCGGCCACGGTATGCACGGAGGCGGCTGCGGGGGACGACATGGCGGTCACGGCAAGGAGGGAGAAGGTAGTGAACATGGAGAGCAGGGCGAGCACGCTCAGGACAAGAAGGAGCAGAAAGGAGGTCACGGATGTTGCTAAATACAAAAATAGTATGCTGGTCGCTGGGTATATTCGTTGCAATATCGTTCGCACTATGCGTCCTCTACGGGCTGGTTGTTCCCGAAAGGTTGCACGGCATGTCTGCCTTTCTTGAGGCTGTCCTTCCAGCTTTTAAGTGGATAACATTTGGCGGATTCATTCTCGGCCTTATCGAGAGCTTTCTTTACGGGGCATATATAGGCATTGTCTTTGTGCCGATATATAATTTTATAAACAAGAGGTGGGGAAGCCCTAGTGGAGAATGATCCTGTGCCCATACGGTCCTGTCAGGCAAGACATTCAGATTCCAGGAATGAATATTTCAAATATATAAGGAGGAACAGTATGTCAAGGAAGAGGGCAGTTGCCATTGCAGTAATGGGTTTATTTTTAGCAGGCGGGATTTTCCCGTCTGTGACGCGCGGCGAGAACAGCAGCCGATTGATAGCTCACGAACATGGTGAGAACGAAGCGACCGGCAAGCCTCCTGCCTCAGAACAAATAAAAGAGAAAGAAAACGTTGGGAATGAGTTTTGTCCTGTGAGCGGGGAAAAGATCGACGAAAAAACGAAAGTGACGTATGAATATAAAGGCAAGATATATAGCTTTTGCTGCCAGGACTGCGTCGAAGAATTCAAAAAAGATCCCGAGAAATATATAGAAAAACTGGAAAAAGAGAAAGCCGGGCCAAACGGGCAGGACAAATCGACACATGAAGACCACCACTAAGAGAATTTGTGGTTCGGCTCACTAAGCGGATCAGGAAATGAAAACATTAAAGTTCGTTCTGCCAGAGGGGATGTATGGCGCCGGTCAAAGAAGATGCGATCCAACTCTACCGCATTTTGCCTGGGCTTCGTGTATATTGCCTCAGGAGAAAGCGATAAGGCCGTTTGTCATAACAGGATAGGAGGGAATAGCCATGCACGGTGAAAATGTCCCGTATGCCTACGGGTTCTGGTTTCTTGTTCTTGCAATGTCGGACTGTTTGCCTTCTTCATTCTGAGCTTTCTCACTCCGGTCAAAAAGAGGGAGTGGCGTTTGATGGGGGTGACCCTCGCCTTTTTTGTGGCTCTCTTTACCGAGATGTACGGTTTCCCACTAACGATCTACATTCTTACAGGGATACTCGGCAGCAAATATCCCGCCCTGAACCCTTTTTCACATGCAGCAGGTCATCTCTGGCTCACTTTCTTAGGGGGAGGCGCCGGAATGATGGCTATTATTCACCTCATAAGCAACGGCATGGCGTTCATTGGATTTGCCATTATGTGGAAAGGCTGGAGCCTGATCCATGGCGCGAAAGGCGGCCTTGTAACTGAGGGACCATATGCGTATGTGAGGCATCCTCAATACGCCGGCCTGTTCCTCGTTATGATCGGCATGCTTATTCAATGGCCCACCATAATAACAGCTGCTATGTTCCCGGTGCTTCTTTTTGTCTATTACCGGTTGTCAAAGAGGGAGGAACGTGAGATGATTGAATTATTCGGGGATGAATACGGACGTTACGTGGAAAAGACCCCGATGTTCATACCGCACTTAAGCAAGAAGGAGGAGGCAACTGTATGAGTAGCAAGAGGATATTGAAGGCAAAGGGATTGTCCTGCAAATGTAACAAATCCAAAATCGAAGGAGATCGTTATGACAGAAAATAATAGGTATTTTGGGAAATTGATTGCAGCAACGTTTTTTGCGTCACTGATTCTTCTTGCCGGGTGCGGCGGTGGTGGAGGGACTGCGGCTACCACACCGGGGAACGGAACCATCAGCGGGACTGCTATCAAAGGACCCGTTTCAGGTGCGGCAATTACGGCGTTCGGCATGAACTCCGACGGCACAAAAGGGGGCCAGATCGGTACGGCCGCGACGGATGCGCAGGGGAATTTTTCGATGGATGCGGGAAACCACGCGGGGCCGTTTATGCTCCATATGACGGGCGGAAGCTTCACCGACGAGGCGACAGGGAACGTAATGACAATGGGCTCCGGCGACATGATGACCGCACTGGTTCCCTCCATGACAGCCGGTGAGAATGTGACCGATATCCAGATTACCCCTCTCACTTCAATGGCTCAGCAAATGGCACAGAATATGTCGGGAGGAATGACCGTGGCCAACATTACTCAGGCCAATAGCGCGATGGGACAATACTTTGGAGTGAATGACATCCTTCATATCCAGCCTATGAACCCGCTGGCAAATGGCGCGGGTACAGCGGCCACTCAGGACCAAAGGGACTATGGTATGAGCATAGCCGCCATGTCGCAGTACGCCCACATGGTCGGAATGCCCAATACCTCCGGGATGGTCACGGCAATGATGAACGACGCATCCGACGGACACATGAACGGGATGATGGGCGGAAGCCAGATCACAATGGGAGGAGGGATGATGGGAGGCACCATGATGCAGTCTAACGCGGGCACATCAGGACTGGCGGATGCTATGCAGGCATTCATGCAGTCCGGGCAGAACCATTCGGGCCTGACCGTCCAGGACATGCAGACCCTCATGGATAGGCTGAGGAGTTCAAACGGCACAATCCAGTAATTATTAGGCTCACACGGGCAAAGCGAGAATTAAAAAAACTCCGCAAAAAAAGCTCTGACTTGTAGATGTCACAAAAAAGTTTAGAGAGGTGGGAAGAGATGAAGAAGTCAGTGATAGTGCTTGTGGTTCTATTTATTTTCACTGTTCCGGCGTATGCCCAGATGGGCATGATAGGTGACCAGAAAGGAGAAATGAAGCGGCAGGGCATGATGATGGGAATGGGTGATTCTCAGGCGAGGCTTAAATGTGCTGAAGGGTGGCTCAAAAAAGCCATCGATCTTCATGAATTACATATTAAAGACCCCAAGACAGCAACCGAGGCATCCCAGATGGAGATGATGGATCAGATGAAAAAGGCATATGGCTGTATTGCAGAAACGGGTTCTGACATGAACGGGGCACAGTCAAAAGAACTCGAAAGCAAAGAGCCAAAAAAAGAAGAGCCCTCTAAAACTGACCCGCATAAACATTAAAAAGGACCATATGAAGAGTCTCAAGACAGCATGAAAATATTGTAATTCAAGAGCAAGAGTGGGCCGCGTTTTACAGAAGCGATGGGGACAAAAGCGGCTGAAACTCAAATGCAGAAGGAGGAGTATCTCATGAAGAGAATCCTTGGATGTGCCATGGTTGTATTGTTTCTGGGAGCAGCCCCTTTATTGGCCAAGAGTGTCGAGGGGAACGAATACGACAAGGGGAAAACACTTTACAAGAACAACTGCCAGTTTTGTCATGGCATCAGGGGAGACGGGAAAGGGCCGGCGGCTGAACCTCTTCTGGGGCACCCTGTTGACTTCACCAATTCCAAGTTTTGGCAGGACGACGTTGAGAAAAAAATCGAAGATACAATCAAGAAAGGCAAGGAAATGATGCCGGCATTTGACCTATCGCCCGATGAGATAAAGGCCATTATCTCGTATATGTCTCATACCTTCAAAAAAGCAGCTCAGAACAATAATTGACGGGAGGAATGAAAATGGCCGGGGAAAAAATAAGAAAAGTATTCTTTCTTCTCATATTTCTCGTGTTATTGCAACTCTTGCCGTTAAACACTGCCCAGGCAGTACCGAGTTTTGCGCGGCAAACAGGCATGCCGTGTAATGAATGTCATACCGTATTCCCGGAGTTGACACCCTTTGGACGGATATTCAAACTTGGCGGTTATGTGCTGAGCAAAAGCAGTAAGCCATATGAATTCCCTCCACCGTTGGCGGGTATGGCGCAGGCATCTTATACAGACTCTAAGGGACTGACTTCCGGGGTTGCTCCTTTTGATTCCACCAACAGGACAACCGATAGAATAAATCTGCCGCAGCAGTTGAGTTTATTTTATGGGGGCCGAATTTACGATAAGATAGGCGCCTTTGTGCAGGGCACCTATGATGGTGTCAGCAACAAGATTTTCCTTGACATGACAGACATACGTTATTCAAACAACACCATCTTGTGGGACAAAAACCTGATTTACGGGCTTACTGTCAATAATAGTCCGACATCACAAGATGTCTGGAATACCACTCCAGCGTGGGGGTTCCCGTTTGCTTCTTCAAGCGTTGCATCCACTCCCGCCGCGGGTGCGATAATCGACGGGGCGTTAGACCAGCAAGTAGGCGGCATCGGAGCCTATGTCTACTGGAACAATTTGATTTATCTGGAAGGCACTGTCTACCGCACAGCCAGGAACGGCATTACCAAACCATTGGGTGCCGGCACCACTACTGATCAGGTGGTGGACGGTGCAGCCCCTTACTGGCGCCTGGCATTGGAACAACGGTGGAAAAACCACTTCTTTACCATAGGCACTTACGGCATGCAGGCTGATATCTTCCCCGCCGGTAATAGGAGTGGGCCGACAGACCGCTTTACAGACATCGCCTTTGACGCTCAATATCAGTACATGGGTACTATTGAAGCGGAACATATGCAAGATCATATGCAGATGGGCAGCGAACATATGGCTGAAGAGGGAAAGCACATCATTACGGCGCACGCCACATGGATTCATGAGAACCAGGACTGGAAGGCAAGCTTTCCCCTCGGGAATACGGCTAACCCCTCTGACTTCCTGAATACATTCAGAATGAACATGAATTATTACTACAGGAGCCATTTGGGCGATATTGGTGGATCGATAGGCTATTTTTCCACAACCGGTAAGACAGACCCGCTGCTCTATTCTTCCAGCCCCGTTGACGGAAGCAGAACGGGCAGTCCCAACAGTAACGGTTTTATCCTTGAAGCAGATTATAGACCGTGGGACAAAACTAAGATTTCTCTGCAGTATACAATTTATAACAAGTTCAACGGCGCTCATTCAAACTATGACGGATTCGGCAGGAATGCTTCCGATAACAACACGCTTTATGCGCTTGTTTGGCTTATGTTTTAATCCATATAGATATATGACATAGTGAAGCTTAATCTTTTTGAAAAGCTTATAACCGATAACCCTGTCAGGGCGTCTATCCAAAGGCATATTGAAGGGCCGATGTTGAAGAAGATGGGAGGTCAGAAGGCTTATCCGCTAAGCCTTGAGATAGGGTGCGGCGCGGGTGTGGGCGCACAGGTGATAGCAGAACAGTTCGGCGCAAAGAAAGTCATCGCAACTGATGTAGACCCTGAGCAGATTGAAAGGGCAAAAAAGAACCTCATGCCGGAGCTTAATGAGAAAATAGAGTTTAAAGTTGAGGACGCAATGGCTTTGGATGAACCTGATGAAAAATTTGATGCTGTTTTTTCGTTCGGTGTTCTGCATCACATGGAAGACTGGAGAAAAGCGGTCAAGGAAATTTCAAGGGTCTTGAAGAAAGGGGGAGAGTTCTTTTTTGAAGAGCCGTTCCGTCCCTTTTTAAGAAATTTTCTTGTCAGGACCTTGACCGACCACCCAAAAGGGGGCGAATTTGTCTTCGAAGAGTTTAAGAATGAGTTGAAGAAAAATAATATAGATATGGTCAACATGAAACTCATCAAAGACATAGCAATCTTTTGCGTGGGGAGGAAGAGCTAAAGGACTGTCTGCGTACCGCTGCCCTATTAGCTGAATGACCGTTCATAATTTTCAAACTCCCGTGAGAAGGTAGAGGCAGCGAGGGCTGAAAAGTGATCAGCGCAGGGAGCTTAATTGTGAATATGATGCCCTGCAGAAAGAGCAAGGAGGTAATCCTATGGACTGGCTACGGGAAAACTGGTTCTCTGTACTCGTCTTCATCGTGTTTATAGCAATGCATCTCTTCGGCCACGGCATGCATGGTGGCCATAGCGGTCACGGCGAAGAAGGCGAGGAACATAAAAGGCATGGCGAGGGCGCCCAAGGGGAAAAGGGAAAGAAAGGAGGTCACGGATGCTGCTGAATGCAAAAGTTGTGAGTTGGTCGATGGGGATATTTCTCGCATTGTCGTATATTCTCTGCGTTGTGTATGGACTTATAGTGCCTGAAAGACTACACGGCATGAAAGATATGCTCGAGGCTGCGCTTCCGGCTTTCAAATGGCTGACCTTCGGGGGTTTCATTCTCGGCCTCATCGAGAGCTTTCTCTACGGAACGTATATAGGGATTGTTTTTGTGCCGATCTATAATTTTATAAACAGAAGGTGGGGATTCAAAGAAGGGGGATGAAATGCACGGTGAGAACATTTCTTATGCATACGGGTTCTGGAGTCTTGTTGCAATAAATGTTGCCCTGTTTGCTTTCTTCATCCTGAGCTTTCTGACCCCTGTCAAGAAGAGGGAATGGCGCTCAATGGGCGTGACGCTGGCATTCTTCGTGGCACTTTTTACCGAAATGTATGGTTTCCCCCCCACGATCTATATCCTTACAGGGATCTTGGGCAGCCGGTATCCTGCGTTGAACCCTTTCTTTCACGCCAGCGGACACCTTTGGCTCACGTTCTTCGGCGGCGGGGCCACTATGATGGTACTTATTCATATCATAAGCAACGGCCTTGCGTTTATCGGTTTTGTGATAATGTGGAAAGGGTGGAGTCTCATTCACGGCGCAAAAAGCGGGTTAGTGACAGACGGACCTTACGCCTATGTGAGACACCCCCCCCAGTATTCCGGGCTTTTCCTCGTCATGATAAGCATGCTGATCCAGTGGCCGACAATCATAACAGCCTTTATGTTCCCCGTGTTGCTCTATGTATATTACCGCTTGTCAAAGAGGGAAGAGCATGAGATGATTGAATTATTCAGTGACGAGTACAAAAAATATATGGCAAAAACTCCTATGTTTATTCCGAAGTTAAAAGCCAAAACTCAATACAAGAGTGGCTGAATTTGGAGACTCCTTCAAAAAATGCCAGGATGCAAGATGACCGTGGAAATATCGGAAGTGCGTAAAAAAGAGCTAACAAAGAATATGCGGCGGCATCTTGTTAATTATATAAAAAGTCTACGAGGGCAGAAAAAGGATTAATTCAAAAACCGGTTTCAAAATCTTCTAAGGAGGAAGAAATGAAAAAGTCAGTAATTGTTATTGCGTTTTTGTTTATCTAGTATTCCGGCGTATGCCGAGATGGGCATGATGGGTGACCAGAAGAGCGAGGGAAAGCAGCAGGGTATGATGATGGGGGATCAGATGCCGATGATGCAGATGTGCATGTCTATGATGCAGAAGATGATGGGTCAGGGAATGATGATGCAGGATATGATGCAGATGATGATGGACATGTTGAAGATGCAAAAGAATACGATGAGAGGAATGAGCCCGGTCGAGAAAAAAGAGATGATGATGGACATGGACAAGATGATGGACAGGATGGAAAGAATGATGTCCGATATGAGGGGTATGATGATGAAGGGCATGATGGGTCCCGCTCCTGCGGAGCCTGAGAAAAAAGAGATGAAAGAGGCCCCGGCAAAGGAGGGCGCTCCGGAAGGCCATCAGCACAAGCAATAAGCCAGGGGAATATCATGAAACTTAAAAATATTAAAACTATAGCAAAGGCAAAAGGTATTAAGACAGATGATCTGAAAAAGCCTGAACTTATACGGGCGATCCAGAGGGCTGAGGGCAATTTTGATTGTTTCGGAACTTCAGCTTCCGGAAACTGCGCCCAGATGAACTGTTTGTGGCGAGAGGATTGCTTAGAATTCAGCATGAAATAGTCGGAGAAGATAGCCGCTGTGAAAGAAGAAGTCCCCTACACCTGTCCAATGCATCCTGAGGTGAAGAAGCCCGGACCGGGGGCCTGTCCGAAATGCGGGATGACCCTGGAGCCGGCGGAGCCGTCAATTCCCGTCAGTAAGACCGAATGGACCTGTCCGATGCACCCCGAGATCGTCCGCGATGCGCCCGGCAGCTGTCCGATCTGCGGCATGGCGCTTGAACCGAAAACAGTGACCGCCGAAGAGGAGGAGAACCCTGAACTCATAGACATGACGCGGCGGTTCAAGGTCAGCGTCGTACTCACGATCCCCCTAGTCCTAATCGCCATGCGCCATTATATTCCCGGTCTATCCGTAATCGACCGTGTTATTCCGGCCGGGGTTATGAAATGGCTCGAATTGGTCCTCGCAACGCCTGTGGTACTTTGGGGGGCATGGCCTTTCTTTGTCAAGGGTTGGCAGTCCGTCGTCACCTGGAATCCGAACATGTTTACCCTTATCGGGCTGGGCGTCGGCGTTGCATATGTTTACAGCCTTGTTGGGGCGCTTCTCCCCGGGCTCTTCCCCGCGGAATGACGCGGGGAAGGCGGGGAGGTCAGTGTCTATTTCGAGGCTGCAGCGGTCATCACTGCCCTCGTACTCCTGGGTCAGGTGCTCGAACTCCGGGCGCGGACCAGGACAGGGGCAGCGATCAAGGCTCTTCTCGGGCTTGCACCGAAGACCGCGCGCAGGATAAAAAACGGAAATGAAGAGGATGTTCCGCTCGAACAGATCAGGGTAGGAGACTTCCTCCGCGTGAGGCCGGGTGAAAAGATCCCGGTTGACGGTACCGTCACCGAAGGATCGAGCAGCGTGGATGAATCCATGATCTCTGGTGAGCCGATCCCGGTAATGAAGCAGTCAGGTGACCGGGTGATCGGCGCAACAGTGAATGGTACCGGCTCGCTGATAATGAAGGCTGAAAAGGTCGGGGCCGAGACACTTCTGGCGCAGATAGTACATATGGTGGCTGAAGCTCAGCGAAGCCGTGCGCCGATCCAGAAATTGGCGGACATCGTTGCCGGCTACTTTGTCCAGATCGTAGTCAGTATTGCGGTTCTCACCTTCGTGGTTTGGGCATGGATCGGGCCGGAGCCGCGCATGGTTTATGCCCTTGTCAACGCTGTTGCGGTATTGATCATTGCCTGCCCTTGTGCGCTTGGCTTGGCAACTCCTATGTCCATCATGGTTGCGATGGGCAAGGGAGCAACAGGCGGAGTCCTTTTTAAAAACGCAGAGGCCATCGAGGTGATGAAGACCGTTGATACCCTTGTCACTGATAAAACCGGTACGCTCACCGAAGGAAAGCCGAAACTGGTGAGCGTGGTCGCCGCAGCAGAATTCGATGAGAAGGCGCTTCTTCACTTCGCTGCGAGCATCGAGATGGGAAGTGAGCACCCCCTGGCAGCGGCGATCGTCGCCGGCGCGAAGGAAAGGGATATCTTATCTTCAAAGGTTGAGTCTTTTGAATCTCTAACCGGACGCGGGGTAACGGGTCTGATTGACGGAAGGAAGGTTGCCCTTGGAAACCGGAAACTCATCGAAGAGCTCGGCATTGCGCCGGGAGAACTGCCGGACAAGGCGGAATCCATGCGCAAGGAGGGACAAACCGTTATGTTCGTCGCTGTGGACGGAAAGGCTGCAGGGCTCCTTGGTGTGGCAGACCCGATCAAGGCAACAACAACCGAGGCGATAGAGAAACTTCATCTGGAAGGAATAAGGGTCGTTATGCTTACGGGCGACAGCAAGACTACTGCCGAGGCCGTCGGAAAGAAGCTTGGCATCGACGAGGTGATCGCCGAAGTCCTGCCCGATCAGAAGGCCGAGATCGTCAAGAAACTCCAGGCGCAGGGAAAGATCGTTGCAATGGCAGGAGACGGCATCAATGACGCGCCGGCCCTTGCCCAGGCGCAGGTAGGCATTGCTATGGGGACCGGGACGGATGTGGCGATGCAGAGCGCGGGGGTGACCCTGGTGAAGGGCGATCTGCGAGGGATTGTGCGGGCGAGAAGGTTGAGCAGGGCCACTATGCGCAATATCAAACAGAACCTGTTTTGGGCCTTTGCCTATAACGCCCTCGGCGTCCCTGTCGCCGCCGGCATTCTTTATCCCTTTGTGGGCATCCTGCTCAGCCCCATATTTGCGGCTGCGGCTATGAGCTTCAGTTCGGTATCGGTGGTGGGCAATGCCCTGAGATTGCGGCGGGCGAAGATATAAAAGGAGCAGGTTCACAAATGTCACGTCTGAGAAGCTCAGGCTTCTTGGCAAGAGTTATTAACAGTCTCGAAATAGTATGCACATGATTATCAGAAAATCCCTCCTAACCTCCCTTTGCCAAAGGGAGGTATTCACCCCTCTTAGGAAAAGAGGGGCGAGGGGAGATCTTCCGGGAATGTGCATTCAATTATGAGACCTTTAATATTAATGGACAAAGATTTTCCTAAAGATAATCATGGACTTAGTCGAGAAGAAATATAAACGCTAGGAGGTTGATAATGGAAAAAATAGTGGTACCTGTTTTGATCACGTTTTTGGTGGCAGGAATTGCATGCGCAAGGAATTATGAGGTGAAGAAAAAGGCTGGCGAATACAATGTGGTGGTAAAGATCGACAAAAACCCTCCCGTTGTGGGTAATAATAACGTGAGTATCGAAGTCACGGACGCATCGGGGCATCATGCCACAGATGCAAAAGTGGCAGTGGAGTATTCCATGCCGGCAATGCCCGGGATGCCTGCGATGAACTATAAGACGGACGCCGAACTTAAAGAGAGTCAATACAAGGCGAAGATGGACCTCCCCGTCGCAGGTCCATGGAACATTGCGGTCAAGATTGTTCGGGCAGGCAAGACTTCAACTGTGGAGTTCACTGTTGATGCCAAGTAAAGTGCAGCGATGGTTAGCGCGGCGGGGTCCAAATACGGTGAAATACCACGTACGGCCTGTTGCGCCATGCTCATCGCGCTATCTCTTCGCTCTTTTTCTATCCCTTTGCGGAACCGCGCCCGCTGATTAGCTGAAGCTCCAGGGCCTAATCGATGAGGCGCTGAAGAACAGTCCTGAAATTAGCGCTTCTGAAGCGAAGGTATTTGCCTCATTGCCCTTAGGCTGAGAAGGGCTAAACTGTAATCGTTCATCTGACGGCGCTCACTTCTTTTTCAGGTTCAGAATATACTGCCTCGCGGCAAGGGCCGCCTTGGCCCCCTCTCCGGATGCGATAACGATCCTTTTGCCGAAGGCGGTGGTGACGTCGCCCGCGGCGAATATCCCGGGACAAGAGGTCGAGCAGTCGGAATTGATGACGATTTCACCTCGCTCATTCAGTTCTGCGAGATCGGACACAAGGGCGGCGTTGGGCTGAAGACCGATGGCGATAAATATTCCCTTTATCGGCAGTTTGACTGTTTCTTCTTCCGCTAATTTTCTTATGGAGATTTCCGAGACCGCATCTTCGCCTGAAAATTCGACAACCTTGAATCTCTCGTACTTCACGAGATTCTCAAACTGCGAGACCCTTTCGACTATCGAGGCGTCTGCCGTGAGTTTCGAATCGGAAATGAGGTATATGCTCTTTGCAATGGTGTGAAGGTTTTCTACGATCTGCATCGCCGAATTTCCTCCCCCTATTACCGCCGCATCAGCTCCCTGAACAAAAGAGAGGTCCTGAATGTTCCCATAAAAAACGCCTTTTCGCTGGAACCGATCCTCGCCTTCCACGTGCAGCTTTCTTCTTGTCATGCCAGTTGCCAGAATGACTGTTTTTGCGAAATAGGAGTTGAGATCGGAGGCTACTACATTGAAACCTTCATGGACCGGCTCGATTTTCTCCACGTCGCCGAGAAGATGGTCTATATAATGGGAGTGAATCAGTTGATACTGGAACTTCTCCACAAGTTCGGGGCCGGTGATGAAATCAAACCCCATATAATTCTCTATCTTTGTACTGTCGATTGCCTGGCCCCCGAGGTCTCTGGCAATGAGAAAGGCTTCCATCTTCAGTGTCGCCGCATATACCGCAGCAGTGAGGCCCGCAGGTCCACCGCCGATAACAATGAGGTCATACGAAGTGCGCGGGAGCTTGCAGGACCGTTCCTTAAGAAATTTGTCCCTGCATCTTTCAGAGCAAAAATAATATCGCTCTCCATCACAGTCCGCCGTTACGGCTGTCTTTTCGTCTACCATCATATTGCATACGGGGTCTTTCTTCATGATTCCTGTCTCCCCCTAGGCCAATTCTTTCCGCTTTAGCGAGTCAGTACCTTGCCTATTTCTATTATTTATATCATGGATAGCATAAATTGTCATGCCCGATCTCTTCTGAAAAGGCTTTGTTTCACTGCGTTGGAGAATGGAATTCATATTTTCTTCAATTCAATTCTGTTAAATAAGAATATGGGTAGACGCATTTTTTATGTGCTTGCGGGCTCCTTAGTCCTCTCTTTGCTATTTGGAGTTGGCCTTGCCTTTGGCCACGGCCGTCATTTATCTATATCAAATGAATAAAAGGGGAGGATTTGAAGCTATCCCTGCAACTACGCCTCTTCCGTCTCTCGGGATCGAAAGAGAAAGAAACATTCTTCATGCTCAAGGCAATTCCTTTGCCTTCGCTGTTTTGGGAGATATGAGATGGAGTTCACTTCCCCGCATTGCTCTGCTGGAAAATGCCGAGGACACGAGGCCGCTCTTCATGGTGAACCTTGGCGACTCCGTGGAATTTGGGAGAAGAAACGAATGGGGAAAATATATAGCCGAACTTGCGCCATATTGGGATCGGGACATTCCTTATTATCATACGCCGGGAGGTCATAGCATCAATTTCAGAATTAACGGCGTATATCCGGCCTTTTTCGAGCATTATTTCGGAAAAACAGATTATTTCGTCGATGTTAGTAACTGGCGTTTTGTCTTTCTGAATACGTCGACTACATTTCTTGCCGACACACAAACACGATGGCTGTCGATCCTCGTAGATACCCACGGGCAAGCCCGTGGCACTTTTCACAGAACAAGCTTCGCTTGACCTGAATCCTGGCTTTCCTGCCATTTGACATATTTGATAATCTGTTCCTCATTCAGGCCTACTGTCGAAACAAAATATCCAGCGGACCATACCAGGTTTTCC
>JAKAIZ010000206.1 GCA_021814065.1 Nitrospirota bacterium | reverse complement strand
AAGACCTCGACAGATGGAGTCATTCCCTCTTTTGGGGTCTTTCGATCAACCTCTTCCTTTACGTCGGGATATCGATCTTCACGAAGCAAAACGCTGAAGAGGAGCGGCAGGCACTGATGGTAGTGGATTCCTACTCCCCTAAGATTCTTCTTTCAGCCAGCAGTTACGACATCCGTCGGGTGCAGGACCTGTTGGAACAGTATATCGGCCGAAGAGAGGCCAGGGAGGTGGTCGAGGGCTTCACGGCCAGACACGGCATCAGGGGGGAGTCGCTCTCAGAGAAAGACTTCATCCTGCTGCGGAACGAGGCCGAAAGAGTTCTTTCGGGTGCGGTAGGGTCCGCCATCGCAACGATAATTTTCGAAGACAAACTGACTTTGACGGAAAGGGAGCGAAGCGAGCTGTCGAATTCGATCAAACAGATGACCGGCACGCTAAGGCTCTCCCGCCAGGAGCTCGCCGAGGCGAACAGGAACCTGGCCTACCTCAAGGAATTCAGCGAAAATATCATCGAGAGCGCCTCTGTCGGGATCGCTACAGTAGATTCGGCGCTTGCGGTGAAATACTGGAACCGGGAGATGGAGGCGATCACCGATATCCGGAAGCAGGAAGCGTTCAACCGGTCCATCGTGGGGCTTCTTCCCTGGCTGACGGGAGATGTATTCGTACAGGGGAGACAGCACGAAGCGATTGTCGAAACCCCGGCATTCAAGTCTTTCAAGATGAATCTGTCTCCACTCAAAGACCCCTCCGGCGGATATGTGGTCATCCTCGAGGACATTACCGAGAAAAAAAAGATGGAAGAGCAACTGGTACAGGCCTCGAAGCTCGCGAGTCTCGGCAAGTTGACTGCAGGGATTTCCCATGAGATCGGCAACCCGCTTGCGTCGATTTCCTCGCTGGTCCAGGAACTGAAGGTGCTTGCATCGGAGCCGGAGGGAGAAGATGATTTTACTGCGGAATCGCTGAAGACGATCAACAGCCATATCGAAAGGATAGCCAAGATCGTCAGAAGCCTGGGCGACTTCGCCAGGATTTCGACGAGGGAGAAGACTATATGCAGCATCGCCGAGATACTCGACCGTACGATAGGTCTTGTCAAGTACGATAAGAGGTTCAAAAATATCCAGCTTGCAGCGCAGATCGATGATATCCCGCCGGTCGCCATCAACCCCGATCAGATGCAACAGGTTTTCCTCAATATGATGCTTAACGCGCTGGACGCGATGCCGGACGGGGGAAAGTTGTCGGTCTCGGTCAAGATGAAACGGGGGTCCGTCGAAATTGTCCTAAGCGACACGGGGACCGGCATTGAAGAAGGCGTAATAGACAGGATCTTTGATCCCTTTTTCACGACGAAACCGCTGGGGAAGGGAACCGGGCTTGGGCTGAGCATCTGCTATGGTATAATCAAAGAGCATAATGGGTCGATTTCTGTAAAGAGCAGGAAAGGCCAGGGGGCGGCATTCACGATCCGTCTGCCGGTTAAATAACCGGAATTCTATTTGCTCGCAACGGGAGGAAGGCCGAGAGACAATGCCAAGCATTGAGCTGCAGATAAGCCTTGGTTTGTTTTTTGCCCTGGGGGGTTATCTTCTTTCGTCCCGCTTCAACCAGTCGTCGGTCGTCGGGGTAATCCTGATTGGGGTCGTCATGGGGCCGAGCATGTTGAATCTAATCGGGTATACCGATGCAATCAGCGTGCTTGCCCATCTCGGAGCTATCCTTCTGATGTTCTCGGTCGGTCTCGAATTCAGGATACGTGATGTCTACCGGATGAAGTATTTCTTCATAGCGCTGTCCGGACTGCTTCTCCCCTGGATCGCCGGTTATGTCACGGGGGTCCTCTTCGGGTATGAATTCAGGGAATCGATGTTCATCGGCGTGTCCCTGACGGCGACGAGCATTGCCATTACCGCTAAGGTGCTTGAGGAGAGGAAGAGCCTTAACAGCGCCGCCGCGAAGGCCATTATCGGGGCCGCGGTTATAGACGACGTCCTCGGATTGATGGCGCTGTCGGTGGTCGTCCAGACGGTCGGCGGCGATCTTTCGTTCCGTGCGCTGGCAGGGAGCGCCGTCAAGGCAATTCTCTTTATGGCGGCCGGCATCCTCGCCGGGCCTAAGGTCAAGGCGTTCTTTACGCGGATGGACGAAAAGACGGTGGCAAAGAGGTATCCGGAATTCCTTTTCATGATGGCGGTGACTTTCTGCTTCCTTTATGCCTCTGCCGCGGAAGTCGTCGGACTTTCCGCCATAGTCGGGGCCTTTCTTGCGGGTGCGGTGCTCGAGGGTGTGCGGTTCAGGCACAGCAAGGGGCTGAAGGAGGGCGCGGAGTATCTCCACTTCGTATTCGGCGCCATCTTCTTCGTAAGCCTCGGCATACTCGTCGACCTGAGGGCCTTGTCAATGCCGATACTCCCCTTCATGGTTGTGCTCTTGCTCGTTGCGGTGGCGACGAAGATTCTTGGATGCGGGCTGTCCTCCAGGCTGGCCGGCTACAGCACTTCCGAGTCGCTCGCGATCGGCTTCGGGATGGTTCCCCGTGGGGAGGTGGCGATGATCATCGCGCTGATCGGCCTCACCTCAAAGGCGATCACACAGGATCTCTATGTGTGTGTCGTGTTGATGTCACTGATTACTACCGTTATGACGCCGGTGATGCTCCAGAAACTCAGATGGAGCGGCGAGGGAAGGCATGGCTGAGAGGCTGCTGATTGTGGAAGATGAAAGTACCCTGCGGGAGTCCCTGAAGCGGGTTTTTCTGCGTGAAGGGTATGACGTGGACTCTGCCGAAAGTTGCGAAGCGGCGCTGAGGACGCTGGAAGGCAGGACCTATGACCTGATCATTACTGACATAATTCTCCCAGGCATGAGCGGCATCGAGCTGTTGAAAAAATGCGGAGAGGCCAACCCCGAACAGATCGTGATCGTCATGACTGCATACGCTTCGCTGGAAACCGCCGTTGAGGCGTTGCGCGCCGGCGCATATGATTACATCGTGAAACCCGTCATTCATGAGGAAATAAAGAGGATCGTCAGGAACGCGCTGAGGGAAAGGGCCCTCCGGAGTGAAAACGTCCTCCTGAAAAAGCAGATCGGAGACCGGTATGACTTCGATAAGATCGTAGGAGAAAGCAAGGTCATAAAAAACCTTATTACCGAGGTGAAAAAAATTGCCGACTCGAGAAGCAACGTGCTTTTGTTCGGCGAAACGGGCACCGGCAAGGAACTGTTTGCCCGGGCAATCCACTATAACAGTTCACGCAAGGACAAGGCGTTCGTTCCGATCAACTGCTCGGCAATCCCTGAAAACCTCCTCGAGTCCGAGCTGTTCGGGTATGTAAAGGGCGCGTTCACAGGCGCGGTCAGTTCCAAAAGAGGACTCTTCGAGGAGGCGGACGGCGGCACAGTCTTCCTGGATGAAATAGGAGACCTCACCCCTGCGCTCCAGGCGAAACTCCTCAGGGTCATCGACGATCACGAGATCAGGCCCCTAGGCGGTATCCAGAGCAAGCGCATAGATATCAGGTTCGTGACCGCCACGAACAAGGACTTACTGAACGCCGTTAAAGAAGGTAAGTTCCGCGAAGATCTTTATTTCAGGATCAACGTGGTGATGCTGAGACTGCCGCCGCTCAGGGAGAGAAAGGAAGACATCATCATCCTTGCGCGGCATTTCCTCGACAAATATGCTGGAGAAATCGGCAAAAATGTGAATTTTATCGACGACGCGACCCTTAAACTCCTGATGGACTATCCGTGGCCAGGGAACGTGAGAGAACTGCAAAATATAATCGAGAGAGCGGTGCTCATTGCGGACGGTAATACCATTTCGCCGGAGCATCTGCCGGAAGGGACGGCGGATTCGGCCACTTTTTCTACCGAGTCCGTCGAAAGGGTGCTCTCGATCGAGGAGTATACGAAGGAGTTTATCCTGCACTACCAGAGCAGTTATGGTGAACAGAAGCTTTCTTACATGCTGGGCATCACAAGGAAGTCTCTGTGGGAGAAGAGAAAAAGGTGGGGCATTCTGCGCGAGTAAATGGCTATTACTTTATTACACGTTTATGTCTCCTGATGTAACCATTAGTTACTCACTGTAACATATTAAAAACAAAGCGTTTTACCCCTAAACAGGGCTAACGTTACCAATAGTGACGTCGAGTCTCTCGCCTAAACTTCCGGTGTTATCTATAAGTCACGCCATAACTTTAGCTTGTCGTGCGGATCTCCTTGAAATTAAATTAGTTTCATCTTTCTTGGCCGCTTCCCTGTTTCGGGCATTGCAATTGCTTTACCGGAATGGAATTGATAACGGAAGACGTCATAGAATTTCTGAAAAATGTGCCGCCTTTTCAATTTCTTGAAGAGAAGACGCTGCAAGGCATAGCTGGCGGACTCTCGATGGAGTTTTATCCCAAGGGTTCGATGATACTTCATCAGGACGGGCCTCCGAGCGAATATCTGCGCATTATAAAAAAGGGCGGCGTAAAGGTCTTCATTAAAGCGGATAAGGGTGAAGAGGTCCTTATCGATTACCGGAGCGAGGGTGACTCTTTCGGTCTCCTGTCGCTTGTCGGAGGCGACAAATCCAGGGCGAACGTCGTTGCGGTCGACGATACGATCTGCTATCTCCTGAACAAGGCGGCGATCCTGAAACTCGTCGATTCCGTTCCGGCCTTTACCGAGTTTTTTCTGAAGTCCTTCCTAAACAAGTTCATCGACAAGACGTACGAGGAGATGCACAATAAGAGCCTGCTCTTTGGTGGAGGTGACAAGCTTCTCTTTACCACGCCGGTGGGTGAGATCGCAGCCAGGAACGTAATGACCGCCCCGCAGACTATCTCGATCAGGAAGGCGGCGGAAATCATGTCGGAACGCCATTACAGTTCCCTCGTAATTGTCGATGAAGAGGGGATCCCCGCCGGCATCGTCACAGACAGGGACCTGAGAGACAAGGTCGTATCCAAGGGCAGGACGGGAAACGAGAAGGTTTCCGATATCATGAGCGTTTCCCTCATAAAGTCAGAGGCCCGTGACTACTGCTTCGAGGCGCTCCTGAAGATGATCCGTTACAATATCCACCACCTGCTCGTAGTAGACCAGGGCAAACTGAAAGGGATCGTCACGAACCACGATCTTATGATGCTGCAGGGGACGTCCCCGATTTCGCTGGTCCGGGAGATAGAGAGCCAGCAGACGATTGACGGGCTTGCCCCTGCCGCAAGGAAAACGAACGAAATAGTGGGGCTCCTGCTGAAGGAGGGAGCGAAGGCGAGCAATATTACCCGCATCATTACTGAAATCAACGACCGGCTCGTAAAAAAGATAATTGAGATTGCCGAGAAGGAGTTTGGCAGCCCCCCCCTGCCGTACTGCTGGGTGGTTTTCGGCAGCGAGGGGAGGAAGGAACAGA
>JAKAIZ010000205.1 GCA_021814065.1 Nitrospirota bacterium | reverse complement strand
TCCCCAGGAGATCGAACATCCTCTTCTGGACGTCCTGCCGGTGGATACGGATGCTCCCCCCGCCAATCTCATAACCGTTCAACACGACGTCATAGGCCTTCGCCTTCAGCGAAGAGAGCATTCCCCTGTCGTTGATATCTCCATCGAGCATCGTGGCGATGTCCTCGTCCGCGGGAGATGTGAAAGGGTGATGCATTGCCTGGAACCGCGCCTCATCCTCGTCCCACTCGAGAAGTGGAAAATCCAGTATCCATGAGAACCGGTATCCGGGCTGGATGAGATTCAGTCTCCTGCCGAGTTCGAGTCTCATCCGGCTGAGGACGTCATAGACTACCTTCCGTTTGTCGGCAACGAACATCATCAGGTCCCCGTCTGCAGCCTCCAGGCGGGCCGCCATCTCCTTCAGCACATCTTCCGGGAAGAATTTGGCGATAGGCGATTCGAACCCGCCCTTCACCTTGATCCAGGCAAGCCCCTTCGCCCCGAAAGACTGGGCCTCGGCGGTCAGGGTGTCGATCTCTTTCCTCGAAAGGCCGGCCATGCCTTTGCCGTTTATCGCCTTTACGGACCCACCGGAAGCGAGTGCATCGAGAAATACCTTGAACGTACCCGTTGAAGCGAGATCGGCCATATCCTTCAGCTCAAGGCCGAACCTCAGGTCCGGTTTGTCGTTTCCGAACCGGTCCATCGCCTCCCGGTAACTCAACCTCGGAAAGGGAGTTTCTATGTCGGCATCGAGCACACTCTTGAAGAGCTGTTTCATTAGCCCTTCCATAAGAGAAAGTATCTCTTCCCTGTCGGCGAAGGACATCTCCAGGTCCACCTGGGTGAACTCCGGCTGGCGGTCTGCCCTGAGGTCCTCGTCACGGAAGCACTTGACGATCTGGAAATATCTTTCGAGACCCGCGACCATGAGGATCTGTTTGAAGAGCTGGGGAGACTGTGGAAGCGCGTAAAACTGGCCCGGGTTCAGGCGGCTCGGCACAAGATAGTCCCTCGCGCCTTCGGGCGTCGATTTCGTGAGCATCGGCGTCTCGATCTCGAGAAAGCCGCGCTCATCGAGGTAGTCCCTCGTGATCTTTGCGATGCGGTGGCGCATAATGAGGTTCTTCTGCATCTCGGGCCTTCTCAGATCGAGATATCTGTGCTTCAGCCGCAAGGCCTCGCCGGCCTCGGCAGCCTCCTCCATGTTGTACGGCAGCGGCGCCGCTTCGTTCAGCACCTCGAGTTTCTTCGCATACATCTCGACCATGCCGGTAGGGATGTTCGGGTTCTCGGTGCCAGCGGGTCTTCTCCTGATCTCGCCCGTCACAGCAATCACATACTCGGCCCTCAGGTCGTGGGCGCGCTCATGGACATCGGCCGCAACGTCCGGGCTGAAGACCACCTGGCACAGGCCGCTCCTGTCCCGCAGGTCTATGAATATCAGGCCGCCGTGGTCCCTTCGCCTAAAGATCCATCCCGCGATCGTCAGCACCGACTGTATGTCGCCTTCGTTCAGCTCTCCGCACCCTTTATCGCGAATCATGCCGCCTCCCCCAATTGCAATTCTTTGCTTATCTTCTTCATCTCTTCCGCGGTCATCCGTCTGTATGCTCCGGGACCCAGATCTCCCATCTCGATGCCGTCGATCCTCACCCTCATCAATCTGATGACCGGGTGGCCGACCCTCTCGAGCATCCTCCGGATCTGCCGCTTTTTTCCTTCGTATATCGTCATCTCTATCCAGGAATTGTTCTCGGTCTTCCTCAGCCGTTTCACCTTCGCGGGCGCAGTCATTCCGCCTTCGATCTTTATCCCGTTTCTTAACTTTTCGATGTCCTCCTCTTCCAGAACGCCCTTCAACTTCACAAGGTAGGTCTTCGGTATCTTTTTGGAGGGATGGAGCACAGCGTGCG
Source organism: Nitrospirota bacterium (assembly GCA_021814065.1). Classification (GTDB taxonomy): domain Bacteria; phylum Nitrospirota; class Thermodesulfovibrionia; order Thermodesulfovibrionales; family UBA6898; genus Sulfobium. Next base: position 3,519 of record JAKAIZ010000205.1, on the reverse strand, counting down.
CAAAATCCCCGTCATTGGTGAGAAAGAGCATGCCTTCGGAATCGTAGTCGAGCCTGCCGACCGGAAAGACCCTCTGTCTGATGCCCCTCAGGAAATCGTTCACCGTCGGCCTACCCTGCGGGTCGCCGATAGAAGTGACCACTCCCCTCGGCTTATTGAATATATAGTAAACCTTTTTTTCGGGCGTCACCAGGAGCTTTCCATCCACCTTGATATGGTCCCTAAGCGCATCGGCCTTCATCCCGATGACCGCGGGCTGCCCGTTCACGGTCACGCGTCCTTCCATGATCAGCTCCTCCGCCTTCCGGCGAGAGGCGATGCCCATCTCTGCGATTATCTTCTGAAGTCTCTGTTCCATGAAGTATAAATAATAACATAAAAGCGGACGCCTACACATGCTGCTTCGGCGTATTATGGTTAATGCATGATTCCCGCATTATGAATGTCTTAGCCTTGTAGTGTGCCTATTCCTTCCGGCCTGACCGGTCGGAGAGAGAATCCAGATCTTAACCTGGATTGCCCGATCAGGTCGTGTAATGACGCAAGAGGATAATACTATTGCATCACTCAATTATTGTTCTTTCATCTCTTTTTTGTGGATAATAAAGCATGCCTTGGCGCTCTACGGAGGTTTTATGACGGACAAATTCCATAACGGACAGGTGGTGCATCACAAAGTCTTCGGCGCGGGGAGAGTTGTCAATATTGAGGAGGCAAGGCTCATCGTGGACTTCATCAAGGGCGGCGTGAAATTGTTTGAACTGCCTGCGGCAGCTGACGAACTGTCGGATGTTCCGTATCAGGAGAAGGAAGGAAGAGGTATGGAAACGGATGAATTGAAAGACGCGATCAGGGAGGTCCTGCTCGAAGAGGGTCTTGTCGGCGCTGCTCCCCCTCTGGCCGCAAAATGGGAAGGCGGAGAGATGGAACTAAAACCGGGGAAGCCGGAGTTACAGGGAAAGACCGTCCCGATCGATACCTTCTTCCATAAAATCGTGATGATCCGCAACCAACTGAGGGTCCTCGAACAGAACATCAATTCCCACAAGGGTCTGACTGACGCAGAAAAAGCGGACCTGCAGCAATATATCACAAGGTGCTATGGTTCGCTGACAACCTTCAATGCGCTGTTTGCGGACAAGAGCGACTGGTTTGTCGGGGCCAAGCGAGACGAGTGAAATGAAATTTGTTTAATTTGACAATCTGTTTCATCAGACATTAATCTATAACTTGACAGGCGGCCATTCTATTGGGGTACGTTGCGTGATTGAGCCGTGGGATGACCTGCAAAGCAGCTCTCTCCTCTCAGTCGATGGATAGCCCACTCCCAATACTCGATAAAGGAAAAAGACAATGTATACTGAGAAGGTCAGAAATCTTCCCGACAACCCTGCGGACATCCCGGCGGAGCCATTTAAGATCCTCTGGGACTTGACTATTATTGCCTCTATCGTCGCTGCGCTCTTTTTTATCGTTTACGCCAGTATTTTCTCGAATCTCTTCCAGCCTGTATTGCAGTACGCAAGGACGGCCCAGTGGACCCGCTTCATCGTCCGTCCGAGTGTGATCTGGGCAACGATGGGCTCCCTTCTTCTGGTATTCAGAACTATTCTGTGGTTTTGGTACAGACCTGCCGCCTCCGCTACATGGAACAATGCGCCCTCCGTAACTGTGATCATCCCGGCATACAATGAGGGGCAAATGGTCGAAAAATCGATCGATTCCGTAGCGGCAGCGAGCTACCCTCGTGAAAAGCTGGAACTTATCGTCATCGATGACGGTAGTAAAGACGATACCTGGCACTACATCATGAGGGCGGCCCTTCGCCACCCGGGGCTGGTAAAGCCGATCCGGTTTCCTGAAAATCGGGGCAAGCGTGCAGCCCTCGAAGAGGGATTTCAGCGGGCAGAGGGGGAGGTAGCCGTCACCATCGACTCCGACAGCGTGATCGAGCGCGACACCCTTCTGTCCATTGCGGGCCCTTTTCGCAATCCAAGGGTAGGGGCGGTAGCCGGAAAAGTCTCCGTCTTCAACAAGGAGGAGGGGATTATTCCCCGGATGCTTCACGTGCGGTTCATTCTGTCCTTTGATTTTCTCCGCGCCGCGCAGTCTACATACGGCGCCGTCTACTGCTGCCCCGGGGCCCTTTCGGCCTACCGCCTGTCGGCTATTCGTCAGGTGCTCGGGCGCTGGATGAAACAGACCTTCCTCGGCGAGTCCTGCACATACGGGGAAGACCGTTCTATGACTAACTTCATACTATCCGAAGGGTACGATACGGTCTACCAAAGAACGGCCGTCGTCCATACAGTGGCTCCCGCTACGTATACAAAAATGAGCAGGATGTACCTGAGGTGGGAGAGAAGTTATATAAAGGAAGAACTGCGGCTTTTCAAGGTACTCTGGAAGCGGCCCTTATTGTCCCGCCTTATCACGCTTGTGGATGTCTGCGTGCGGAACCTGCGCTTTCCGATCAGCTATGCGGTGCTCGGGCTGCTCGTCTTTAAGTGCATGCACGACCCGGCGACTATCCTCCGGCTGCTTTTCGCAATCGGACTAATGTCGTTCCTCAATACGCTGTATTATCTCCGTTCCGAAAGATCGTGGGATTTCATCTACGGCATCCTCTACTCCTATTTTTCGGCCTTTACCCTCTTCTGGATATTCCCTTATGCGCTCCTCTCCGTTCGCTCCCGTTCATGGATGACGCGGTAGGGAACGCCGTCTACGGCTCCGCCCTTCCTCATAACGCCTGACGTAATTCTCCCCAAATTTATTGTGCCACCAATTCCACCCGGCGGTTCTTTGCACGCCCCTCCTCTTTCTTGTTGGAGGCCACTGGCGATGTGGGAACCGCTACCGGCGGCGCGATCCGCCTAATATGCCGCCCAGCACGCCGCGTAAAATCTGCCGGCCGATCTGGCCTCCTACGGTGCGTGCGGCCTGTTTTGCCATCGTTTCTACCATGCTCTGCCGGCGCTTGGTGCCCCACAACCACTCGCTGACTTTCCCCTGCCCTTCGACCGTTTTGTCTGTCTCAGACTGTTTCGACCCCGAAGTGGCTGGTTCCTTCTCCAGAGTCCGCCGGGGGTCGCGACATGTCGATAAAATATCACACTTTGGAGGCAACTGCAAGAAACATGACCCACCAAACTCATCCCTGGCGCGGCATTCTGGGAGCCTATTGCATTCCCTTAATTCCAGATGCCTCTCGTTAGAAGAATCGGAAAGGATGTAAAGGGAGAAAACAATGAATAGTAACTAATGAGTCGTGAGGCGAGAATGTCGCAAAGCACGTGAACAGTGAACCATGAAACAGAGCTACGGGACCAGCTGACGACATACCCTTCGAAAATTAAATTGCTGTTTTTGACATAACCTGAAAAGAGGATACAATTTAATCAGCATATGATATCACTAGTGTCCGGTTAAGAACTGAATAAATTCAACTGGTTTTTGTTTTCGAGCATAAATGAGCGTTCGCCGATAGTCTGAAATGCTTGTTGCAAGGGCATTTTC
>JAKAIZ010000204.1 GCA_021814065.1 Nitrospirota bacterium | reverse complement strand
ATACTCGTAGACGTTCAGGTAGTGCCGGCCGGGGTGGTTCCATGAGAAGTCGTAGCGCATGCCGTTCGCAATGAGCTCCCTGAAATAATGAGGGTAGGAATACCACATGCCGATTGCGCGCCGCATCGCTGACTCAAGCCCCTGGAAATTGAAGTCGTTGAAGACGTAGCCGTTGCGCTCGTGATAAGGCTTGTCGGAATAGTCCGCGTCGAAGACCGTGTCCTTCAACCCGCCGGTCGCCCGCACGACAGGAACGGTGCCGTACTTCAGTGATATCATCTGCGTCAGGCCGCAGGGCTCGAAGAGGCTCGGCAGGATGATCATGTCCGCGCCAGCATAGATGAGATGGGAGAGTTCCTCGTCGAATCCGATCTCGAGATGACAATCAGGGTTGTCGTTCAGGTGTAGTTTGAGCTGACGGAAGTAGTGGTTGATCCCCCGGTCCTCGCTCGATCCGAGGAGTACGAACTGACAGTCGTTCGCCAGGCAATAGAATATCGCGTCCCTGATCAGCTCGACGCCTTTCTGATGGTCCAGCCTTCCGACATACGACACGATCGGTTTGTATACCTGTTGCAGCAGGAGCCGGTGTCTGAGGGCTTCCTTGTTCCTGTACTTGTCCTGGATCGTCGCGATGCTGTAGCGGCAGGCGATATGCCCGTCGATCTCGGGGTTCCAGACGTCGTAGTCAATCCCGTTGAGGATCCCGCCGAATTTTCCGCCGTGGACGTCGAGGGTACGGCCCAGGCCGTAAGAGAGGTCTGTATGCCGGATTTCCTGCGCATAGCTCGGAGACACGGTGGTGACGAAATTCGAATAGACGATCCCCGCTTTCATCAGGTTCACTGCCGGGCGGTTGAAATTGTCCTGCATACGGTCGGGATGGATATAATAGTTCGGCCTGTTCAGGCCGGCCGCACGCAGTATGAACTCGCCTGTGACACCCTGATGTTTGAGATTGTGGAGTGTATAGCATACCCTGGGGTGGGTCATGCCGTATTGCTTGTAAATATCAAAGAGGAGGGCCGGAACGATCCCGGTCTGCCAGTCGTGGCAGTGGATGACATCAGGGTGCTTGTTTGTTTTGAGCATGAACTCGAGCGCGGCCCTGCAGAAAAAAACGAAGCGTTCAGGGTCGTCATGCTGGCCGTAAAATATGCCCCTGTTGAAAAAATTCTTCTCCGAGTGCGGGTCAATGAAGAAGCATTTTCTGCCGTGAACGAACCCGAAGAAGACGGAGCAGTGTACCCAACGGTCATAAAAAGGGACCCAGAGGTCGTTGTAGACCTGCTGCAGTCCGTAGATCTGGTCATAGCGCATGCAGTCGTACTTCGGCAGTATGATCTCGACGTCGTTGCCCCGCATCTCGAGTTCGTGGCAGAGTCCGAAGACCACGTCGCCGAGCCCTCCCACCTTTGCCACCGGGGCACATTCCGGCGTTATCATGACGATGAACATCTTTTCCCTCTTTCCGTTGTCGTTGACTATGCAGGTTCCTAACCGGTGAAAGCTCCCGGTACGCCGTCAGAAACTGAAAAGAGCCGCGTTTAAGATTTTCCGGACCTTCAACCATTCTATCATGAGCGACCGGCGAATGCCAGATGATGACCGGAAAACGGCCTCGAGACGGCTTGTAAAAACCCTCTGAAGTGGTATGATGAAAAAAAGGAGGCAGGGCCGTGAAGATACTGCTCGCTACCGACGGGTCGGAATGTTCAGAAGGCGCCGCAAAATTTCTGACCTGTCTCGACCTCACCCCCGACGACGAAATCACGGTTTTCCATGCAGTCAGCTGGGTCCCCTTTCTCTACGACCGGGAGTCTTATATCGAGACACTTAAGGAGATCAGGAAGGAGATCGCGCCGAAGATCCTCGATTCGGCGCTCGAGACACTCAAGCCCTGCGGTGCGAAGCTCAGCACCGCGATAGTCGACGGCGCGGCAGGGTATTACATCGTGGATGCCGCGGTGAAGTCCGGCATGGACCTGATCGTGATGGGTGCGAGGGGGGTAAAGGGCATACAGTCACTCTTCATAGGGAGCGTGACAAAGTCCGTTTCCGCAGCCGCCACGATACCGGTACTGGTCACGAAGCTTCCGGTCTGCGGCAGGTCGAAAAGGATGAAGATTCTTGCAGCTACCGACGGTTCCGAATATTCGGTCGCTGCCGGAAAACTGCTGACGATGATCCCGTTCCCGTCCAGCGCGGAGGTGACCGTATTGAACGTCATATGGTCCGATTTCTCGGACATACCGCAGCGGTTTGTCCTGGAGGTGAACGAAAGGATCAAGGCGGTCGTGGCAGAGACGAGGTCCGCAGAGTTACGCGAGGCCGAAAGGATCACCGAAGATGCGAAAAAGCTCCTCGCGGCCAAATTCGCCAACGTCAGTGTCATGACGAAGGTCGGAGACCCTTCGGCGGAGATATTGAAAGCGGCCGAGACGATTCAGTCGGATTTGATCGCTGTCGGATGCAGGGGGCTGCGGGGGATAAAGGGCATGCTTGGGAGCGTATCCCGCAACATTGTCGCCCATTCCAAATGTGCCGTGCTCATCGGCAAGCAGTGCTCCCCCTAAAAAACGCCCTCCCGGAAACGGTATCCCTGATAGCTGAAGACCACCCCGTCGCGTGTGATCTGTTCGAGTTTCAGCCCCGGCGAGACCGCCTGGCCTTCGTGTAGTGTGCGCCCTCCTATTATCACGACCCGGGACGACGGGCTCGCATCGAAGAAATGACCGGATATCGTCAAATCCGGCAGTGCCGTCCTCAGTGACGGGGGTAGTTCATTTATGCCCACGGTGCGCTGCCCTGGCGTGAGGTCGCGTTTCTGGGGTTGCTGCGGCTCATGGGGATGCCGGTCGGCATACTGGGCGGCCGCTGGGGGAGGCGTCTCATTTGCGATGCGTTGCTGGGCGGGCGGTATGGATATGCCGGATGAAGACGCCGGCAAAGCCGTCCTGCCGTCTCTTTTGCCTTCCCGGCCGAAAAGCGCATTGGCACGTGAATCTTCCTCTATCGTTTCGCGTGACTGAAGTGCGCTCCTGCCGGGCTGGGGCTGCGGCCAGGGAAGGAGCCACCATAAAAGGAGCCCTGCATTCAGGAGCAGGGCGAGGAAGAGCAGGTATGGCCAAGGTGACCGCCGCTTCCGGCGAAGTGCCGCCGGATGCTGATCGGACAGCAGGTGGGTCCCCTCTTCACGCCTGCGTTTCTGTTCCAATTTCTTCAGTGCTTCGAGAATATATGACATGGCTAATCTCCGGTCTCTTGCGCCGCAGCCTCAGGTTGCGGCACAGGCGACGTCTCGGAACGGTTCCGGGCAAGCCCTTCGCCCTGGGCCTTCCGCTTCTGAAAACGGCCCGAAACTGACCATCGATCAATATTTCTATCTGGCAGGTGCCTCTTCAGCCTCTGACCAGGCAGGGACCGTTCATCGAGCCACCAGAGGGTATCGAGTCGGGGCCTGCCTGCCGACTTTTCCCCCTCGAGGTTATTTTCGCCAGGGCGGCGACTGTCGCTTGCATGCCCGGAACGGAGATGGTAGTATGCCGCCGGCAGTGCTGTGCCGAGGACAGCCAGCAGGAGGGCGGCAAGTAGTGCATATCTTTTCCCCAACCAACGTTTGCGGGCTGCCTCCCCGAGGACTTCCCGCGACGCATTGGTAAGGGTCGGCCGGTCGACAACATCCTTGCCCTCGACATACGCGCCGAGCAGTGCCCTATCGCATACTACATTGATAAGCCTCGGGACCCCTCCGGTCAGCCTGAAGATCTTCCGGATCGTTGAGGAAGGGAACAGTCTGGCATGTCCGCCGGCGACAGACAGGCGGTGTGTTATGTATGATGAGACTTCTTCGCGGGTCAGCGGGCCGAGATGATAGCGGGCGGTGATCCGCTGTGCCAGTTGTCTGAGTTCGGGCCTCGCAACCATGTCCCTGAGCTCAGGCTGGCCGATCATGATAATCTGGAGAAGCTTCGCCTGGTTTGTCTCGAGGTTGGTGAGCAGCCGCAATTGCTCGAGCACATCGAACCCGAGGTTCTGCGCCTCCTCGATTATCAGTATCGTTTTGCGGCCCCTGGCGCGTGCATCGAGAAGAAATTTGTTGATCCTGTCGACAAAAATCTTGATGCTTCGGCTGCCTTTCGGATACCGGATCCCGAACTCGTCGCAGACAGTCGCAAGCAGTTCTTCGGCCGTCACCTTCGGGTTCAGTATGAAGGCCACTTCAGAATCATCAGGAATTTTTTCAAGCAGGCATCTGCAGATAGTCGTCTTTCCCGTTCCCACTTCGCCGGTGAGCAGGACGAACCCGCCTCCACCGCCGCGCATCCCGAACTCGAGATGGGCCAGTGCCTCCCGGTGGCCTTCACTCAAGAAAAGGTAGCGCGGATCAGGTGCTATCGAAAAGGGGGTCTCTTTCAGGCCGAAGTGTTCTTTATACATCGTGATACCGGTCTCTATAATTGTGAATTGTGATGACCTGCGGCCTCTTCCGCAGGTTTTTTATGTTCTTTTAAAGATTAAACCAAAGACCGGGGAAAAAACAACCGCCCTGTGTCGCGCAAAAAAACGCCCGACCTATGTATGTGGACGACATGGTAAGGCCGGGCGCTCTCAGGAGCATGTACTTCTTTGGCGCATAAAATCTTCGGTGCGCGGCGGGCAGGAAAGCCGGGGAAAGACTGCCTGCAACACATCCCGGCCCTCTCAGGGGGCCAGCCCGCCTTTTTCAGATTCGCCACTCGTCGTAACACCTGCGTTCACGTGATCCCGGATAAATCCTGTTGTCATTGCAGGGTTTCTCCGGCTTTCCCGGCTGCCGCAACGCAACGACCGGAGGTATTAAGGCTGTTCTTCGGAAGGCGCGCCAGGCCGGTGCATTCTGCTGCGCATCCTTTCGCGCCGCTCATCTTTGAGCTGCTGGAACTTTTTTGATTGTTCAGAGGTCAGGACTGCGCTGATCTTCGCGTCCGTAGACTGGCGCAGCTGGCGCATCTGATCCCTTAGTGCGGCCTGCTTCTGCATGCTCGCCTCTATGATCGGCTGGATCTTATTAACCTGATTGTCCGTAAGGTTGAGCCGGTCTTTTAAGTGGGACACGATCTGCTCCGAGGAACGTACCATGCCGGGTTTGCCTGCGGCGTGTGCGGCGAGTGGGTATGCGGCAATTACGCTGAGAATACATAACAGCGAGACCGTGAGCACTGCGAAATGCTGCTGCAAGTCTCTGAGGCTAAGAGCTTTCTCTTCTATTTTTCCTGATTTCATGTGATCCTCCTTCTTGAAAATGAATTCCTGGTATCCGCCCCTTTTCGGAGACGGCTGCGTCTTGACCTTTCAGCCGGATGCGGTTTCTGTCCGGCGCCTCTCTTTTTCACATGTCGGCCTCCTTATCATTATATCCGGATTTATGTTCAAACGGTCCCCTA
>JAKAIZ010000028.1 GCA_021814065.1 Nitrospirota bacterium | reverse complement strand
GGATGATGAGGTCGATGTTCGAGGAGTCCATGTGATCCGTGATCGCGATCGCTGAATATCCGATCGCCTCGGCCCTCCGTATGAGTTCGAAAGGGATGAGTTCGCCGTCACTGAATATGCTGTGGGTATGTAAATCGATCATCCTAAAAAGATACAAGAATACGGGGAGAAATGTAAAGCGAACTGCCGGCAGGCATTGGTCAGCACAGAAGTGGCTTGCCGAATGACAAACAGTCAGGTTTCATATAAGATATCTTTAATGAGAAGATCGTTCTCGATCATGATTATTGGCGTATTGTTGGGCTTCCTGTCGTTTGCCCTGTTTTGTCCGTCAGTAAATGAGGATAGTATCGCCGCTAAGCATCCCTTTCTGCTGCGCGGGATGCCGGAGCGCATACCCGGGGGAGATTCGTCCTCTGACGAAAGGCCTTCCAAAGGGAAATTTCTTGTCGCAACCAGCCGCATAACTGACCCGAGATTCAGGGAGGCCGTCATTCTCCTGATCAATTACGACAAAAACGGCACCCTGGGTTTGATCATCAATCGCCCCACCGAAGTGAAGCTTTCCACCCTGTTTCCCGGCGTGAAGGAGTTACAGAAGCGTGTGGACACTGCGTTTGTCGGGGGACCGGTGGGAATGGAGCAGTGCTTCATACTGATCCGGTCTGCGGTACCGCCGGAGGAATCGCTTCATGTTTTTCGAGATATATACGTGAGCACGAGTATGAGCTTGCTCAAGCGCGCGGCCCAGGGCGGAAAGGGAGGGGAGAGGTTTCGTCTCTATGCCGGCTATGCGGGATGGGCGGCGGGACAGCTCGAACAGGAGCTCTCAGGAGGTGACTGGCACATACTGCAGGCCGATCCTGAAACTGTGTTCAGTAAAGACCCCGAAAATATCTGGCAGGATCTGAACCGCCTCGGTTCTGGGATTCGAGTGAAACGTGAAAGCCCTGCGACAGGGCTTCTTACGGCAAAAGCCCGTTAATCGAGGTTGCTCACACGTTCATTATTAACCCGGCAATTAAATGCTTGAATCTTGTCATTCCGGCTTGCCCGGAATCTTTCTTCGGTATGACGACACTTTGACCTCAGCGTAATCTTATTTGTCAGGATATCAATCCACAACTGTAAAGAGCTGTCCCCGAGCCTACAGCGCCGAGGCCCTTGCCAGCGTCAGGACGGACACATCCCCGGCGCCTGCCTTAAGAAGCTGTTTTGCGCATTCGTTCGCGGTGGAGCCCGTGGTCATAACGTCGTCCACTAGCAGTACACGCATGCCGTCAAACCGTCTCGGAGCGCTGAACGCGTCTTTGAGGTTCTTGGCCCGCTCTTTAGCCGAAAGCCCGATCTGCGGGCCGGTTTCCCTGCACTTCATAAGACCGTTCATGACAAGGGGAATACCTTTTTTGTCGGAGAATGCCTTCGCAAGGAGAAGCGACTGGTTAAAGCCGCGGTTTCTCAGGCCCGTTATACTTAACGGAACGGGGACAACGACATCGATACCCGCTGGATCGAAGTCCGTTAGGAACTCCGCGAGCGGCCCCGCAAGCCTCTTTATCCCGTGGAACTTATAGAGATTGATCGCTTCGGCAAGAATGCCCTCATAGATCCCGAAGCTCATCGCCATCGAAAAGAGCGGGCGCTTTTTCATGCAGCCGGCACAGATCAAGGCCTCCTCCGATGAAAAGGGTGTCGCGCATACCGCGCAGGAAGGACCGTTGTATTTCCTTACGCCTGACCAGCAGTTGTCGCAGAAGGGCGCATGGGAAACGCTGTCAGAGGGGGAATCGCACGAGGGACAATTTGAAGGGAAAAGTTGGAGTAGGAGCCTTGCGATCAAGCCTGTAAGACAAGGGGACGCCCGCATTTCCCGCATAGGGGGCCTGAGGCGATCCTGGATTTGTTTACCCTGTTTTTCACATTGCACTGGCCGCAGACTACGATCAGAAACTCATCCTGGGCCGGTTTAGGCATCTCCCGTATCGTTTCAGGTGTCTCCGGTTTTGCACGGGGGGCTGTCTCTTCTTCGCATTCACCGGTAAAGGTGCGCATGAACCGGCTGTAATGGGCGTCCCGCTCGATGAGTTCGATCCCCATGCCGTTTTTGAGGGAGACGACCGGTGTCTTCAGCGCCCTGCACACCCTGCCTTTCAACATTGCAGAAGTCCCGTCGGGAAGGTGAATGACGATGTCGAGAATCGTCCCCGGAGTAAATGCGTGGTTTGTTCTGATGAAAAGACCGCTGCAGGAAAGATCGCTCGAGATCGCCCGGTAATTCTTGCCCTCGGCCGAGAATTCCGTCTCGAGACGGCGGACAAACCGCTGGTGCCGCCGTTTACTCAAAACTGTTCTCGGATCGTGATCAATTCATCTCTCTTCCGGCCGGTCGAAATGATGTCGGCCTTTACCCCCACCAGTTCTTCGATCCTCCGTATGTATGCCTGCGCTTCCTTCGGCAGTTTTCTGAATTCAGTAATGCCGAGCGTGCTTTTCTGCCATCCCTTCATCTCTTCGTACACGGGCGTGCACCCTTCGAAGGCTTCAAGCTCCTTCAGGAAATGCGGGTATATTTTGCCTTTATATTTGTAGGCGGTACAGATCCTGATCGTCTCCAGGCCGTCCAGAATGTCGAGCTTTGTGAGTGCGATGCCGGTCAGCCCATTAATCATGACCGCATGCCTCAGGATGACGGTGTCGAGCCAGCCGCACCTCCGGGGCCGCCCGGTGGTCGCCCCGAATTCGCTACCCTTTCTCCTGATCTCCTCACCGGTCGCATCGGAGAGTTCAGTAGGGAACGGGCCGCTGCCGACCCTTGTCGTGTATGCCTTCACCACACCGAGCACCCTGGATATCTTGGTAGGGCCTATGCCCAGCCCGGTACAGGCGCCGCCCGCGGTAGAACTGGAAGAGGTCACATAGGGGTAGGTGCCGTGGTCGATGTCAAGCAGGGTCCCCTGCGCCCCTTCGAGCAAGAGGTTCTTTTTCAACGAAACCGCGTCGTCGATCAGCACATCGGTGTCGGCGATATGGTTTTTAAGCACTTTCGCATATCCGAGATATTCGTCGTATATTTTCCCTGCACTGAAGCCCTGGGATCCATAGAGGTTCTTCAAGAGGAAGTTGACCTGCTTCAAATTGGTGCGGATCTTCTCCATGAAAAAGTCGGGATATAAAAGGTCGCCGACCCTGATCCCGGTGCGTGCCATCTTGTCCACGTATGTGGGGCCGATTCCCCTGCCGGTCGTTCCGATGCATTTTTTCCCGCGCATCTTTTCCCCGGCCGTGTCGAGGGCTATATGATAGGGCATGATGAGGTGCGCGTTTTTGCTGATCAGGAGGTTTTTCCCGACCTTGATGCCGCGCTTCTGCAGGCCCATGATCTCCTCGATCAGTGCCGCAGGTTCGACCACAACGCCGTTGCCGATGATGCAGACGGTTTTTTTATGGAGTATCCCGGAGGGTATCAGGTGGAGGACGTATTTTTCGTTGTTGATCACGACGGTATGTCCGGCGTTGTGGCCTCCCTGGTATCTTGCCACGATATCTGCCTTTTCGGTGAGGACGTCGACCAGTTTGCCTTTGCCTTCGTCTCCCCACTGTGCGCCGACGACGATTACTGTGGGCATGTCAGACCTCTCCAATCATAGGTTGATTTTTTCCGGCATCAGAGACTTATGTGCTTTACGGAAAGTATATTCGGCAATCGCTTGATCTCCTCGATAGTCTCCTGCGAAGGGGTCGCATCGATGCTGACTACCGAGATCGCCATTCCCCCGGCCGTCTCCCTGCCGAAATGCATGCGTGCGATATTGATGTTGCTCTTGCCGAGGAGGGTGCCGATATTGCCGATCACCCCCGGTTTGTCATTATTGTACATAAGCAGGAGTTCCCCGTCAGGCACAATCTCGACCTTGAAGCCGTCGATCAGGATTACGCGAGGGTCTTTCTTGCTGAAGAGGGTGCCCGCGATATAACTTTCCCGGTCCTTCGCCTTGATCCTGAGGGCTATCATACTGTTGTAGTCTCCGGCGTCGTTGCTCTTTATCTCCTTGACTTCAATCCCGCGTTCTTTGGCGATGATCGGGGCATTGACGAAATTGACCGTCTCAAGCAGGATCGGCGACAGGAACCCCTTCACCGCTGCGATGGTCACCGGGGCCGTATTGATCTCGGACGCGCCGCCCCTGAACTCCACCGTGATCTCCGTGGCGCCGCCCTCGAATATCTGCGAAGAGAACCCACCCAGTTTTTCGGCGAGGTTGATGTAGGGTTGAAGGCGCGGGACCTGATCGTTCGGTATGGACGGGAAATTCACCGCGTTTCTGATCACCCCGAATACGAGATAGTCCGCGATCTGCTCCGCAACCGCCAATGCGACATTCTCCTGCGCCTCTTCGGTCGAGGCGCCAAGGTGGGGGGTGCAGACCACGTTGTCAAGAGTGAGAAGGGGGTTGTTTTCGGGAGGTTCCTTTTCGAAGACGTCAAGGGCGGCGCCTGCGACCTTGCCGGACTTGAGGGCCTCGAAGAGGTCCGCCTCGTTGATGATGCCGCCGCGGGCGCAGTTTATGACCCTCACCCCGGTTTTCATCGTGGCGATGGTCTTTGCGTTGATCACGCCCTTCGTCTCCGCGGTCATCGGAGTGTGGATAGTGATGAAATCCGACTCGGCAAAGAGTTCCTCGAGCGACACCTTCCTGATGCCGGTCGCGTTCGCCTTGTCTTCACTCAGGAACGGATCGTAGGCGATCACATGCATCTCGAGCCCCTGGGCCCTGCGGGCTACCTGACTGCCTATGTTTCCGAGGCCGAGAATGCCGAGCGTCTTGTGATACAGCTCAACGCCCATGAACTTCTTTTTCTCCCATTTGCCTGCCTTCATCGAGGCGGTGGCCTGCGGGATGAGGCGGGCGACGGAAAAGAGCATCGCCATTGAATGCTCGGCGGTGGTGATTGTGTTGCCGCCCGGTGTGTTCATGACGACGATGCCTTTTTTCGACGCGGCGGCCTTGTCGACGTTGTCGAGACCCGAGCCCGCCCTGCCGATCACCTTGAGCTTCGCGGCGGCTTCGATGATTTCGGCCGTAACCTTTGTCGCCGACCGGATCACGAGGCCGTCATATTCGCCGATGCAGGCCTTCAGTTCAGACGGCTTCATGCCTGTTTTGATATCTACTTCAAGACCGGCCTTTTTTAGTATCTCGACTCCCTTGGGGGAAATGTTGTCGCTGACAAGAACCTTTTTCAACTTTCGTCCTCCTACACCATTAATAGTTCCTGGGCAACGGCGACACCTGTCCCGAGTTTCAGGGGATGTCCCATGCCTTTCAGCACCATCTCGACTCCCGCGATTGCCGTGATCACGTCAAAGGCGCCGGCGTAGCCGAGATGGGCGATCCTGAATATCTTGCCCTTTACGTGCCCCTGTCCTCCCGCCGCGGTGATCCCGTATTTCACCCTTAGGTTCTTGTAGATCTCCTGTCCGTCGATGCCCGCCGGCGCGTTAATGGCGGTGACCGCATAGCTCGGGGACTCCTTCGTGAACATATCGAGGCCGAGCGCCTTTATCGCTTCGCGGGTGGCGCGGGAAAGTCTCTCATGCCGCGCAAAGGCGTTTTCGAGCCCCTCGGCGCGAAGCAGCTTCAGGCTTTCGTTCAGCCCGATGATGAGCGTAACTGGCGACGTGAAGCTCGTCTGGTTCTTTGCAAGAGACTCCCGCTCCTTCTTGAAATTGAAATAGAATTTCGGGGAGGTTGCCTTGTCGGCGAACTTCCATGCCTTTTCGCTGACCCCTACAAAGGCGAGTCCCGGAGGCAGCATAAGCCCCTTCTGCGAGCCGCCGATCAGTACGTCGATCCCCCATTCATCCATCCTGAGGTCGTGGGCGACCAGCGCAGAGATGGCATCGACGACGAAGATCGTGTTGTCGTATTTCCTGACGATTTCGGCGAGCGCCTTGATGTCATGGTACACCCCGGTCGATGTCTCGGAGGCCTGGACAAATACACCCTTGATCGATGGGTCTTTTTTCAATGCCTTTTCGACGTCTTCGGGTTTGACGGTGTACCCCCAGTCTATCTTGATCTCCTCGACAGATAGATTGTAGGACTTGCATATCTTGGTCCACCGTTCGCCGAAGTTCCCGGCATTGATCACGAGGGCCTTGTCGCCCGGGCTGAAAAAGTTGTTTACCGAGCCGACCATGCCGCCCGTGCCTGTAGCGCAGAGGACGAGTACGTCGTTTTTTGTCTGATACAACCACTGGAGCCCTTTCTTGGCCGAATCGAGCACCGGGAGAAAATCAGGCGACCGGTGATGGATGATAGGCATTGCCATGGCGAGCAACGCTTCCGGCGGAACAGGGGTCGGCCCCGGGGCCAAGAGATAACGTTTCAACATCTGAACCTCCTTAGCAAATTAGGGATTACTTTTTGGGACTGATACGTCTGAGAGCCGAACTCTAATCCCTAACGCCGGATCACGAAGCTCTCTAAAACTTTGAAAATTAGCATTAGCGTGACTTCTTTGTCAAGGACAGATACTTTACAACATCTCAGTCTGATTATTATAATGAAACAACCATGAAAAATAAAATAGTTATTGGCGTCGCTACGTTGCTGATCGGCTTTCTCCTCGGGGGTGTGGCCTTCTATCTTCTCGGGCAATACACAGGAATACAGAGGGGATACGTTCCCGCTGCAATCCCCAATGTCCCGAAACAGGTAATCGAGACGAGCAAGGCATTTACCGAGATCGCGAGTTCGGTCTCTCCCGCGGTCGTCAATATCTCTACGACTAAGGTCGTCCGGCGGGAAGTGAATCCTCTGTTAGACGATCCTTTCTTCGATTTTTTCAGCCCCTTCAGGGAGTTCAGGACACCGAGGAAGTGGAAGGAGCAGAGTCTCGGCTCCGGAGTGATCGTCTCTCCCGACGGGTATATCATTACCAACAATCATGTCGTCGAGCAGGCCGATGAAGTTCGTGTGACGCTTCTTGACAAGCGGTCTTTCAAGGCGAAGGTGATCGGTGCGGATCCGAAGACCGACGTTGCTGTTGTTAAGATCGATGCGAGGGACCTCCCCACGATCCGGTGGGGCGATTCGGACAGGCTCCAGGTGGGCGAATTCGTCCTTGCGATCGGGAACCCGTTCGGACTGAGCCATACCGTCACAATGGGTATCATCAGCGCGGTCGGCAGGGCCAACGTCGGGATTGCAGACTATGAGGACTTTATCCAGACGGACGCAGCGATCAATCCGGGGAATTCCGGCGGTCCTCTCGTCAATATACGGGGCGAACTCATCGGCATCAACACCGCCATTTTTTCCAAGTCGGGGGGATATCAGGGGATAGGGTTTGCAGTGCCCGCGAATATGGTCCGTCTTGTCATGGACCAGCTCGAGCAGAAGGGGAAGGTGACGCGAGGGTGGCTCGGTGTGACGATTCAGGAACTGACCCCGGAGCTGTCCCAGGAGTTCGGCCTGGAAAACGGGGAGGGTGCACTTGTCGGAGACGTTGCAAAAGGGAGCCCGGCGGACAAGGCCGGTATAAAGAGGGGCGATATCATCTCAGAGTATAACGGTAAAAAGGTGAAAGATGTCGGCAACCTCAGGAACATGGTGGCGCAGAGCAAGGTGGGGGCCGCGGTTAAGATCTCTATCCTGAGGGGCAAAAAGGAGTATTCTTTCCCGGTCGTAATCGCGGAACTCCCGAGAGACGGTTCCGACGTTATACCCGGGAATGCCCCGGAAGATTCCTCGAAGGAGGGGCTCGCCGGGCTGAGTGTAATGGAACTTACGAAGGAAGGGGCGAGGCAACTCGGTCTGCGTAAGGAAGAACGGGGGGTTGTCGTCGTGCGGGTGGAGCCGGGTAGCAACGCGGAGGACGCCGGCATCAGGAAAGGCGATGTGATCCAGGAGATAGACAGGAAAAAGGTGGAGACGCTCGCCGACTATGAAAAAATCGTCTCAGGAATAAGGCGGGGCGAGACGGCCCTTCTGTTTATGAACCGGGGAGGCAAGAGATTCTACGTGACGCTGCGACCCTCCTGAAGTCTCAAGGTGATCGGGGCAGCAAAGTGGCGCTTATGGATCTTTTTCAGAACATTCGCCGCTCTTTTATCTGAATGAGTATGCAACTGCAAGATTTTCGCCTATAATTTAAATTGGAAGGGGGGTGAGAAGATGATCTCGATATTCAGGGCCGGCGTGCTTCTGCTGTTCGCGCTCTCCGGGTATTTCTTCGGTGCCAGGTACGGCCTGGGGTATTATGGCATCATTTTAGGCGTAATCCTCGGCGTGATCACCGTTTTTTCGGACCGGATTCTCAAAAAGGTGAATGTCGGCACGATCGTAGGCGGGATTGTAGGCCTTGCGGCGGGTGTGCTTTTTGCGGAACTCTTTCTCGTCCCACTCCAGTTGCTGGCGCTCGAATATGCGACTGTCGTCTCATTTGCCCTTAAGGCGATCTTCGGCTATGGCGGCCTTGTGATCGGGCTCAGCAGGGGAAAGGGGATGACTATGCCCGAGATCTTCAGACTTTTGAGAGGGCAGGGATATGAAGAGAACCTCAAGATCCTCGATACCAGCGTGATCATCGACGGCCGGATCTCCGACGTATGCGAAGCCGGCTTTCTCGAAGGCACGTTTATCGTCCCCCAGTTCATCCTCCAGGAACTCCAGTACATCGCCGACTCGCAGGACTCCACCAAACGGGCGCGCGGCAGACGCGGGCTCGACGTGTTGCACAAGATCCAGAAGATGTCGAACATCACCGTGCAGATCATCGACGAAGACTTCCCGAAGATAAAGGAGGTAGATTCAAAACTAGTCGCCCTCGGCAAGATGATGAATGCCAAGATTATCACGAACGATTTCAATCTCAACAAGGTCGCCCAGCTCCAGGGGGTCTCGGTCCTCAATATCAACGAACTCGCCAATTCCCTGAAACCCGTTGTCCTTCCTGGCGAGACGATGCGTGTCTTTGTGCTGAAGGAGGGTAAGGAATATAACCAGGGCGTGGCGTACCTTGACGACGGCACGATGGTCGTGGTCGAAAACGGCAGAAGGTTCATGAGCAAAAATATCGAGGTGGTGGTGACAAGCGTCCTGCAGACGACTGCCGGACGAATGATCTTTTCGAGGGCGAAAGAAGAGTATGAGAAGGAAGAGGCTAAGGCTGCGCGGTAATCCCGGGGTGTGCACGGTTTGCGGCGGACGCCCCTGCCGCTCCTTTCATTATAGTCTGTACGGCGATGTGGACAAGGGAACCGGAAAGGGTGTCCAGAATTGAAAGAGGAAGTGACGGTTATCCTTCCTGCTGCGGGACTGGGCAAGAGGTTTGGAAAGGACGCAAACAAGCCCTTTGTGAAGCTATGCGGCAAGCCGCTTCTGATCTGGGCGCTCGAGGTCTTCGATGCGCTGCCCGAGATAGGCGAGATCATACCGGTGCTGAAAGACGGGGACATGGAAGCGGGGGCTGAGCTTCTCGAATCCTACGGCATCAAGAAGACAAGGCGCATTGCCCCCGGCGGCAAGGAGAGACAGGACTCGGTCTTTCACGGGCTTAAACTGATCGACGACAGGAAGTGTATCGTGCTGGTGCACGACGGTGTAAGGCCGCTTATAGAGCCGCCGGTCGTCTCGCAGGCGATCCGGCAGCTCAAGGATTGCGACGGCGTTGTGGTGGGTGTCCCCGTGAAAGACACTATCAAGGAGGTCTCCGGCGGGCAGGTCAAGCGTACGCTGAATCGTGACACCCTGTGGGCAGTGCAAACCCCGCAGGTATTCCGCTATGAGACGCTTTATTCCGCTTACGAGAAGGCGGCTAAAGAGTCTTTTTACGCTACAGACGATTCCTCACTTGTCGAGCGGTACGGGGGAAAGATCAGGATGGTTACTGGCTCTTACACTAATGTCAAAATCACGACTCCTGAAGACCTGAAGGTGGCCGAGACGTTTCTCGCGATGAGAGAAAAAATATCGTGAGGGTCGGATTCGGATACGACTCTCACAGGCTGGTCGACGGCAGGAAACTGATCATCGGCGGGGTCGAGATCCCCTTCCGGAAGGGCTTGGGAGGACATTCCGATGCTGATGTGCTCTGCCACGCTATCGCTGATGCAATCATCGGCGCGCTCGGCATAGGAGACATCGGCACCCACTTTCCCGATACCGATCCGAAGTGGAAGGACGCGGTGAGCATTGAGCTGCTCAAGTACATAATCGAGCTGGCGCGGATGAACGGCTTCAAGGTGGTATGGATCGATACGACTATCATCGCGGAGCAGCCCCGAATGTCGCCCTATGTCCAGCAGATGAAAGATTCGCTCGCCCGGACGGGAATTCATCAGGGTGTCGTCAACATTAAGGCAAAGACGAACGAGGGGATGGGTTTTATAGGCCGCGGCGAAGGGATCGCAGCGTATGCCGTCTGTTTGTTGGGTAAGATTTAGAAAGATATTATGCCCCGGTAATGTGTAGCCGGCGGACATAAAGCACGTCTTGAAATAAGAAGTATGCAAGGAGGGATGCATGGATATCGTCGCAATATTTAAGGAGGGCATTGAGGTAGCGAAAAAGAATTACGTCATTTTTCTTCCGACTGTCACCGTTGCCGTTGTGATGGCCGTCCTGACGCTGATCATCGTCGGCGCAGGCGCCGTTTCAACTGGTCTTATGGGAAGCAGCATGCAGTCACCCGGTGCGTTCATGTCTTTTCTGGGGACTATGGCAGGTGGGTTTTTCGTCATGGCGTTAATCGGGATGATACTCGGCCTTGTGGCCCACGGGATGACGGTCGGGATGGCGAAAGAGGCCCTTGACACGGGGACTACGTCTATCAGCAGCGGCCTTTCGATCGCCGTCGGCCGCCTCGGACAGCTTTCCGTCGCATCGTTATTTGTCGGGGTGATCGTATTGATCGGGTTGATGCTCCTCTTTGTCCCTGGTCTCGTCGCTTCTTTTTTTCTCATGTTCACGTTCGTCTCGGTCATTGTGGACAATGTCGGCGCGGTCGCGGCGATGAAAAAGAGTTATGCAATGGTGAGGGCGAATATGAACGACTCAGTGGTATTCTTTATCGCCATGATCGCGGTCGGGGCGGTCTTTGCGATCGCCAACATGGTCCTCGGGGTCATCCCCGTGCTCGGGCAGCTGATCGGCCTTGCGATCATGGGTGTCTTCGGCGGCTACGCATCAGTGGTGATCGTCATGGTCTATACGGAGATGGAGAAGACGGCGGGCGCACCGGCCGGCAGTCCGACGATGAAAAGTTGAAGATGGCAGCATTGCGATTATTGTCTCCGACGGCTTGTCTCTGAAATCGTGAAGTGCCTTGTATGAATGCGGGAATGAAGATGGATAATGACTTTAAGGGCGAGATAGCCAGGGAGCAGGTTCGCCTTGTCTTCAGGCAGCTCCCGACTATGCAGATAGCCTCTTTCATCGTAGGCCTTGTCCTTGCCTACACCGTATGGAATGTCGTTTCTCGCGCAGATATCCTTGTCTGGCTCATTATGCTTTTGGTGATTGTCGCCGGCAGGATAGTCCTCTATTATCGATTTCTCAAAGTACAGGAAGAGCCCTTTAATGCGGACTACTGGCGAAAGGCATATCTGCTATTGGCCTTTGTTTCCGGGGTTGTCTGGGGACTCTCCGCTTTCACTATTTTCCCATCCCGTAACCCGGAACTTATTTCACTCTTTGCCCTTGCGATCGCCAGTCTGTCGGCGGCGACTACGGTTTCACATTCTTCCCTCAGGTTAGGCCCCGCGGTATGGGCGGGCCCAACAATGTTGTGTTATGCCGGCCGTTGCTTTATGGAAGGCGGGAAATTCGGGCATGCGCTGGGTTTTCTCATAATTGTTTATTTTGTCGCCATCCTCCGACATTCTTTTCATCACCACAGCATAATCACCGCATCTATCTCCCTAAAGTTCGAAAACATGAGACTTCTTCGCGAGGTGGCCGAACTGAAGTATCGCACGCTCTTCGAACAATCTCCCGACGGCATCGTGCTTATGGACACTGAGGGCCATATTCTTGATTTCAACAAAGCTGCTCACCTTCAGCTGGGCTACTCGAGGGAAGAGTTTGCGGGACTCCGCATCACGGATATCGTGGCCGCCGAAAGTGAGGAAGACATTCAAAAGAGACTTGAGGAGATCTTGAGGAACGGGAAATACGAACATGAAGTGCAACACACAACCAAACAGGGGGAAATGAGAGACGTTAATGTTAACTCGCAGACGCTTGTCCTGTCGGGACAGACTATCTTACATACTATCTGGCGGGATATCACGGAGAGTAAGCGGGTCGAGCAGGCGCTGCGCGAGAGTGAGGCGCGCTTTTCAGCGGTCTTTCGTGCGAGTCCCGTCGGTATAAGCATCTCCCGTATCGCCGACGGCCGTGTTGTCGACGCCAACGATGCCTTCCTGAATATATTTGGACTTGAACGCGAGGAGGTCATTGGTCGCACTTCGAATGAATTAAGACTCTGGGCAGACCCTGAAGAACGGGACAGGATGGTCAATATCTTGCGCGAAA
Source organism: Nitrospirota bacterium (assembly GCA_021814065.1). GTDB lineage: Bacteria > Nitrospirota > Thermodesulfovibrionia > Thermodesulfovibrionales > UBA6898 > Sulfobium. The sequence goes on along the minus strand of JAKAIZ010000028.1, from coordinate 12,570 downwards.
GGGGGCGGATTGAGGACTTCGAGGTGAAGTTTCGCCGGAAGTCCGGTGGGGGCGGGGATTTGCTCGTCGCGGCGGAACTGATCGAATTGGCGGGAGAACAATATTGGCTGGGCCTTTTGTCAGATATCACCAAGCGGAAACGGGTGGAAGAAGCGCTTCGGCAGAGAGAGGAGTTCATCAGGAGCGTCCTGGACAACGTGGACGAAGGCTTTCTGGTCATCGATCGGGACTACAGAATCATTATCGCAAACAAAGCCTTTTGCTCATGGGGTGCTACGCAATTGGATGACCTTATCGGCAGACGCTGCCATGAGGTGTCTCACAAGACCCTGCGGCCCTGTTATGAAGAGGGCGAGGACTGCGCTGTGAGGCGCATATTCGAGACCGGTGAGCCCCATACGGCCCTGCATAAACATCAGGACGCCGGGGGTGAGATTATGTACGTGGAGACGAGGGCCTTTCCCCTGAAGGACTCGTCAGGGGTTATCACATCTGTTATCGAGACCGTCCATAACATCACCGAGCGGCACCTCCTGGAAGAAGAACGGCTCAAGACACAGAAACTGGAGGCGATCGGGACACTCGCGGGCGGAATTGCCCACGACTTCAATAACCTGCTCCAGGGCGTCTTCGCATACATATCACTAGCCAAGATAAGTCTTGATCATAAGGGGAAGGCATTTGCCAGGCTTGAGCAGGCGGAAAAGGCCCTCAATATGTCTGTGAATCTCGCCACGCAGCTTCTGACCTTCTCACGGGGCGGCAAACCGGTGAGAAAGAGGATCGCGCTCGGCGCCGTTATCGAAAATGCAGCCAATTTTGCACTGAGCGGGTCGCGTTCCGTTTCCCGTCTTGATATCGCTAAAGATCTCTGGTATGTGGAAGCCGACGAGGGACAGGTAGGGCAGGTGATTCAAAACATCGTTCTGAATGCGAACGAGGCGATGCCTGACGGCGGGACCGTGGCTATCACGGCGGCAAACGTGGATATTCCCGCGGCGGGGAATCCGTTATTGCCGGATGGAGGGAAGTTCGTCAGGCTTGCCATCGGCGACTCGGGAGTGGGAATACCCAAGGAATATCTTTCGAAGATATTCGACCCCTACTTTACGACCAAGCAAAAGGGGAGCGGTCTGGGGTTGGCGACATCATACTCGATCGTGAGAAACCACGGGGGGTTGCTCGAGGTGACCTCGGAATTAAATAAGGGAAGTACCTTTTTCATTTACCTGCCCGCAAGCGGGGCTGAGGAGGGCGAGAACCCCAGGCCCCTTGCTCCTCTCGTCGCACGGAGAGGGAAGATTCTGGTCATGGACGACGAGGAAATAATAAGAGGCGCAGCGGAAGAACTGATAGGCTCCCTCGGCCATGAGGTAGAGTCTGCCGAAGACGGAGAGGATGCGATAAAGAAGTTTATGCAGGCCAGGGAGTCCGGAAGGCCCTTTGACGTCGTTATCCTCGATCTGACTGTCAGGGGGGGAATGGGGGGAGATCAGACGATCAAGAAACTTCGCGAGCTGGACCCTAATATAAAGGCGATTGTATCGAGTGGCTACGCGGACAATGAGGTGGTTTCAGACTGTCGTTCCTACGGTTTTATGGCATATCTGAGCAAACCCTATACCATTGACGCCCTCGCTGATAGTCTAAATACTCTTATGGGGTGAACTTGATTTACGCCTTATGGGCAATTTTTTTTGCATAAATCATGGAATCGAATACCTTTCTGAAGGTAGACTCCGGTGGCCGGACTGCTTTGAAAAGTTGAAGACACCTGTCTATTAATCATTTTTTGATTTTCTATTGTCTATTGTTTTATAACTAATTGTTAAAGAAAATTTACACAACTTTTCAATTCTTGCTGCAATCTTACCCCAACTTTAACGAAAATTTCTCTACACTTAAACCATCAAATCATACCTGAGAGGAGAAAGTGCTATGAGAGGTTTTAATCGGTATTCGGTGTTATCTGTCGCAATTACCCTGGCGATGCTGTTTAGCGGCATACTTGCCGAGGCACACATATATCACATAAGGGATAGGGGTTCCGTGATGCGGCACCTGCTGAAAGGGCTTGATCTGTCTGCTCAGCAAAAACAGGAGATCAAAGGAATCATGCAGAGCCATAGCAGTGACCTGCTGGCAGAAAAAGTGGCGGTGCTTCATGCCCGGGAGAATCTGTTGACGGTTACAATGAGTGGCGCCTTTGACGCAAATGCGGTACAGGCGGCTTACCGCACTGTCGCTGCGGCGCAGGAGCAGATGACGGTGCAACGGGCCGAGATGTTCAATCAGGTTATGTCGGTTTTGGCCACCGATCAGCAAACCGTGGTGAAAGGCAGGATCGCGAAAACCGGTCAGCGCTTGCAGCGGAGTATCACTAAACTTCAGGTAAAGTTGAACCCGAAGCCCCAGAGTAACTCGTAGCCTTTCCGTCCGGCAATGCCGGTTGTGAAAACGTTCTCATGAGTGATACGCTAATGTTGTATGACGTAGAGGCGGAGCACCACATCCGCCTCTTTTGTTGTGCTTATTCAAGCAACTAAAAGGATTATCCCTAACGTTGCATAAAGTGTGTGTATTTAGGCCGTCATTCCCGCAGTCTTTAGGCGGGAATCCATTCTCAAGAAAACATGGATGCCCGACTGAGAACCTCGGGCATGACGGAAAAAGAACTATGACCTGGAGATAACATTCGGTGACATCCAACACAAGGAGTGTCATCAGGCTCAAAAGCCCGTCAATCAAGTATTTGTGGCTGTTAATTTACAATCTTTATTTAACTAAAAGGATAATTTCACGAGGGAGACAGCAATGACCGCACCAAGACACGTCACATTGATCACGGTGATAGTAGGTGATCTCTGAGGATTTTGGATTAATGAATAAGATATTTATGCCTCTGCTCTTAGGTCTGTTATTTGTTATCTGTGGCAGCGCGGAGGGAGCCAACTGGAATTACTTGGGGAGAAGTAATTTAGGGACTGTTTATTATGACAAATATGGCATTAAACAGCTTTCAGAAAATGTAGTGAGGGTTTTAGTAAAAATTGATTACTCCTCTGAGGGAGTTAAAGAAGCCAGGGAAGCATTTCCCTTTATAGACGGCTCCGAGACAATCAGCTACACGCTGTATACCTATGAGGTGAAATGCTATACAAATTCATTCAGGATCATAAGCGCCTCGACATATAATTCTTCGGGGAAAGCAATAAAGGGGACTGATCTCGATTATGTCAAAACGGGAGAAGCGTCGTGGATGCATATAACGCCCGGCTCGAATTTGGCACTTTTATCCGAAGAATCGTGTAAATATCCGTAGTATGACCGGTAACGGAGCGTTGCAACCGGGATCCATGGCCCATCGGTACAACAAGTTATCTCAGATTTATTAAACGGTTTTCTGCAAGAAATCTGCACTTGCATTATCCCTTCTGATTCGGTAAATTACATCGACCTGTCGCAAAGACAGGACCGGCTAACGGGCGCAATAAAAGCAAAAAGGAGAACTGACTATGCTTAAGAAATCCCTACTTGCGCTCTTCCTTTCGCTTCTGGCGGTCCCGTCCCTTTCTCCCGCATGGGAGGGCAAGGTAATCGGAATCAAGGACTGCCGCGCAATAATCGTATTTGACGGGATGAATCTGCCTGTTGCCGTCCTTCTGGAGGGATTGGAGCGGACAAAGACATGCCCGCAGGGAGCCAAACAGTTTGTCTCGGATTCGGTATTCGGCAAAAAAGTGGAGGTGAAGGACGGGAAAAAGGCGGAAGGCGGGGTCGTAGCCGAGGTGATCATGCCGGACGGGAAAAGTCTGAACAGGGAACTATTGAAGCAGGATTTCATGCGCTATGCCGGGCGGGAGGCACCCGTTGATGCTTCGCCGAAAACGCCAGAAACAATTTCGCCTCCATCTCAGAGGCACACACCTCTTCCTTCCCCGAAGTCCGCAAAAAAGGATTCCCCTTCGACAGCTAAACAATACCGCGAAACATCAGCGGTCCCCGGCATCCGGAAATGGCGAGACAAGAACGGTAATATTCATTTTTCGGGTACGGCCGGCGGAAAGGAATAGCGATATCCCTTGTTAAGAGGGTTTTCTCCGAAGGATGAGGCTTTTTTGTTGACAATGTGATCGGATTGGGAACTGTTGAGCCCCTTCGAAAATTTTAGGCGGGCGATCAAGTCCGAGGGTGAAGCATTTCGGGCTGTCTGAGTCCCGAAAGCTTTCGGGCGAGTTCCCGAAATGTAGCGAGGACGACCGAGTACGCCGTAAAAAAATTTTCGTGGGGTGCCCTTCTTTGGGTCACCTTTCTCGGGCAAGAAAGAAAGGTGATCGGGGTCCGGGGCGGAGCCCCAGAGATCTAAACTATCCGCTTCCTGTATATCAGCTTTCTCTGAAGAAATTCACAAATAGATCATCTTTCTCGTCATTCCCCCGTCAACGATGAAATTCGCACCTGTAATGAATGACGCCTCGTCGGAGGTGAGGTAAGCGACGAGCGACGCGATGTCTTCCGGCCTTCCGACCCGGCCTGCGGGGTGCTGTTTATGATCTTCTTCGGTGAGTTTTGATTCACGCCGTTCGTTCTTTGTTTTCCATTCCGACGTCTCGATCCATCCGGGGCTGATGCAATTTACCCTCACAGACGGCCCAAGACTCACGGCGAGGGCGTGCGACAGGGCGAAGATGCCGCCCTTCGAGGCCGAGTACGCCTCCGTATCGCGTTCTGACATGAAGGCCCTAGTCGAGGCGATATTTATGATCGAGCCGCCGGACTCCCTGAGGTAGGTCGCAAAATGTTTAGCGCAGAGGAAGGGGCCGGTGAGATTCACTCCTATGACCCTGTTCCATTCGTCGAGGGATAACTCGGCGACCGGCCTACGGACGAAGACACCGGCGTTGTTTACCAGAAGATGGATGCGCTCGAAATTTCTCCTCGTCTCCTGCGCCGCCCTCCTTATGTCCTCCTCGCTCGATATGTCCGCGCGGAGGCAGATCACCTCCGCCGGGCACCCGAACTCCTCGACGACCTCCCGCAATGCTTCTTCGTTGCTGTCGGCTATCGCTAACTTCATCCCTTCCTTGAGAAGCCTCCTGGCGATGGATTTGCCTATCCCTTGTGCTCCTCCTGTAATTACTGCGACTTTTCCCTTGAGACGCATTTTGCAGACCTCCTGTCATCGCATCGGGTAATATTCACAGTTTATCAGCAAAAGGTGACACTTGGAATCAGTGTGGGCCCGGCGGATATGTCGTACACTATGAGTATGCTTTATGGGATCTTGGCCGATATCGTCGTCTTTCTCCATTTCCTCTGGATACTCTTTCTCATCTTTGGAGGTCTCATCGGCATTAAAATCCGCATGGTGAAGACAGCCCACGTTGCCGGTCTCATTTTTGCCGCGGTGATACAGGTAACCGGATGGTACTGTCCCCTGACCGACCTGGAGGCCTGGCTGAGGTCTAGGCAGTCTGCCGGGGCAGCATACGGAGGGTCCTTCATCATCCATTACCTCGAAAAAATCATTTACGTGCAGGTCCCCGGAGGGATCATATTATTTTTGACGATCCTGTTGTTTCTTTTCAACGGATGGCTTTATTTCACAAGGGGAAAGAAAGGCAGGAGAAAGAAAGATATTAACGGCGCTCCATGATCTCGCCGATCGCCTCCCCGGCGATGGTCCGCACATTGGGGTCTTCATCGCGGAGCATCTTTTCGAGGACAGGCAATAGGCCCCTGTCGCCGATCAGGCCGAGGATGTTCGTCACATCGCCGCGCACCACAGGCTTGTCATGGTCGAGAAGTGGGAGCAAGACAGGTACAGAGGCAAGAAGGTTACGGCTGTCAAGGGTCCTGAGTTCCTCCATCATTGCGGTGACGCCGATCCTCACCCTTACCCGCTCATCTTGTATCAGTTCTCCGACAAGGCCGTAAAGGCTGCTGTCGTGCCGGAACATGTCGATGATGTTTTCGAGGAAGCCATTTTCCATGTAGTCGGCGATCATCGGCCTGAGGCCGGTGTCTCTGTCATAAGCGCTTTCCACTATATTACTATAACGCAAAGGCCTTTGCGATGAACAGCCGAGGCCCCAATTTTCTGGCATATCTCTCTGACATTGATTAATATACAGGAGGTTTCCCTGCTGCATGGCAGGCAGAAGTATCTCATTCAGGAGAGCGTTTTGCGGGATATTATCGGCTGGTTAATGAATGTCGAGTCTCTGGCGGCAGCCTTCTATCGGGAGGTGTCCGAAGCGTACAAAGAAGACAGGAAAATCGCGGACTTTTTCCACTCGTTGTCCGGCGAGGAGTCGTGGCATCTGCAGGTGATGAAAAACGCCCTGAAATGCCTTCCCGGCAAGGAAGAGAGCCTCCCTCCCATCACCCTGGATGACTCCATGAAAGAAAAGGTGGAGGCCGCGTTCATCACAGGCACTGAATTGCTGGCATCGGGCGGGATGGACAGGGAGAAACTGCTGGACCGCCTTGTCACGGCCGAATTCTCCGAGTGGAACGATGTCTTTGTCTATGTCGTCAATGCGCTGACGGAAAAAGGGAGGGAGTTTGCGCATGCTGCGGCGAAGATCCAGCAGCATCTGAAAGAGATAGAGAGGTTTCTCGGGGACCTTCCGGAGGGGAAGAAACACCTGTATGTCATCAGGTGTCTGCCCCCGGTCTGGCATGAGAGGATTCTGATAGTCGAAGACCAGGAGCCGATTCGGAAGTTTCTCAAAGCCGTGCTCAAGCACGAGGGCGTCATAGAAAGCGCACCGGACGGGGAAAAAGCAATGTCCAGACTGCAAGAAGAGTATTTTGATGCCATCATTGCCGACGTCGTCCTGCCGGGTATGGACGGCATCGAACTCTATAGGAGGGCCGCGGAATTCGACCCCGGTATCGGCAGCCGGTTCCTTTTTATCACAGGCCGCCCCGATGAGAGATATCTCTCTTTTTTCGAGAGTAATAAATTGCGTTTTCTTATGAAACCCGCACGAGTAACAGAAATCAAGCGGCACGTGGACGAGATCCTTAACAAGGCGGAGAGAAAGTCATAGCGGCGTCTCTTGCCGACTGCCGCTCCCTTTTATAGTATAATACGCCTAATTATATGGGATTTTGGGCCGACATAAGGCGCGATTACAGGGCTGTATTCGAAAGAGACCCCGCGGCAAGAAACGGTCTCGAGGTGGTCCTCGCCTATCCCGGCTTTCACGCAATATTCTGGCACAGGATCAACCACAGGCTCTGGAACTTCGGTATCCCTGTCCTTCCGCGGCTTCTCTCGCACTTTGCGCGTTTTCTGACAGGTATCGAGATCCATCCAGCTGCCAAGATAGGCCTTGGGTTGGTGATCGACCACGGCATGGGCGTGGTGATCGGCGAGACGGCCGAGATCGGCGAGAACTGCCTTCTTTACCAGGGGGTCACCCTCGGTGGTACCGGCAAGGAGAAGGGGAAACGCCATCCGACGCTGAGGAACAATGTGGTAGTCGGCGCAGGCGCCAAGATACTCGGCGCGATAACGATAGGGAATAATGTTATTATAGGTGCCAATTCGGTCATCCTGAAACCGGTCCCTGACAACTCGATCTGCGTAGGCGTCCCCGGCAGGATTACGAGGAAGAAGATCGTCAGGATGACGACCGAAGAAGGGATGGTAGAGGTGATGGACTACTTCCCGGATCCGGTTGTCGAGAAGCAGAAGGAGCTCGAATCGAGGATCGATGAGCTTACGAAGCGTCTCGATGCGGTCGAAAGGACAAGAGAAAGAGGAGGACGGATGAGGATCTACAATACCCTTACCGGCAAAAAGGAAGAGTTTTTTCCGGTTGCGGAGGGGAAGGTCGGCATGTACGCCTGCGGCGTTACGGTCTACGACCATTGCCATATCGGGCACGCCAGAAGCGCGGTGGTCTTCGACGTAATGCGACGGTACATGATCTATAAGGGATATCAGTTCAAATATATTCGGAATTTCACCGACATCGACGACAAGATTATCAACCGGGCGAAGCAGGAAGGTATTTCCTGGAACGCCATAGCCAAAAAATATACGGACGAGTATTACCGGGACATGGACCGCCTCGGCGTCGGAAAGGCCGACGTGGAGCCGAAGGCGACGGACCATATAGCCGAGATCATAGGGATCGTGAAGGGCCTCGTGGACAAAGGCTACGCCTATGAAGTCGACCGGAGCGTTTATTTCGAAGTCGGGAAATTTCCCGGGTACGGCAAGCTATCCAAGCGCGATCTGGAAGACATGGTGGCCGGCGCGCGAGTAGAGGTGGATGAGAGGAAGAGAAACCCGATGGACTTCGCCCTCTGGAAGGCGTCGAAGGAGGGAGAGCCGTCATGGGACAGTCCATGGGGACCGGGAAGGCCGGGCTGGCACATAGAGTGTACCGCCATGTCGTTAAAGCACCTCGGCGAGACCTTCGATATCCACGGCGGAGGCGCTGACCTCATCTTCCCGCACCACGAAAACGAGATCGCCCAGTCCGAGGCATACACCGGGAAGCCCTTCGTCAAATACTGGGTCCATAACGGGTTTATCACCGTCGACAAGGAGAAGATGTCGAAGTCACTCGGCAACTTTTTCACGATACAGGAGATACTTAATAAGTTCGACGCCGAGGCGGTGAGGTTCTTCCTCCTCTCGACCCACTACAGGAGTCCGATAGAGTTTTCGGACGAGCAACTGCGGGAGGCCGAGACCTCTATCGACAGGTACTATACGACCGTCTTGAGGATACGGGATTTTCTTGCTCAGGAGGGCGAGAAAGAAAGAGCGGGGCCGGATGAAAAAGCCCTGGAAGAGATGCTCGCGAAATTCTCCGATAGATTCAAAGAGGCGATGGACGACGATTTCAATACTGCGCTTGCGATCGGAATCGTCTTTGAGCTGGTCCGCATGCTGAATAAGTATATGGACGGGAGGCCTTCGGGTGAGAAGGCGGTGGAGTTAATAAAGAGGGCTGACGAGATGCTCAGGGAGACCGGCAACGTGCTCAATCTCTTTCACCGGACGCCCGAAGAGTGGTACATCGCCCTCATGTCCGTCAAAAACATCGGGCTTACCGAGGAAGATATACTCGCCCGGATCGGCGAACGCAAAGCCGCGCGCGAGAGAAAAGACTGGGCCGAGGCCGACCGGATCAGGAAGGAACTTGAAGAAAAGGGGATCCTGCTTGAGGACAGGAAAGACGGAACAGGCTGGAAGGTGAAGGTATAGTTTCTCCGTTACTGCCCGGCCAGACAAGCAATGGAAGTTCATGCCGCCGACTGTTGGGCGTCCCTTATTCGAACCTAATCAAATCGTCGCACTCCTGATAACATACGGCAACCAACCAATATTACCCATCAGCTTCTCAGTGCAAGGAGTACTGAAGGGGCCGCCTAATCGTTGAATCTGACGGCTCTGCCGATTCACGCTTCTTGGCTTATCCGGAGCAGATAAGATCCTCGTCCGGAAGACAATAAGAGTCTCCTGGCTCGCCTTCACACTTCCTTCACATAGACGGATTACTATGCATGGATAGAATGGAATCGTAGTCTGTCTTCTTTCTCATGTGGCGTGTCCATCATCGGGCGACAGATGGTGCAGCGGATCCTAAATGTTTCAGGAACCGCGTTAGTGCAACGAAAACGGTCACACACTGGAGGAAAATCATGAATAATGTTGTGATAGAGAATCCATCGCCTGAGGTTTGCGCGAGCAAAATTTTCGAGATCAGCGGCACGAAGTTTGACCCTGATATCGCAGCGGATTTATGGCAAAAAATATTACAGCATAAGTGGCTAATGTCTGAAAAGCTAGGCCGCGATGTGGGATTGCGGACTGCATGCATCGACTTTCTCGATAACATGGATCAGGCTCTCCGGGAATATATAGACTATAAGCGCAAAGATATTCTCGTTGAGATGGGAGCTCAAAGGATCGGAAGAGAAATCTGGGAATCCATATCCGATTCCCAGCCGCCGAAACAATTAGTGCAACGGAGAATTATTCTTCCCCTGACAGAGGAGGACCTTTCTAGAAAGCACGGCGTCACTCCGCCGAAGACCATCATCTTCTTCGGCCCGCCCGGCACCGGGAAGACGCATTTTGTAAAGGCAATAGCCGGTGTCCTCTCGTGGTGGTATATCGAGATATTGCCAAGCATGCTTATGGTGGACGGCGTGGAAAGGATAGGCGCCAACCTGCACAATGTAATGGAAAAGGCTCGAAATTTGGAGGAAGCGGTAATCTTTATCGACGAATTTGAGGAAATCGCCGCCAGCCGGGATGCGGCAACGCGGATCGACAAATCCATTACCAACGAGTTTCTCAAACAGGTTCCGCTGCTCAAAAATCAGGGGAATAAAGTGCTGTTCATCTGTGCAACCAACTATATCCGGGAGTTGGATGCCGCACTGCTTCGCCCTGGAAGGTTTGATTGTATTATTCCTGTTGGTGGTCTGGACGAAGACGGCAGAAGAACCATTCTGGAACAATTCCTGGCTAAGCTCAATACGGATAATGTCGATCTCAATCTCGTTGTGAAGATGACTTCCCGATTTACACCCGCGGATATCGAGTATCTATTCCAGCAGGTGGCGCAGTTCGCTTTTGAGCGGGAGCATGCGAGCAGGCAGGATTATCGGGTGACTACGGATACGTTTATTGAGATTTTGCCGAACATTCGACCGTCTCTGACCGAGGAGATTATTGAGGAGTTTCAAAAGGACAGCATCACTTATTCACGAACCTGAGTAATAACGCTTGACACATCGGTCAGCGCAAAAACCGCGGCGTATCAGGCAGTGTTTCTTTGACCTGGCCATAGATTTAGTCTTAGAATAGAAGATTATGAAGACCGTTCATGACCGCGGGCGGGCACGTGAAGAGTGGGTCTACGGGCTCAACCCTGTGCTGGAAGCCATAAAGTCGGGCAGACAGGTCAAGTCCGTGTTCCTCTCCTCATCCCGGAGAGAAGGGGTTGCCGGCATAGAGAGGGAGGTACTGTCCAGGGGCATTGCGTTGAAAAAGGCCGACCAGTTCTTTTTCGACAGCAGGTTCCCCAAGGGACATCAGGGCATCGCCGCGGTCGTTGCCCCGAGGGAATACGCGGACTTCGACGAGATGCTCGACATCCCTTCTACGAAAAACGAGATCCCTTTTTTCCTCGTCCTCGACTGTGTGGAGGACCCGAGGAACTTCGGCGCGGTCCTCAGGGCCGCCGATGCCGGAGGGGTGCACGGAGTGGTTATCCAGTCGCACAGGTCGGCGACGCTTGTGCCCGAGGCGATCAAGGCTTCGGCGGGCGCTGCCGAACATATACCTGTTGCGATGGTATCAAACATCAAGCATGCGATGAAGAGCATGAGAGAGATGGGCTTGCTGATCGTGGGAGCTGAGGCGGGGATGGACCGTACAATCTGGGACCTTGATCTCGTTGTCCCCCTGGCGCTGGTGATCGGCTCCGAGGGAAAAGGGCTGAGAAAGACTGTGAGGGAGGACTGCGACGCCCTGGCGAGTCTTCCGATGAGGGGGAAGGTCGGTTCGCTGAATGTTTCAGTCGCGGCGGGAATTATGATTTATGAGGTAATTCATCAAAGAATAAGGGGAAAATAGGTTTTTTGAGAGAAATTGTCCTGCACTTGGTTTGTTCTTGTTTTTTTTTGCTTGACCATAGTATAATAATTCCTTTATATTATTAAGTTTCGAAAGATCCGAAGGATTACTGTTGTCTTTTTTGCTTGGGCCACCGTAGCTCAGTTGGTAGAGCAGTTGATTTGTAATCATCAGGTCGGGGGTTCGAATCCCTTCGGTGGCTCCATGAATAGTGCGCGAATATTTGAATATAGTGAATAGTAAATAGTGAAGAACGTTTTTCCCGGTCACTGTTCACTAATCACTAATTACTGTAGTTACGGAGAGGTACCCGAGTGGCCAAAGGGGACGGGCTGTAAACCCGTTGGCGTAGCCTACGGAGGTTCAAATCCTCCCCTCTCCACCATGAAAATTTGCGCGCCAAATTTTCAGTGAGTAGAAAATAGTGAATAGTTGGCGGAGAAATAAAGTTTTCTCGCTTTTTTTAGTAATTACTGCTCACTATTTACTGCTAACTGTTTTGTGCGGGAGTAGCTCAGTGGTAGAGCGTCAGCCTTCCAAGCTGAGGGTCGCGGGTTCGAATCCCGTTTCCCGCTCCATATAAGAAAGGGATGGGTAATGAGTTATGAGCGATGAGATCGAATCAGATAGATACTGATCACTCATCACCCAGTCACTCATTACTGATTTCGTGCCCATGTAGCTCAGTCGGCAGAGCACATCCTTGGTAAGGATGAGGTCACCAGTTCGATTCTGGTCATGGGCTCCATAAAAAGATGGAGTCTGATGGTGCTTTGTTCGTAATTGGAAGGGAATATTTTTCGATAAAAACTGCGATAATTTTTTGTAGGAGGCAAGATGGCAAAGGCAAAATTTGAGAGGACGAAACCTCACTGCAACGTAGGGACGATAGGTCACGTAGACCACGGCAAGACGACGTTGACTGCGGCGATCACGAAGGTACTGGCGTTTCG
>JAKAIZ010000203.1 GCA_021814065.1 Nitrospirota bacterium | reverse complement strand
TGCCGGAGTGACGATAGCGCTGGCGCTTATCTCGCTTCTGACCGGCAGGCCTGCAAAGCGGTCGGCGGCGATCACCGGTGAAATTACCCTGAGCGGACGTCTCCTGCCTGTCGGCGGGGTGAAGGAAAAGGTGCTGGCTGCGCGGAGGACGCGGCTGAAGACTGTCGTCCTGCCGTCCAGGAACAAGGTCGAGGCGGACAACCTGCCCGAAGGGGTGCGACGAGACATCGAGATCGTTCTTGTCGATACCGTCGACGAGGCGGTGGACCACCTACTGGTCTGAAAACGAAGAGCCGGAGACAACTCTCCGGCCCTATGGTTACATAACTGCGTCGCCTCTAGTGCCCCGGCGACGAGGCGCGGAGCGTCCTGTCCGGCCGTCTGGTCGGCCTCGGCCTGTCTGTTTTATCCTCTTCCCGCATGATCTCCCGCGCGGTCTCGTGCTCGCCCGCTTCGGCGAAGGTAACGGCCATCATCAGTCTTTCGATTCTTGCCCAGAGCTTCTTCATCTTCTTCTCCTTTCGAGCCAGTTATCAATATTTTGGTCATCCTCTCACGACGAGTACGGGACAGGGCGCATAGCCTATCACCTTTTCGGTAACGCTCCCCATGAGGAGCCGCTTTACCCCCGTCCTGCCGTGGCTTCCCATGATGATGACTTCGCTTTTATACTTCTTCGAAAGGTCGGTGATAACCTTATAGCTGTTACCTTCCCTCACCAGTGCTTCTATCTCCACTCCTACGGTTGCGGCCCTTTGTTTCACTTCGTCGACGTATCCTCTGGCCTTTTCGACGAGTTTTTCGACCGCCTCGGGGGCCTGGGCCTGGAACTCTTCAGTAACGTCGACGACCGAAACCGCCTGGACATTGCTGTTGTGGTCTTTTGCGATGTCGATCGCCCTTTCCGTTGCCAACCTGCTGTAGCGGGAGCCGTCGGTTGCGAGCATTATACTGCCCCATCCGATCGCCGCGCCCAACGGGAAGACGAGGATGTCACGTTGGCTGGTCCCTATGACCCGGGCTGTGACGCTGCCGACGAGCGCCCGCTCGATCGGTTTTGTGCCGTGGCTGCCCATGACGATTAGGTCATAGTTTCCCTCCTCCGCGGTGTCGACAATGGTGTTGAACGGGGTGCCCTCTTCGAGAACGGTCTTGATATAGGCGTCTTCTTCCTTTGCGATCTTTCCGATGCCGGCCAGCACCTTCTCGCCTTCCTCCCTGAGCGCCCTGCTAACCTTCTCCTGAATGCTCGGTATCTGGAAGAGGTCTTCATAGGGAGGTATCGTGGTGATGACCGTCAGCCAGCTCCTGTCCATGAACGCGATCCTGCATGCCTGCCGGAAGGCGTTTTTGCTCGATTCCGAACCGTCGACCGCTACCAGTATTCTCCTGTATCTTCCCATGACCGTTCTCCCTTTGGAAGAAGGAGGCGTTACGCCTCCTTCTTCACCTTGGCCTTTTTCATACTCAGTCCGAGGCCGTCGAACATGTAAAATATGGCATAGCCCCACCACATCGTGTAGGCCACATAGAACACGAGGAGACCGGAGAGCATGCCAGCATGGTCTACCACCTTCTCGCCGTCGATCATGTAGAAGTTATACGCCGGCTCGATCGCTTTTTTCATCACATCAGAGGTCATCTTTGCCTCCTCGATCTTCTTTTCCTTTTGGAATTCCTTTATGATCTTTCCAAGGGCGTTGTGCCACTGCCTGAACATCTTCTTCTCATCGTCAGTCCCGTATCTGGCCTTGATCTTGTCGCCGTCGTTTTTGAACATGGCGTCCGAATCCTGAAGGGCGGAGGCGAGGACTTTCCCGAGGTCTCCTTCAAGCTTGACGGATGTGCCGGTCACCTGCACCGCAGCTCCTGCAGTCGTAAACACCTTGGCGATATTTTCCGCCCTCTTTTCGGCGTCTCCGGGCTTGTCTTCGGGTTTATCCACTTTGATGCCTGCAGTAAACATCCTTCCCATAAACTTCTCATTGCTCTTTGCGACCTTCGGTATAAAATACGATGACCCTTTCGACAGTTTATTGAAGCTGTTGTCCGCGAACTGCAGGCCATTGTTACCATCGAAGATCGGCGAGAATATCATGAAGAGCACCGCGAGAAACGAGAGTGCGAAGACGGCCCCCAGGCTGAACATTTTTTTATTTCTGACTATCATGTTATGCCTCCTCCTTTGCAAGCACGGGGCTTACTTCCTCATCCTCGCCCCTGAGCTTCCCTATATTGACTATGAATTTGCTGATGACCCAGGCGGCGAAGAGCCCGACGACTACCCAGAATACGACGTTCCCTGCCGATTCGATCGTCTTCACCAGGTCTTTTGACAGATTGATCACTTCCAGTTCTACGAGTTTCTTCGGAAGGGTCGCTGCCCTGTTGACGAAACCTGCGAGAATAGATACCGCATAGAAGCCCCTGATGTGTATGCCCTTGACGACCTTGGTCGTAAGCGCGCCGACCTGAATGCCGATGAGCGAGCCGAGCAGCATGCCCATGGCCAGCGTGTAAAACACGTAACCGTAAATAGCATACTGGCCTATTGCGGCAAGGCCTGCAGTGAAGATGATCTGGAGGATGTCGGTCCCGACCGTGGTCATGGAAGAGACACCGAAGACGTATACAAACATCGGGAAGGTCACGAATCCGCCGCCGACCCCCATGATCGCGGCGAGCAGGCCGACGACGACGCCGCCCATCGCTACGATCACGCCGGAGATCTTCCTGCCGCCGGCAACGTAGTCCTCATCGAACCTGATGGCGGGCGGAATATTTACGTTCTGGACCTTCAGTGCCAGGTCGGTCATGCCCGCCGAACCGCCGTGAGCGTCGCCTGTGTCTTTCGCGTTTCTTGACTTCAGGAAGTCTATAAGAGCATAGACGCCGAGGAAGCCGAGTAATATCGCGTATACGAGGCTTATGAACGCCTCGCTCAGTAGAGGATCCCTGTCGTAAAGCGATTTATTGATATACCCGCCGATGAATGTACCTCCGCCGGACCCCACGAGAAAGGCTATTGCAAGCTTGGTCGATACGTTGCCGAGTTTCTTGTGGACCGCCGTCCCCATAATCGCCTTGGCAAATATATGGAAGAGGTCGGTGCCGACTGCGAGAATGCCCTTGACGCCCGCTGCCATGAGGGCAGGGGTGATAATGAAGCCGCCTCCAGCGCCGATGCAGCCGGTGATGAGACCGGCGCACAGGCCGATCGCGATCGACACGAGAAAGATATTCGTAGAATAAAACGCGGGCGCATATGCTGTCTTGCTTCCGATCATGTCGCCCGCCTCGAGCAGGCTGACGGCGAGGATCGGCACGATCGCCGCCAATAGGATCAACATCTTTTTACGGTTCTTGAGAATGGACATGGATACTTCATAGTCCCACCTGGCGTGCTGCATCGACGCCATCTTTAAAAATTCAAATACCCTTCTTCCGATGCTCATTGAATCAGTCCTCCTTGAAAAAGATTTTATTTTTTACGCGATCGAGGGCATGCCGCCCTTCGCTACCACCACCAACGGACATTTCAGCCTTTTCCATGCCTCGGAGAGGGTCTTCTCTCCCGTTTTGCACTCCATATCTAGTTCCGGCGTAGACCCGATTACGACGAACAGGATTTCCCGTTTCTTCTCGGTGTAGTCGAGGATCGCCTTCTTCATGCAGCCGTCCCTCCTGACGAGCGTGCAATCGACCCTCGCCTTTGCGGTCTCGCTCATGAACGCATCGAGAAGGACGTGCCTTTCGCCGGACTTCGTCAGATACAGGACGTCGATGGCGGCATGGATTCGCTTACTCAGATTGAGCGCATACTTCAGGACGCTCCGGTCGATCGCCCGCTCCGAGATCGCCAGGAGTATCGTGTCCCTGCCCTTCAGCAGTTCTCTGGCCTTCTCGTGCTCGCCAGCTTCGGCGAACGTGATGGCGGACATCAGGTCGTCAAAGCGGCCCGTCTTCATGAATCCCCCTCCGGTTTCAGGGGCATACGCTGAATAATCTCTGCCATGCCGCAGGCAGGAGACAGGGCTATAACGCCAGCTATGCACTGCCTGGCTTTCTCGAGTTCTCCTGCCTCGGTGAACGCCACGGCCGTGAATACTGCTTCCAGCTTTTTAAGGAACTCTTTCATCTCTGCACCTCCGTTTGATTTGCTGAACCATCGGTTCTTCCGGTAATGGATAATCTCAAGAGTCGTGCCAGATCTTAAACGACGTCTAACCCTTTGATCCCGAAGGGAAGTCCCGGACGGTGGCGATATTGGCGAAAGCAGCATCTTGTTGCACAATGCAACGACTAATTGCCGTTGGACAACTCAGCCCCGAATAATGTTCTTTTGCCGGTGTTGCACTAGAAGCCGTGGTATTGCAATTTGCAATGAGGTGATGGTAGAATCGGCTATGATCAGGCTTGCCTCGAGCATTCAGAATAAAGTGAGGTTCGGCTATTACTTCTGTCTCTTTCTGATCATCTTCGTCTCGATCCTCAATTACTTCAACCTTACGAGGATCGACAGAAAGATCTCTTTCAGTTTCATCATCTCCGAGTTCTTCGACACGACTCTCGAGATGCGGCGGTTTGAGAAGAACTATTTCCTTTACCGCGACAACGAGGACTTCGCCGAGAACCTCCGCTTTACGAAGAAGGCCGAGGAGATCATCGCGAAAAACAGGGAAGGGATCCGGAGGCTCCAGATAAAGACAGACGTCGACAGGCTGGGGGACGATATCAGGGAATATAAATCGCTCATGCAGAGATACTACGGCATGGACAAGACGCGCGGCCTGATCGAGGCCTACGAAGTGGAGGGGAGGATCAGGGAGAAGGGGAAAAAGATCGTCGACGCTACCGAGGCGATATCCGTCGCGGAAAGGACGTATATTCAGTCATTGATCGCCTCTTCCGGACGCGTCCTCATGCTGTCGATCGCGTTTCTCGTGATCGTCGGGCTTATCGTGGGCCATTATCTCTCACGTATGGTCGTCAGTCCCCTCAAACAGCTGGAGGAGGGCATACAGAAGATCATAGACGGCAAGTTCGATTCTCTTGCTATCGCTTCTTCCGACAGGGAGATAGTCTCTCTGAGCAACGCCTTCAGCAGAATGCTGAAGGAGCTTGAGCTCCGGCAGATGCGTTTCATCATGCAGTCCGAGAAGCTCGCCTGCCTCGGGACCATGGTGTCGGGCGTCGCCCATCAGCTCAACAATCCTCTTTCGAACATTTTCAGCTCCTGCCAGATACTGCATGAAGAGATCGAATACCCCGATGTCGAATACAAGAGGGAGCTGATGCAGCAGATCGAGAAAGAGGTGGAACGGGCGAAGGCAATGGTCCTTTCCCTGCTGGAGTTTTCGAGAAAAAAGGAATTCAAGAGCAAACCCATCCCGCTCAGGGGCCTCGTCGAAGATACGATCAGGCTCGTGCAGGGAGACATCCCATCCAAGGTTGCGGTCCGGACCGACGTGCCTGAG
>JAKAIZ010000027.1 GCA_021814065.1 Nitrospirota bacterium | reverse complement strand
GATCGGGAAACCTAGAATTGCCAAATCTCCGATGGAATCAAGCACCTTATGCCGAACAAACTCATCCTTGAACCTCAGTCCCGATGAGTTCAATACCCCGTTTTCGCCGAGTATGATGGCATTGTCGAGCGATCCGCCCTTCGCAAGGCCGTTTGTCCTCAGATACTCGATATCCTTGAGAAAACCGAAGGTCCGTGCAGGCGCAATCTCCCTGGCAAAGCTCTCTTCATTGATCTCGAGACTAAGCCTCTGTTCCCCGAAGCCATAGTGGTTGAAATATATGCTGTAGGTGATCCTCCTGCCGTCGTATGGCAGGGCGGCCACCTTCGAATTGCCGTCGTCAAATATTATCGGTCTCCTGATCCTCAGATACGGTCTCTTCTTCCCTTGTTTTGCGATTCCCGCCCGCAATATTATGCTAATAAGTTCTGTCGAACTTCCGTCAAGGATCGGGATCTCAGGCCCTGTCACATCAATAACGATGTTGTCTATGCCGAGGCCGGCAAGGGCAGCCATAATATGCTCGACAGTCCTTATCTTGGCCCCGTTCTGGCCGATAGTAGTCGCAAAGGCCGTATCGATGACCGACCCCACGTGGGCCTTGATCACCGTGTTTTTGTCGCTCCGTATGAAGGTAATGCCGGTGTCCCTCGACGCAGGCTTCAGTACCACCTTCGCATGCCTGCCGGTGTGCAGACCGATCCCCTCAAAGGAGACTTCGTTCTTTATTGTTCTCTGTGTGCGCATATTAATCAGAAGTTTAGCAATGCAATGTATATGCCAGCTGCTTATTCTTATTTTTCAAGGAGCGACTTCTCCTGCGGTGTAGATAATTATCCTCAGTTGTACAAACCTCGACACAGCACACAAACAATAATAGCTGTCCGCAAGCCGAAAGAGACGACCCCGGAGTGTTCGCGGCAAGGCCCTAATGATATGCGCCTCCAACGACGATTTCGGGGATCCGTATCGTGGGCATAGCATCGGAGACAGGCACCCCCTGCGAATCCTTCCCGCAGGTACCTATAGAAAACCCAAGGTCATCGGCCACCATATCAACAGACTGAAGAACCTCCGGCCCATTGCCCGTGAGCGTTGCCCCCCTTACCGGCTCTCCTTTCATACCGTTTTCGATCAGGTATCCCTCCTGGACATCGAATACAAAATCGCCGGTGACTGTGTTGACCTGTCCCCCGCCCATCTTTTCGACGAAAAGCCCCTTTTGGAGGGACCGCAGGACCTCTTCCGGCGACAAGCCCCCTTCTGCGATGAATGTGTTGGACATCCTCGGAATAGGCCGGTGGCGGTAAGATTCCCGTCTGCCGTTGCCGGTGGAACGGCACCCTTCTTTCATGGATGAAAGCCTGTCGTACATGTAGCTCTGCAGGATCCCTTTGTCCACCAGGACCGTACGCTGAGATGGGGTCCCCTCATCGTCGAACCTGTAAGAGCCTCTTTTGCCGGGTAGTGTCGAGTCATCGACGACCGTGATGAGACAGGAAGCTACTTTAGTGCCGATCTTGTCTGAGAATACCGAAAGTTTCTGCCGGGCAAGGTCAGCCTCGAGGCCATGACCGATCGCCTCATGGATCAGTGTTCCGCCCGCATTTGAAGAGATGACGACAGGCATCCTTCCCCCTGGGGCTTTCCCGGCCCTCAACATCATTACCGCACGCTTCGCGGCCTGCAGTCCCGTCCTGTCCAGTCCGACTCCGTCAAAGAGTTCGAAACCCATGAGTCCTCCTACGGTCTCATACCCGGTCTGGATGACATCGCCATGGACGGCAATTACCTGGACAACCCCGGTCGTATAGACCCTGTCGTCCTCCGCGAGAAACCCCTCTGAGTTTGCGATCTGTAACTTTTGGACAGAATCGCGGTATATCGCAGTCACCTGTTTGATCTTGTCATCGACCTGCCGAGCAGCGCGGTTGGCGTCCCTGACAAGGCGGATTTTTCTGTCTATCGAAACAGTTGAGGGCGGAATGCCGGTCGCGAACGCAGCAGGTGGTCTGATCGGTCTCAGGTCGATAGGTGCGTCCGTGGCGCCGGCCGCTGCAGCCTTGCTGGTCTCGCGGGCCGCCTGCAGCAACGCTCCTTGAGAAAGATCGTTGCTGAAAGCATACGCGGTCTTCCCCTTATGGATGAGGCGGATTCCGACACCCTCTTCTTCGCCCGTGATCACTTTCTCGATCCTGTCGTCTTCAAGGACGACAGAGGTCTGAGTGCGGTGTTCCACATACACGTCGGCGTATTCCCCCCCCCGCGAGAGGGTCTCCCGGATCAGCCTCAGGAGCAGTTCTTTATCGATCAATTTCGTCTCACATGAAGGGATTGCCGGATTTACCGTCGAAATGCCGGCTGCATTTATTATACACTATAAAGGACTTGCCGGGCGGGAGGCGCGTGGAGAGGAGAGAGAGATATGCCGTTGCTGGGAGTGATAGGCGGAAGCGGATTGTATGACATACCGGACCTGGAGATCACGAATACGGAGAAGGTCAGCACCCCGTACGGCGCCCCCTCCGACGCGTACCGGATAGGCAAACTCGCGGGCAGGGAAGCGGCCTTTCTTCCACGACACGGCGCTGGACACCACCTGCAGCCCCACAAGATAAATTACCGGGCTAATTTGTGGGGCTTCCGGGAACTCGGCGTCGAGAAGATAATTTCGGTCTGCGCCACGGGCGGGATAAATCCGGAAATGGGCCCTGGGACGATTTTGGTCCCGGAGCAGATTATCGATATGACAAGCGGCCGCATGTCAACCTTTTATGACGGAGACGAGGTGGTCCATGTTGATTTTACCCGGCCCTTCTGCCCTGATATGAGAAACTTCGTGGCAAAGGCAGCGGCCGATGCGGGCCTCACCGCAGCGATGTCCGGCGTCTACATCTGTGTGAATGGCCCGCGCCTCGAAACGGCTGCGGAAATAAGGACTTTTGCAGCATGGGGCGCGGACATTGTCGGCATGACGCTCATGCCTGAGGCGTGCCTTGCAAGGGAGTTGGAAATGTGTTTTACTTGTATATCGGTCGTCACCAATGCCGCCGCCGGGATCGCGGCGAGGAAGCTTACTGCGAAAGAGGTGCTGGAAACGATGAAGGCGACGGAAGGGAAAGTGCGGCTGCTGCTTGCGCAACTGTTCTCTCGCGAACTGCGGACTAATTCCTGCACGTGCAATCAGGCCCTGAAAGAGGCAAGATTATAGGCGATGCAGAAGATCCTGCTGGTTGAAGACAAAGACTCGATGGCTCAGATGTTGAAAGAGACGCTCGAATCGGAAGGATATTCGGTTGTCATCGCCAGGGACGGGCAGGAGGGTATACGCCAGATAAGGGACGGTCACCAGGATCTTGTCCTTTCGGACCTCAGGCTGCCCAAGAAAGACGGCATCGAAGTGCTAAAGACGGCGAAGGCCGAAAACCAGCTGACACCGGTCATCGTCATGACCGCATTCGGCACGATCGAGACCGCGGTGACCGCCATGAAAGAAGGGGCGTTCGATTTTATCACGAAGCCGTTTGATACCGACCACCTTCTGCTGCTTATCAGGCGGGCACTTGAAACCCAGAGGTTGCTGACTGAAAACATCCTTCTCAAGGACGAGTTGGCAACGAAATTCGGCGCGCCGAAGATCATCGGAAAGAGCGCCGGCATTATGGATGTGGCGCAGAAGGTCCAGAAAGTCGCCCAGGGGAAGACGACGGCACTTTTGCTGGGGGAGAGCGGCACAGGTAAAGAGCTCTTTGCGCGGGCGATCCATAATCTCAGTCCGAGGAGCCAATATCCCTTTGTGCCGATAAACTGCGCTGCCATTCCCAGGGAGCTTCTTGAAAGCGAACTGTTCGGGCACGAGAAAGGGTCTTTTACCGGCGCCGACGCAAAGAAGATCGGCAAATTCGAGCTTGCCGACAAAGGGACGATATTCCTGGATGAGGTAGCCGAGATGGACCTCTCGCTCCAAACAAAACTTCTGAGGGTCATTCAGGAGGGCGAGATCGAGCGGGTGGGAGGGCTGCGGGCAGTCCCCATAGACGTACGGATCGTAGCGGCCAGCAACAGGAATATCGAAAAGGCCGTCGAAGATAAGGCCTTCAGGGAGGACCTGTATTACCGGCTGAACGTCTTCCCGATCGTCATTCCTCCCTTGCGGGAACGGCAAGACGATATCCCGCTGCTCGCCGAATATTTTATCGCCAAGTACTCGGCCGAACTGAAGACGCCGGCGAAGAAGATTGCGAAAGAGGCCATGGATCTGCTCATCAACTATCCGTGGAAGGGCAACGTGCGGGAGCTAGAAAATTGCATGGAAAGGGCGATTATACTCTGTGAGGGGGAGACTATTTTGCCCGAGTATGTCAGCCTCAACCGGAAACTCGCGATCGAAAGTGCGCTGAAGGGCTTTTCGATGGAAGGACCCCTGGAGGAGACCGCCAGGGAGGCGGTTAGATTTGTAGAGACCCGGAGGATAGTGAGTGCACTGAAAGAGACGAAGGGCAACAAAAGCAGGGCATCCGAACTGCTTCGGGTGAGTTACAAGACCCTCCTCACGAAAATAAAGGAGTACGGCATAGAGTCGTAGGACCTTCGCTGCCTATCTTGACAGTATTAAGTGCTTGGAATTATCATAAAAAGTGGGTAAAATCCGTTTTCTTCCTTTATTCTTGCTTCTTGCCTGGTCAGTTGCGGCGATATCGTGCCGTTCGGCGGCGACAAAGACCGATCGCGGGGCTGAAGAGGCTTCGACCGGACTGAGCGTCGAGGAGCAGGACAAGGGGGCGCTGGAACTTTTTCAGAAGGCTTTCGATGTCCTCCAAAGCTCCGACAGGAAGACCGCTGTGCCGAAAATGGAGACGCTGTACCGGGAGATCATCGATAAGTATCCGAAGGCGGCGCTGACACAGGAAGCATATTGGCGGCTTGTCCTCATTTATCTTAGGGATTATGAGCCTCCCGCATTTGATAAAGCGGAGGCGACGTACAAGGACTTTGTTGAGAAGTATTCCGGCTCGCAGTTCGGGCGGGAGATGGAGGGCGATATTTCTGACGCCTATTACCGGATGGGCAAATGGGAGAGCCTCCTGAAGTTTTATACTCCTGCAGTGAGACAATACATCGAGAAGGGAACGCTCGCAAGGCCTCGCGGCATGTTCATGTACTCGGAGGCGAAGATGAATCTCGGGGATACGGTCGAGGCGGTGAAGGGATACAAGATTGTTGTCGCGCGCTTCCCTGAGTCCCGCGAAGGCTCGATGGCTAAACAGAGACTCGAAGCTATAGAAAAGACTAAAAAAACACAATAAAGGTTCCGGAGGTTTTAGTGTCAGGACATTCGAAATGGTCTCAGATAAAGCATAAAAAGGCGCACACCGATGCAAAAAGGGGGAAGGTCTTCACCAAGATCGTAAAGGAGATTTCCATTGCTGCGAGAATCGGCGGCGGAGACCCGGACGGCAATCCGAGGCTGCGCGCGGTGATCGAGAAGGCGAAGGAAGTAAATATGCCGCACGACAATGTAAAAAAAGCCATCATGAAGGGGACGGGGGAATTGCCGGGGGTCAATTACGAAGAATTCGTCTATGAAGGATACGGTCCCGCCGGCGTGGCGATCATGATAGAGGTATTGACCGACAACAAAAACAGGACGCTGCCGGAGATCCGTCATATCCTCGCCAAGCAAGGCGGGAGCCTGGGTGAGACGGGCTGCGTTTCGTGGATGTTCGACAAGAGGGGGTATATCCTCGTGGCCAAATCTGCGGCCTCCGAAGACGCCCTGATGTCAGTGGCCCTGGACGCCGGCGCGGAAGACATGAAGAACGACCCGGCCGAAGCGAACTATGAGATCATCACCGCTCCCGAGGACGTTTCCAGGGTGAAAGAGGCGGTTGAAAAAGCGAAAATCCCGGTGGAGTCCGCCGAGGTGACGATGCTGCCGAAGAGCTACGTGGTGCTCGATGAAAAGGCGGCCGACCAGACGATACGGCTCATGGATGCACTCGAAGAGAACGAAGACGTCCAGAACGTATATTCCAATTTCGACATTCCGGACGAGGTTGCCGAGAAGGCCGCAAGATAGCTGCCGGCATGAAGAGAATTCTTCAGATCGTTATTGAAATCATGACGTTCCCGGGATTATCATAACTCACGATGTCCATCTCTATAGGGGCCGCCTTCAAAAGAAAATTCCTGACGGGTCTGTTTGTCTCGATACCGGCGGTCTTTACCATTTTTATCATAGGGAAGTTTGTCGGGTTCGTAGACAGTTTTCTCGAACCTTTCTACTACAAGGTCCTCGGGTATCATACCCAGGGACTCGGGTTTGTTTCGGCTATCATCATTATCTTTCTTATCGGAGTCGTCTCGACGAACGTCTTCGGGAAGAAGATCATAGGGTTTCTGGAAAGTATCTTCCTGAAGATCCCCGTATTCAAGGGATTTTATACGGCGGTAAAGCAGCTTGTCGACGCGTTTTCGCCGGGAAACAAGAGCGTCTCATTCAAAAAATTTGTCATTATCGAATATCCGCGGACCGGCGTGTTCGCCTTCGGCTTTCTGACCAAAGAATGTACGATCAGGAAAGAAAGGAACGGCAAGGAGTCCTGTCTCCGCGCGGTCTACGTTCCGACGAACAACCTGTACCTCGGTGAGATTGTCCTCGTTAGCGAAGGTGACGTGTTCTACACCAATATCCCTATCGATGAGGGGATCAAGATCATTCTTTCCGGCGGAATCGCTGCGCCGAACATGATCGGGGAATCGAACGAGTGAGCACGGCCTGCGTCATACTTGCGGCCGGTCTTGGAAAAAGGATGCGCTCGGACATCCCGAAAGTGCTGCACCCTGTCTGCGGCATCACGATGATCGAGTGCGTCCTGGGCGCAGCGAAGAGGTTGCGTCCCGAGAAGATAGTGGTCGTCGCCGGCAAACACATCGATGTCATAAGAAAGTCCTTTGGGAATAATGAAGTCGCGTTTGCGCTCCAGAAGGAGGCAAAGGGTACCGGGCATGCGCTCCTCTGCGCCAGGTCTGAACTGGGAGACTTCAGTGGGACGGTTCTTGTGCTGAACGGCGATACCCCCCTAATCTGCCACGAGACGATCAGGCAACTCCTGCGTCTGCACAGGGAAGAAAGAAACGGCCTCTCTGTGCTCTCGTTCGAGGCAGCGAACCCGGAGGATTACGGCAGAGTGGTGCGGGACGAAACAGGAAGGGTCACGGCGATTGTCGAAGACAGAGACGCGGATGAGCAGCAGAAAAAGATGCGGGAGGTCAACAGCGGGGTCTACGCCATCGACAGCCGCATCCTTTATCTCCTCGACAGGATCAGGAGAAATCGGGCAAAGGGCGAATACTACCTTACAGACATCGTTGCTGAGGCATATCGTTCCGGGGTGAAGGCAGCCGCGTACTGCATCGGTGCGGAAGAAGATTTTCTCGGCGTCAACACCAGGGAAGAACTCTCCAGGGCTTCGATGCTGATGAGGAAGAGACTGGTGAAAAAATGGGCCGGGAAAGGGGTGAGTTTCCTCGATGCAGACTCCGTCTTTATTCACGCTGGCGTTACGATCGGCAGGGACGCCATCATATACCCTAACGTCTATCTCGAGGGAAATACCAAAATAGGCAGTGGGACTATGGTCTTTCCCCATGTGAGGATAGTGGACAGCGAAATTGGCAGCGGGGTTGTGATAAAGGACTCCACACTGGTGGAGGAGTCGAAGATCAGTAACGGCGCTTCAGTGGGACCTTTCGCGCACGTGAGACCCGGCTGCAAAGTGGGACCGGGGGCGAAGATAGGCAATTTCGTGGAGCTGAAGAAGGCGGTTATCGGGAGAGAGAGTAAAGCGTCGCACCTGAGCTATCTTGGCGACGCGACGATAGGCAGGGGTGTGAATATCGGCGCCGGCACGATCACATGCAATTATGACGGAGACAAAAAACATAGTACGGTCCTTGGCGACGGGGTCTTTGTCGGAAGCGACACGCAACTGGTGGCGCCGGTCAAAGTGGGGAGTGGCGCCTATATCGGGGCCGGTTCAACCATTACGAGAGACGTGCCGGCCGGAGCGCTCGCGATCAGCAGGACGGTGCAGAAGAACGTAAAGGGATGGGTCAAGAAAAGAAAGTCAAAAGTGAAAGGGTGAAGGCACGGGGGGTTATATGTGCGGGATAATAGGGTACACGGGCAAGAAAAACGCAGTAACGGTCGTCCTTGAAGGGCTCAAGAGGCTCGAATACAGAGGATATGATTCGGCCGGCGTTGCCTTTTTTTCGGGGAAAGGGGTGAACGTAATACGGTGCAAGGGCAAGATCAAGGACCTTGCGTGCCTTGTCGAGAAGGAACACCTATCGAGCTCTACCGCGATCGGACATACCCGCTGGGCCACGCACGGCAGACCGTCTGAGGAAAACGCACATCCGCACCGTTCCGGAAGCATAGTTGTGGTACATAACGGGATCATAGAAAATTACCTCGTCCTGAAGAAGGAACTCCTTGCTAAAGGGCATACATTTACGTCCGATACCGACACCGAGGTCCTATGTCATCTCATCAGGGATTTCGCAGAGACCCTAACGCTAGAAGATGCTGTGCGGTCTGCGTTGAGGGAAGTGAAGGGGGCCTATGCTCTCGCCGTCATCAATGAAAAGGAGCCGGGCAAGATCGTGGGGGTCAGAAAAGACAGTCCGCTTGTGGTCGGACTCGGCGACGGCGAATATTTCATCGCCTCGGACGTGCCTGCGTTCCTGAATTACTCAAGAGAGGTGATGTTTCTCGACGAAGGGGAGATGGTCGTGCTCACCAGTGACGGCGTGGAGGTGACGAAGCTCGATGGGGCACCGGTGCAGAAGGAAGTGAGGTCCGTTACCTGGAGCCCTGCTATGGCGGAGAAAGGCGGTTACCGGCATTTCATGCTGAAAGAGATATTCGAACAGCCCAGGGCGGTGAGCGACACGCTCAGGGGCAGGTTTCTGGCCGAAAGCGGGGAAATAAACCTCGATGAGTTCGGACTCTCTGCGGAAATTCTTGAAAAGATAAAAAAGGTTTTCATCGTTGCCTGCGGGACTTCCTGGCACGCCGGACTCATCGGCAAGTATATGTTCGAAGACATCGCCAGGATGCCGGTCGAGGTGGACATCGCTTCGGAATTCAGATATCGGGACCCCCTTATCGGCCCCGATCATCTGATGATCGTGATCACTCAGTCCGGGGAAACGGCCGATACGCTTGCGGCGCAAAGGGAGGCCAAGAGGCTGGGCGCCAGGATACTGAGCATATGCAACGTGGTGGGCAGCACTTCGGCGAGGGAGGCGGACGCGGTTTTCTATACCCATTCCGGACCCGAAATCGGGGTGGCTTCCACGAAGGCATTTATTACGCAAGTGACCGCTGTGTATCTCCTGGCCCTTGCATTCGGCACCTCAAGGGGGACCATCGGCGGAGAGCAGGCCAGGCAACTTCTTGGCGAACTCATGCTGATCCCGGGGAAGATCGAACGGGCGCTTGCCCTGGATGACTCGATCAAGGCGATCGCGAAGGACTTCTTCAAGGCCAGGGGTTTTATCTACCTCGGGAGGGGGATCAACTATCCTATCGCGCTCGAGGGCGCGCTCAAGCTCAAGGAGATTTCCTATATTCATGCCGAGGGCTATCCGGCCGGGGAGATGAAGCACGGCCCGATCGCGCTGATCGACGAGGAGCTTCCGGTGGTCGTCCTGGTTTCTAAGGACGGCCTCTTCGAAAAAATGCTGACGAGCATCCAGGAAGTAAACAGCAGGGGCGGGAACGTCATCACAATCGCATCCGAAGAGGTCAGGGACGTGTGCGAGGTCTCGCGAAGCTGTGTCCTCGTACCGGATACGAACCGGTTCCTGAGTTCCATGCTCTTTGCGGTCCCGCTGCAGCTGCTCGCCTATCACATCGGCCTTCTGCGGGGTTGCGATGTGGACCAGCCGCGGAACCTCGCCAAGAGTGTGACGGTCGAATGACTGCGGCCTTTTCGGCCGATCCTGTAGATTTAAAAGGAGAAAATTTGTTATTCTATAATGCCTGGACAAGAGATGTCTAAAGAAAGTGTAATGCAAGATCTTAATCCACAGCAGAAGGAAGCCCTCAAACATATAGACGGTCCGTTGCTGGTACTGGCGGGCGCGGGGAGCGGGAAGACAAAGGTAATCACCCATAAGTATGCCTATTACGTAAAAAACCAAAAGACCCCTCCCGAATCGATCCTCACGGTCACGTTCACGAATAAGGCGGCGAAGGAGATGAAAGAGAGGATCCATGCCCTTCTGGGAAGGGAGCTCAAACAAAACTGGATAGGCACGCTGCATTCCCAGTGTGGAAGGATCCTGCGGTCTGAGATCAAATGCCTCGGCTACAGTCCCCATTTTTCGATATATGACGAAGACGACCGCTGCAACCTTATCCGCCACATTCTGAAGGAGTTCAAGATCTACGAGGCACTCTACAAGGGCGTTTCGTCCCGGATCAACTTTTTGAAGTCTTCGCTCATAGGTCCGGAGGACTTCCTCGCTTCGGGCGATGGTTTTGGCTTCGACGAGAAGCTGGCGAAAGTCTATGTCAGGTACCAGGACGAGCTGAAACGCAGCAACGCACTCGACTTCGACGATCTGATCATGCTTACGGTGAGACTTTTCGAAAGCCACCAGGCAGTACTCAAGAAGTACCAGACCCTGTTCTCGCATATCCTTGTGGACGAATTCCAGGACCTGAATTTTGCGCAGTACCAGTTCATCAGGCTGCTGGCGACTGCGCACAAAAACATATGCGCAGTCGGTGACGACGACCAGAGCATTTACCGGTTCAGGGGCGCCGATATCCGTCATATCCTCGACTTCGAAAAAGATTTCCCGGGTGCAAAGATCGTCAGGCTCGAGAGGAACTACCGTTCGACGCAGAACATACTCGATGTCTCCAATGCAGTGATTTCGCGGAACCCCGACAGGCGCGACAAAAAACTCTGGACCGAAAAAGGCCGCGGGGAAAAGGTGCACTTCTGCTGGCTCAACAATGAAGAAGAAGAGGCGAGGCACATCGCGAAGATCGTCAAGGAGCTTTACCTGAAAGGCGCCTACGCGTACAAGGACATCGGCATACTCTACCGGGTGAACCTCCAGTCGAGGGCGATCGAAGACGCGCTGCGCGAGATGGGACTTCCGTACCATATTGTAGGCGGCATCAGTTTCTATCAGAGGAAGGAGATCAAGGACATCATAGCCTATGCCCGGCTGGTCCTGAACCGCGGCGACAACGTCAGCCTCAGGAGGATTATCAACTGTCCTCCCCGGGGGATCGGCGCCGCAACACTCTCAAAGGTAGAGAATGAGGCCCGGAAAAAGTCGGTCTGCCTGTACGACACGTTGAAGACATGCATG
Organism: Nitrospirota bacterium; assembly: GCA_021814065.1. Taxonomy (GTDB): domain Bacteria; phylum Nitrospirota; class Thermodesulfovibrionia; order Thermodesulfovibrionales; family UBA6898; genus Sulfobium. Next base: position 13,958 of record JAKAIZ010000027.1, on the reverse strand, counting down.
CGCAGCAACGGTATCGTCACGTCAACGAAAGACAAGATCTGCGGCTTCGTCGGCCTGATCGAGAAGCTCTCTTCCGCGTCGTACGATTCAACTGCCGACCTGCTGAGGGCGGTCGCCGACAAAACCGGATACACGAATCTTCTTGACGACGAAAGGAGAGAAAACATCAATGAGCTGATCTCCTCCGCCGAGGGAAAAGACATTCGCGATTTCATCGACAAGGTCTCGCTTCTTACGAACCTCGATGACCCTGCCGGGGCAAACCATATATCGCTTATGACCCTTCATAACGCAAAGGGACTGGAGTTCCCGGTGGTCTTCGTGACCGGGCTCGAGGAAGGCATTCTCCCTTATTTTAAGGCTAACGGGAACGAAGAGGAAGTTGCCGAAGAGCGTCGGCTCTTTTATGTCGGTATGACCCGCGCGGAGGACCTCCTCCTCCTTACCGGTGCCCGCAGGAGAAGGCTGTATTCAAGGATCCAGGACCAGGAGCCTTCGAGGTTTCTCAGAGACATGCCGAAGAACTACTGCCAGTGGATCGAGAAGGTTGCGGAGCCTCATCCGCTCCGTCACCGGAGCGACAAGAAGAAGCCCGAGGTGAAGAAGGTGAAACCGCTGTTTTCGTCCGGCTGCAGGGTAAAGCACCCGGTATGGGGAATCGGGGTCATCCGGGACTGCTACGGCGACGGCGACGACCAGAAGGTGATGGTCAACTTCCCCAATATCGGACTGAAGAGACTGTCTCTGAGGCTCGCCAACCTCACCAAGATCTAAGGTCCCGCCATATGAAGATATCGATCGACCACATCGCCGACCTTGCCAGACTTTCCCTGTCCGGCGCGGAAAAGGAACTGTTCGGTAGCCAGTTGGAAAGCATACTGAGCTACATGGACACGCTGAATGAGATCGACACCGGAACTATTGAACCTACTTCTCACGTGCTTGCGATTCGCAACGTGACTAGGGAAGACGTCAACACTCCTTCCCTCGTCAGGGAAGATGCCCTTGCAAATGCCCCGGACAAGACTGAAAAGTTCTATCGCGTACCGAAGATCATCGAATGAAGGGAAGTGAGGAGTCAGGCGTGGGGAGTAAGGCGTCAAATGCAAGCTGTGAAGAGATAGCGGTCGTGAGGTGCTCTGCTTGTCAAGGGGAGGAGAAAGGTGGGGGCGTCTTTTGCGCCTCTCGCCTCACGCCTGACATTTCACGAGATTTCCCATGCTGAGGTGCATGCTCAGGGCCAAGATCCACATGGCCACGGTGACGGAATCTAACCTCGCCTATGAGGGCAGCATCACGATCGACGAAGATATTCTGGAAGCGACAGGGATCCTTCCCTACGAACAGGTTATGATCAGCAACATAAACAACGGTGAGCGGTTCGAGACATACGTGATTGCGGGGAAGAAAGGATCGGGCGAGATCTGTCTTAACGGTCCGACTGCAAGAAAAGGGGTCGTGGGGGACAAGGTCATCATATTCAGCTACGTCTACCTCGAAGACGAAAAGACCAGGAATTTCACGCCGAAGGTCGTCAGACTCGACGAGAAAAACAGGATCGCCGGAACAGCAAAGTAGCGGCCTGTCTGCTTCGCCGCGAAGCCTCCTGAAAGTAATCAGCCAATCCCGAAACGTCAGCGGCAGCATAATCCCGACCGGGATTCACATAATACGCGCTACGTGTTAAGATAACCCCCACATCGTCAGTCTGCAGCAAATACGGGAGGTCTATGCCGAAGAGGACATTCGGGAGTCTGATAGTTTTTCTTCTCGTCCTGCTCTTTGCGTTTATTTCCCTGCCGGAGTTTCTCTCTCTATATATCGACTGGCTCTGGTTCAGGGACCTGGGGATGGAGCAGATTTTCAATATTCGGGTGCAGGCGCAGGCGATGTCTGCGCTCGGCGGTCTGCTCGGCGGGTTTCTCTTCCCTTATATAAACCTCTGGTTCGCGCTCCGGGCCATGAAGGGCAGGGCGGTGGTGATTCCCCTGCACGGCCAGGCGATGCCGCAACTGGATTTCCTCCGTCATATCGATAAGGTCAAGATCATCGTGCCGGTCCTGACGGGACTCTTTGCCGCCGCTTTGCTTAACGGCAGATGGATGACCTTTCTCTCGTATCTCCACCGGGCGACGGCCGGATACGCCGATCCTATCTTCGGAAAAGACGTCTCGTTCTATCTCTTTTCGCTGCCTGCCCAGGAGATCATCGCGAACGTTCTGGCAGTCGTCCTCTGGGTGACGCTCGCAGCCGTCGCGCTGATCTACTTCGTCAAGGCCGCGGTATTCTTCACGCGCAGCGGCATAGCTGCTGAACGGACCGCATCTGCGCACCTTTCAATCATCGGCGGCATCATCCTCGGGGTGACGGCATGGAAGACGTACATCGGTATGCACGCAATCCTCTGGTCCTCGCACGGCCATGTCGCCGGCGCTACATATTCGGACGTGCATGCGGCGATCCCCTTTATGAAGGCTCAACTCATCATGGCCCTCGTTCTGGCGGCGCTCTTTGCAGCCAATGCGGTCTTCAGGCGCACCCTCGTCCTGCTGGCCGGTGTTGCGGTATATATGGCGGTCTCCTTCACCGGAAACTCCATTTATCCTGCGGTCCTCCAGAAGTTCGTGGTGGCGCCGAACGAACTGGTAAAGGAAACCCCGTATATCAGGCATAATATCGCCTTCACGCGCAAGGCGTTCGGGCTGGACGAAGTAGAGGAAAGGAACATCTCCGGCAGTACCTTACTCGACCGGAATGACATCACGAACAACAGCGCCACGATAAAGAACATACGGCTTTGGGACCACCGGCCCCTGCTGGACACCTTCAGCCAGATCCAGGAGATCCGAACTTACTACGAGTTCTCCTCGGTCGGCAACGACCGTTACATGATAAACGGCGAATACCGCCAGACCATGCTCTCTCCGAGAGAGCTGTCGACCGAGAGCATCCCTACCCGCAACTGGATCAATGAGACGCTGACCTTCACCCACGGATACGGACTGACGCTCGGGCCGGTGAATCAGGTCACCCCGGAAGGGCTGCCTGTGCTCTTCATCAAAGACATCCCGCCGGTTTCCTCAGTCGGGACGATCAAGGTTGCCCGTCCCGGGATCTATTTCGGCAGGCTCTCGAGCGAGTACGTGATTGTGAACACCAAGTCGAAGGAGTTCGATTACCCTTCGGGAGAAGATAATGTCTTTACCGAGTATTCGGGAACGCGCGGGGTGAAGATAGATTCTTTTTTCAAGAAACTGGCATTCGCCGCCTATTTCCGTTCGATGAAGCTCCTCCTGTCGAACGACGTTACCCCGGAGAGCAAGGTCCTTTTCCACCGGAACATCATCGAGCGGGTACGCACGGCGATGCCGTTTCTGATGATCGATTCTGACCCATACATGGTCATCAGCGACGACGGCAGGCTCTTCTGGATATGTGACGGTTATACGGTGAGCGGCAGGTTTCCTTACTCTCAGCCTGTCGGGGGGAAGATGAATTACATCCGGAACTCCGTGAAGATCACGGTAGACGCCTTCGACGGGACGATGAGGTTTTACATCGCCGATCGGAAAGACCCGCTGATCAGGACGATCGCCTCCGTATTCCCAGGGGTCCTCAGGCCCTTGTCGGAGATGCCCGCCGACCTGAAACGGCATATTCGGTATCCCCTAAACATCTTCGACATCCAGTCGCGGGTCTACTCGACCTATCACATGGAGGACCCCCAGATCTTCTACAACCGTGAGGACCAATGGGAGATTCCGGCGCTCGGGGCCGAAGGCAAAGAGGTGATGGAGTCCTATTATACGATAATGAAGCTCCCGGGAGAGAAGCAGGAGGAATTCATCCTGATGCTTCCCTTCAATCCCAAGAAGAAGGACAACCTGTCTGCCTGGATGGTCGCACGCAGCGACGGTGAAGAATACGGGAAAATGATCGTCTACCGTTTCCCGAAGGACCGGCTCGTTTACGGCCCGAAACAGATCGTGGCACGGATCAACCAGGACACCGATATCTCCCGGCAGATATCGCTCTGGGACCAACGCGGTTCGCAGGTGATCCAGGGGACGTTGCTTGTGATCCCGATCGAGAATTCGCTCATCTATGTCCAGCCGCTCTACCTCCGGGCCGAAAACGGCAAGATACCGGAACTCAAGAGGGTGATTGTCGCCTATGAAAACCGTATAGCAATGGAGGAGACGCTCGATGCCGCGCTTTCGCGGATATTCGGGGAGGTGAGGGTATCGGATGAGACCGTGTCTGTTCCTTTGGCCAGGCCTGCAGCTGCGCCGGAGAAGACCGGCCTGGTCTCGCAGGCCCGCGAGCATTTCGACCGTGCCATGGAGGCGCAGCGCGAGGGAGACTGGGCTCTCTATGGAGAGGAGATACGGAAGCTGGGTGAAGTGATCAGGAAGATGCAGCCCTGATCTGACGCAACTGCTGTTCCCCCTGTTTTCCCCTGGTTGATTCGACCGTCAGGACTTCTTTACGAACTGCCCGAAGCCGGCAAGGACCTTCAGTCCCATCTCCTGGCTTTTTTCGGGATGAAACTGGGTGGCAAAGACGTTGTCCTTCCAGATCATCGAGGTGAAGGAGAGGCCGTAATCGGTCGTGCCGGCGACCACGCCTTCGTCGTCCGGCACCACGTAAAAGGAATGGACGAAGTAGAAATATGCGTTGTCCGGAATGTCGGAGAAGATGGGCGGTCTTCTGACGACATTGACGGTGTTCCATCCCATGTGGGGGACCTTCTCCCTGATCCGGAACCTCACGACCTTGCCACGCAGGATATCGAGCCCTGTACATCTGCCGAACTCCTCGGACTCGCTGAAGAGCACCTGAAGGCCGAGGCATATGCCGAGATAAGGCTTGCCTTTCTGTATCGCCTTGGCGATCGCCCCGGTCAGCGAGAGGTCGGTAAGATTTTTTATGCAGTCCCTGAAGGCGCCGACACCTGGCAGCACAACAGCAGAAGCGTCGTCGATCTTCCTGGCACTCGATGTCACCTCTGCCTCGATGCCGACTTTCTTGAAGCCTTTCTCGACGGACCTCAGATTCCCCATTCCGTAATCAACTATCGCGATCATATCCTTTAAATTACTTGCCCTGCAGGATGATTGTCAAATCTACTATCTTATTAAGGGCCTCATAATGACTATGGCGTCATAAGTAAGATGCCGAGTGTCGTCATTACAAGACTTTTTCAGCGTTCTTGTCCGGCTACTACGCAATGTCGGGCTGCCTCACCGGCCTGATCCCGGTGGTATACAGCACCTTCACATTCAGCCATATCCCCTCTTTTGTACGCAGAACTTCTATTTCTCCCATGTGCTCTTCCCTGAATCTCTCCAGGTCCTCCGGGGAGAGCTGACTGACCTGGTTGCGGAACCCCGCGTTCCAGATGATGTCCCACCACTCCGTCGGACCCTTCAGATAATAGCCGAGGTCTTTTCGCTCCACCAGTATCTCTTCCAGCCCCGCCTCGCGGAAAAGCGCGCGACACTTCTCTTCGGTAGCGATCAGTTTCCATCTCAGCGGAGGTTTCTCCACTCCGTACCGCTCAAGCCGTTTCGAAAGCATTTCGACAAGGGGCTGAAAAGAATCCTCGTAGAAACACGAAATGACGACTTTCCCGCCGGGCCTGACTTTCGTCATGATATGCCTCAACTGTTTATTCATATCCTCGGCAAAGAAGATGCCGAAGGCGCAGACGGCCGCGTCGAAATGGCCGTCCGGAAGCGCTATCTCATGCATGTCCATTTCGAGGAATTCTGCATTCCCGATACCTTCCGCTTTCGCCTTCTCGCGGGCCTGCGCCAGCATGCCCGCTGAAAAATCGATCCCCGTCACCTGCGTGTAAGGGAAAGTCCTGGCGATTTCGAGAGCAAGATTGCCGGTGCCGGTCGCCACGTCGAGTATACGCCTGATGTCGCGCGAATCCAGATATCGAGCCATGCATTTGGCGCTTTCAGAGAAAAACCGGAGCGAACGGTTGTCATAGCCTGCCGATACCGCGTTGAAGGTCTCGATCATCTTTGACTTGCGGGATTGATTGGCCATTTTTCCCACCGAACTGCTTCCCCCCCCCTGAATTCGTCCTTCGCCTTCTGAATCGCCCTCTCTTCTTCTCTCGTGAGCGGCGAGGTATCCGATTCCACGAATGTCTTCCAGAAAATGTCCACAAGCGTTTCTTCTTTCAAGGTCTTCAATAACGCGACCAACGCGTCCTCAGGCATCTTCAGCGTCCTGGTTCCCAATCTGATCACCTCCTCATGCCTGATTATATCATAGCGACACGGTTGAATTTTGACATGGGGAATAACCGTTCTTCGCCGTCAGGTGCTCTGTTAGTCTCCACGTGTTAAAAGTTTATCTCGTAGTCTTTTCTTTTCCTCATCGGTCATTGTCTCAGATAGGTAGCGCAATTTGTCATGCAAAGACATTTCCGCAAACCTTGCAGTCTCCTTGTGATTCTTTATCGCTAACTGTAATTGCAGAAGCTCATTAGCCTCATCAAAGTTATTTTTTGTGAACGCGTCAATAACATTGTCAAAATAGTCAAAATGGTCGAATTCAAACTCTGCTGGATTTGCGACGGCGAAGTTAATCTGTGGCAGGATATTTCTTTTATAAGTCTGAATAAGGTTGTCCGCTATTCGCTTATCCTTGGCACAATGTGGCGATGCTATTACTCGGAAAGCATCTCCAATGCTTCCCACAGAGTTGAGAGTTCACCAAATTCCCTGAAGTAATCTGCAAATCTATCCAATAAACGACGAGCGGTTTCTATTTCTTCAGACATTTTGATTGACTCTATTGACTCTCTTGGATAATTGTACTGAGCCTGCTATCCCTAAGTCTCCGTATTCCCCTTGGCCTCGTCGCTTTCGTCCGCCTCGCTGACGCGCGCGGAAAGACCTTCTGCGATGGGAAGCTTCAGCGCGGGCGAATCGGGGTGCCACAGATGGCGGCGTGTGATAGTCCTCAAATTCGGAGCGCCGTATACGAACCGGGTGTCATACTGACGGTAGATCGTTTCGAATAGGTTGTCAAAGCGAAGGAGACTATCCTTGGCTGGATATGTATCGAGGACTTTCCCTGTTGAGTCATCTTCGGGACTGACTAACAGCAAACCAACCGCTTCGTAGCGCGTCACATCATTCCTGAGGTCGCGCCGGCCGGTAAGTCTGGCAATCGCATTGTGATATGTCTCAATGAAATTCGTCACTTCACCGGTCGCTTTCACTGCGGTGTCGGCCGCCTTTAAGAGGCCGGTTTTCGGGTCCTGCTGGAGAAAATCTGCCCCGCTTGCCGGTATAGGGCCTTCCTTATTTGCCCTCATCAGATGCAGAAAGGCATAGACTAATCCGGGATATGAAATGTGAAGGTTTGTGCAGTCGCCTACCGCTTCTTCCATCCGGTTGGTGAGATTTCGAAATGCATTGAGCGTGCCTTTCATGGAAATGGCTATGCAGGGACCTATACCATCCAGTGAGACGACCACATCAACGTCCTTCGTTTTCAAGCCGCCAAATACCGTTGCTTCGGACCCGTTGGCGACGCTCGGCTCATGCAAGAGGTAAACGCCTTTACCGCGACGTTCTATCTGGAACGGTGGGCGAGGCTTGATGCAGGACGGATCGAAGCCGCCTTCCAGCACCAACCTGCATGCAACGTACCAGTGCATGGGCCGTATATGCTCCGCGCTTTGAGTTCTCCCCATAGGATTAATAAACGCCAGGCATGCGTCCTCAAAACTTGTCAGTTGGCAGACCAGCGGTTGTTTCTTAGGCGGCATGGTGTCTCCAGCTGCGGAGGGCATGGAGCCCCTCTTCAATCGAGCGGATTTCATGCGGGTCCCATCTCTTGCGTCGTCTTGCGAGAACTATCCGCTGAGCTTCGCGAGGCTCAACCTTGAGCATCCCCCCTCCAAGCGGATGTCCTTCTATTTCACAGCTCAGCCGGGTAAAAGGATGTGGCCATATGGACTGGAGATCTGCGAGAGTCATATCCCCCATCAGTCTCACAGTATGGACTGAGTTTGTACATGTGCACCCGGCTTGATTAGCAACAAGCGCCGGTCCACTGCTGCTCATGTAAGAAAGAAAGGCGTCCGGCACTATGACATCCGGCACGACATACCAGGGAGACCGATGTCGGCATTTATAGCTGGCCCGCGCTTCTTTTCCCTCGGCGGTATCAAGATATACCCGAACGCTGCCAGGCAGCGTCTCTGCAGAAGAAAGGCGGAGTAACAGCACTGGAGCGTCGCTTCTGACCCATTCTCGCAGAGTCGCTTTCGTAACGGATTCTCCGGCCAAAGCCCGGCTGTTGCGGACAGTCGGCTGAAGAAGAGACTTGGGGATATCCATTTTGTCAGCCAGCGAGGGGCGAAGATGAAAGAACTCGTTTGCTCCGGTAACGTACCCGATTCCAATCTGTGCGACCGCACCAAGTCGCGTGGTAGATTCATGCGCCAGAACTCTCGCATAGATGTCCCTGGCCTCACTGCCTGCGAGAAATGGCCGAAGGCGGCAATTCCATGCCCGCCAATCATCTATCGTGACGTGAATGCCCGCGCGAGGCAGCTCCGGAGAAAATGAAAATGTCTCCTGCGGCGAAAGCAAGATGTGGCTGGCCTGGCCGCTGAAGCCGTCGGCATAAAGCAGCCAAACATCTTCGGACAGCTCTCGAAATATCTTCCGGCGCACGGCCACGAGACATACTGTAGAAAAGTTATGAAATAAATACTCGATAAGAGGGATTGCATAAGGGGCATGCCCAATTTCGGCGGGGACAACAAATGCGATGCGCCCGCCCGGCTTTAGTAAAGAAGCAGTTGCAACGAGAAAAGGCGCCCAGGAAGATGTGAGTGCTGAGAAAGGGGCGCCGAGGGATGCGCATAGGTCAAGGGCCTGTTGCCGCACCTCGCCTGCGAAACGCTGATAACGGATAAAGGGAGGATTACCTGCTGCGCACTCAAAGCGTTCTTTGGTGCTTGCTGCCCAGCCGAAGAAATCGCCTTCGTGAATAAGCGCCCAGGGAGCGCGGCAGCGGGCGACTGATGCAGCCTGAGAACCCTGCTCAACGCCTACAGAACGTTTGTGCAATGCCAAGAACCTGCCATCGCCGCAAGAAGGATCAAGAAGCCGATCTGACTGCTTTCGAACCGCCCATCGCACAAGGCTACGGACGGTGTCGTCGGGGGTGTAGTAAGAGCCATGCAGTTTGCGAGGATCGACACCCTCTCCTTCCCGGGCATTGCTTTGCGCGTTACCAAGTGCGCTGCTGAAAAGGTCGGTTAACATTTCTTTGGTCACTGTTTTCAATTTGCCCCCTGCTTGCATCGCGGCAGCCCCGAAAATGAACACGATTATTACACTGTTGTCAGAGCGCCGCCCGCGTTGACGCACGACCTTCCCTGAACATTTTTAAATTATATTACGAGATACAGCCCAAAAGCGCAAGAGCCGGCATTATCTTAGAAAAGCGCTAAAGGGTCTATCCCTCCACAGCAACCGCGCCATGCACAAAAGGTCGCTTTTCTTACCCCCCATCACCTCACAAACACCTTTCTCTTCTCCGTCCTGTTGTTGAATATCGATAAAAACGATCTGCTGCAAGGTTCCGAGGGTCATTTTCCCTTCTACGAGCGAACCGTGAGGGCCGGGGGTAAATCTACTTTTACAGACCGGCAAGAACATTGTAGAATAGAGCGATGAATAGAAGCGAAACAGACGGCAACGGGCAGGAAGACGAGAGCCCTGTTTTGCAGAGGCTCAAGGAGAGTCTCGTCCGCGCAGAGACGGAGAGAGACTATTACCGGGCTATCGCGGAGCAGACAGAGAAGATGGCATTAGGTGATGCGGATGAGTTCGCGCGGGTTATCAGGGACCTCAGGCAGACGGAAGAGGCCCTCCGCGCCGCGCAGGAAGATCTCGAGGAGACAGTGGCGGAACGGACGGCTGACCTGCGCAACGAGATCCGCGAGAGGATGGAGACCGAGAGGGCCTTGCGGGAGAGCGAAGATCGATATCGCCTCCTGAACGAAACGTCTCCCAATTCCATTACGGTGGTTGACATTGAGGGAAAGGTCCTGATGGCGAACCGGCGGGCGCTGGAGGTCTACGGGCACCGGGACGTCTCCGAGGCGCTCGGCCGGAGCATCTTCGAGTGGGTACTGCCCGAAAATCGGGAACAGGCGGCAGCCGCCCTCGCCGATGTCCTGGCGTCCGGGTCTGCGGAGAACTTTCAGCTGCAGCTTTTGAGGAGTGACGGCTCATCCTTCTGGGCATCTACAAACGCCTCCGTAGTACGCGACTCCAGGGGTAACCCGCAGCTGGTGATCATCGTTACTACCGACATCACCGAACGCAAACAGCGCGAAGACAGGATGAAGAGGCTAAACGCAGGTCTTCTCAGTCTGGGGCATGGCCATCACCGCAATATCCAGATACTGGCCGCTCTCTGCGGTGAACTGCTCGATGCGGACTGCGCGTTGTACTGCCGTCTGGACGGTGACCTGCTCTGTGTAAGGGGACAGTGGAACGCGCCTGCGGATATCAGACGCGAAGATTCTCCTCGGGGGCATATATGTTTTGACGTTATTCGGCACGACGTCAGCCAGCCGTATGTGGTGCGTAATCTTGAAGATACCCCCTACGCTAAGACAGACCCCAATGTGGCTGCCTACGGCCTCCGCACCTACATCGGGTATCCTGTAAGATTTGGAGGGGTGGCGCGTGGCTCTCTCTGTGTGGTTTATGCGCGTGACTATGAGCCCGGGACCGATGAACTGGACATTATCGGGCTCCTCGCCGCTGCTGTTGCGCAGGAGGAAGAACGGGGAATCGCCACGGAGGCGCTTCGCCGGAGCGAGGAGTTCACCAGGAGCATCCTCGACAACGTGAGCGAGGCCATCCTGCTGATCGACCGGGACTACAGAATCCTTACCGCCAACAGGTCTTACTGCGTTTGGGTCCGGGCACCTCTCGGCGATATCGTGGGGAAACATTGTTTCACTGTATCCCATGGATTAGCAAGACCGTGTCGCGAACAGGGTCTCGACTGCGCTGTCAGGAGTGCGTTCGAAACGGGCGGGCATCATACCGTCTTGCACAAGTCTGAAGACGCCTCCGGCAAAAGCGCCTTTGTCGAGAAAAGGGCCTTTCCGGTGAAGGACGCTTCAGGTGCCGTTATTTCGGTTATCGAGACGATCCAAAACGTCACGGAGCGCCACCTCCTCGTGGAGGAAAGGCTCAGGACACAGAAGCTTGAGGCGATCGGGACACTTGCAGGAGGTATTGCCCATGACTTCAATAATCTCCTGCAGGGAGTGTTCGGTTATATGTCCATGGCAAAAATGAACCTTGACCGGCAGGAGAAGGCTGCCGCCATGCTTGAGCAGGCGGAAAAAGCGCTCAGCATGTCGGTCAATCTTACCACCCAGTTGCTGACCTTCGCCAAGGGCGGCCGGCCCGTGAAAAGGTGTATTGCCCTTCCGCCGGTAATCGAGAACGAGGCCAAGTTTGCCCTGAGCGGTTCGAGCTCTGATTTCCGTGTTCACATTGAGGAGGGCCTTTGGTGTGCGGAGGCGGACGAGGGACAGATCGGACAGGTGATCCAGAACATCGTCCTGAACGCAAGCGAGGCGATGCCAGCCGGCGGAACGGTGACGATTTCTGCGGGCAACATGGATATTCCCGCAGGGGAGAAGCCGTCCATGCCTGAAGGCGGGAAATTCGTTCGCATTGTCGTTAAGGACACAGGTATCGGGATACCCGAGAAGTATCTGACGCAGATCTTCGACCCTTATTTCACGACAAAACAAAAGGGCAGTGGCCTCGGGCTGGCAACGTCGCATTCGATCATCAGGAACCACGGCGGTGTGATCGACGTTGCATCCGAGCCGGACCGGGGCACGACTTTTTTCATATACGTACCTGCCTGCGCCACTGAAGGGGCGATAATTCAGCCCGCAGAAACCGCGGCACAGCGCGCAGGAAGGGTCCTGGTCATGGATGATGAAGAGATGGTGAGGCTGGTGGCAACGGAAATGCTTGAGGCCCTCGGGCATGAAGTCGAGACCGCGGAGGACGGAGATGAGGCCATAGTCAGGTTTTTGGAGGCCAGAAAATCAGGGAAGCCCTTTGACGTGGTTATCCTTGACTTGACGGTGAAGGGAGGCATGGGGGGAGAACATACGGTCAGGAAAATTCATGAGATAGATCCCGGCGTCCTGGCCGTTGTCTCGAGCGGCTACGCCGACAATCCTGTGGTGGCCGGCTTTCGCTCGCATGGTTTTGCCGCCTTTCTGAACAAGCCTTACAGGATCGATGCACTGAGGGAGTGTCTGGGCACCCTTTTGGGAAGACCGTGATTTTCCGGTAGCGCGATCTGACTCAGCGATCTGCCGTTGAACAAAACCAATAATTTCAGGGCGGATTCCGGCCTTTATAACTCGTTGACACTCTTGGATTTTTCCTGATATACTCCACTATCATTTATGTTGTACATGCCGGTGACAAATCGGAAAGAAAGGGATTTGCAGAAGCATATCGTTGCTGTTTCCAGCGGGAAACGGAGACCTGGATGATCGGGAGGTTAAGACAGGAAAAGGCGATGGATAATGTATTTGCCCTGATACTCGCCGGCGGCAAGGGAGAACGGCTCCATCCCCTCACTATCCACAGAGCAAAGCCTGCGGTGCCGTTCGGCGGGAAGTACAGGATCATCGATTTCACCCTTTCCAACTGCATCAATTCTCATGTGCGCAGAATCGTCGTAATCACACAGTATAAGTCCCTTTCGCTGGACAGGCACCTCGCGGTCGGATGGGAACATCTCCTGAACCCCGAACTCGGGGAATACATATTCACGATCCCTCCTCAGCAGAGGATAGACGAACGATGGTACGAGGGGACGGCCGATGCGGTCTTCCAGAATATCTATCTTATAGAGAAGGAAAACCCCCCCTACATTCTTATACTGTCAGGCGACCACATCTACAAGATGAACTATGCCGACATGTTCGATTTCCATATCGCAAACGGCGCCAGTGGAACGATCGCGACTATAAAAATTCCCAGGGACATGGCATCTTTATTCGGCATCATAGAGGTAGACAGCAGCTTCAGAATAGTCGGGTTTCAGGAGAAGCCTTCCGACCCGGTTACGGTCCCCGGGGACCCTGACTGTTGTTTTGCGTCGATGGGAATTTATCTCTTCAACAAGGGAGACATCATAAGCGCGCTTAAGTTGGATTCCGGGAAATCTTCCGCCCATGATTTCGGCAGGAACATACTCCCCGAAATGTTGCAAACAGGCAGACTCTTCGCCTATGAATTCAAGGACGAGAACAAGAAGGAGGCCAAATACTGGCGCGACGTGGGCACGATCGACTCTTACTGGGAGGCGAACATGGACCTTGTCTCGGTCGATCCCCAGTTCAACCTGTACGACAGAGAATGGCCGCTGAGAACGAACCAGGGACAGTTCCCTCCGGCCAAATTCGTCTTCGCCCAGGAATATAAAGGAGGAAGGCTTGGTACCGCGCTCGATTCGATCGTCTGCGGCGGCTGTATCGTCAGCGGCGGCAGGGTCCAGAACTCGGTGCTCTCGCCTAACGTAAGGATCAACAGCTATGTGGATGTCAGGGATTCTATCCTCCTCGAGAACGTTGAGGTCGGCAGGAGCTGCAGGATCAGAAAGGCGATCATCGATAAGGACGTCTATGTGCCGGCCGGCACGATCATAGGGTATAACCCGGAGGCCGACAGAGAGCGGTTCTTTGTCAGCGAGGGGGGAGTGGTGGTGATTCCCAAGGGAGCGGAAATACGATGAGTCTTGCCGGAAGACTCGAAGACCTTGCGATCGCGGACATCTTTCAGATCCTGAGTGTCGGCAGAAAGACGGGTACCTTTATCGTTGCCGGCACCAAGGGGACTGCGGTCATCGTC
>JAKAIZ010000026.1 GCA_021814065.1 Nitrospirota bacterium | reverse complement strand
CCGATCTAGATACTTTTCATCGGGATTGCCGAAAGCGTCGTAATAGAAACGGGTGATCTTACTTGCCTCGTCCGTTACCGTCTCGTCGCTGCCGGAATACGAATAAACGATTGAGGACGAATCCTTGTGAGTGACAGATGTCTTTCTTCCGAAGTAATCATAATATATCGTGTCGCCGACATTCGAGGTGCTATAGTCTTTCGGTCCATAACTCTTGTAGTAAATGTCGGTCGTGACCCCGACGAGGTCGCTCGTCCCCTCCTGCCTGCCGAAGCCGTCGTAGTAGTAATAGGTGTAGAAGCTCCCCCTCGTTTCCTTCTTGTAGGAGTTGTCCGTTGGATACGTGAAAGAGGTTGGGTTACCGACCGGGGGAGTGATGGACGTCAAGCGAAGATTGCCGTCATAGGTGAAATTCGTAGTATAGCCTCTTCCATTCGTTTCGCTCTTGATAGTGCCGTTGCTGTTGATAACTCGTGTGATGGTCGTGCCGGACTCGGGGGGTGTTATCGTCGAGATCCTGCCGTTGCTCCATGCATAAGTCGTCGTCTTATTGTTCGCGTCTTTTGAGGTATTGAGATTGCCGTTTGAGTAATAAGTATAGTCCGCAGTCACCCCGTATTTGCTCACCTGTGTGACATTGCCGCTGTTATTGTCATAGGTATATGTTGTGGTGAAAGATCCCGTGAAGCTGCCGCTCACGGCCACCGAAGAAGGTTTGTCCTTGACAATATTCTTGGTAGAGTTTGTCCAATAGGAAATAGTAGAGGTCCTGGTTTTATCTCCCGATTCCGAAATAGTGCCGGGGTTTCCATAGGTGTCACGATTGCTGTAGGTCGTCGTATATGTCGAGCCGTCGCGGGTAACACTTTTCGCTGACAGGAAAGGGATATCTGCCTCAGTATCGTAAATGTACCCGCCGTAACCGTTCCAGTCAGCATTTGCCACATTATCATTTGAAATCTGCGTCCCCTTTGTCCACGAATATGCTTCAGAAAGTATGGTGGAAGCATTAATCTTCACCTCTTTGCTGATGGGAAGTCCGATCTCCCATATATTGTCGCAAAGCCCGGAGTTCGGGCACTTGTTTCCCCAGGCGTTGAACGTATATGTCTCGCTCAACCCGCCGGGACCAGTGATTGTGGTAGTGTTGCCGTTCGCACCGCCGGTACTGTACGAATACGTCCATGTGCCCGCAGGGATGTCCCGTCCGCCCGTTGTCCTTTGCGTCACCACCCGGAATTTGACGGGTACCATCCCGGTATCGAAATACTGCTCCCCATAGGTGTAAGATATCGTGCCGCCGGTCGGATAGGTAATCTTTTGAATATCAAACGTCAACGGCGCTGTGTTATAGTCATATATCCAAGGATCTCCTACAGGCGGGGTCATCTTGATCAGAAAGTTTTGGTCCCCGTGCGGCACTCCGGTATTAATCGTCTGGTAGTTGTATGCAAAGGTCCGGCTGTCTACTGGGTTAGCGGTGACTGTGATAGTGTTCAGTCTATGGCCGGCATAGTCGTAGTTGAAATTGATGCTTCGTCCGACGGTGTCGGTTATCGTCCTCATAAAAGAATAGCTTCCGTACAAATAGTAGCTAATCGATATGGTGGATGTCCTGGAGGCATTCTGGATGCTCGTCACCTGCGCAACCTCAACGCCATTATTGTCGCTATAGCCAGCAACTCCAGGACTGTATTTAAAGGTGTAGACGGTTCCATCTGAAAGAGTGAGTTCCCACACGCCACTGCCGACGGACTTATAGGTCCAGTAATCCCGGGTTATGTTTTGCGATGTATTATTCTTATCCGTGTATAAGATGTGCTGAGATCCATCCGGCATTTCCACCACCGGATTGGTCAGAGTTCCGAACGGATTTCTTACTATTCCCATATGCATGGACCATCCTATGCCGACCGGGCTCCAGTCAACGTAGGCCACTAACGAAGTAGATCCTGAAGTAGGATCCCTTCTTCCCCAAATGGCGCTGTTGTAAGTCCTCATGATTCTTACATCAAGCCCTCCATTGCCTGGCAGGACGAGATCGGTCTGCACGAGGGTCAAAAACCCTGAAAAGGGATCAACATATTCGTAAACAGAATCGGAAGATGGAGCGCTTGTCAGATAATGCCCCTGCGTATAAAATGGGTCCCGGTCCGGGTCAGCGGCGAAAAGAAGAGCTGGGAAAAGAAGAATAAACAAAAGAATAGAAAAACGAACTGCTATCATCCTCCTCATGGCGTACCCTCCAATTTCGAGCTCAAGAATCTTTATGAGGCTTTAAAGAAATACTCCCTAATATTATTCTTTTTCATGTATGACAGTGTCTTATAAGAGATAAATGTTCCTATCGGGAAAGACAAAAATAACAAAAACAAAAAGAATTTAAAAAGATAATAACCCCACTTTTTCAGCCAGATGACCCCGACTCCGGTTACGAAATACCACGTGGTTAAAATTGCCACAAAATACACTGGAGCCGTCAAGCCTTGAAGTGATGCCCAATAGAAAAATAGTGCGCCGATAATGCTTATCCCAATCAAGACATACCCGAAGATCATTATGGGCCGAATCCTGGTTTTATCAATTGTCGAGTTCATATCATTGCCCAGCCGATTTCATATTGAATTTCTCTTTAACTCGTTCCTTCACGTCAAGTGTCTCCGTGGTAATAGAAGTTGCCGATAAACCGAACCCTCGGCCACCAAAGGAAACGCTTACGCCTTCCTTTCCTTTCGCTGTCGTAACTTTTGTGTAGGATCCTAAGACGAATGTAAATGTTTTTTCCTCCGACTCCCCCAGGAAGTCTTGTAAATTACCTTTAAGTTCTCCGCCAAAAAAACCAGCTCCGAGATTAAGACCCAGTACCTTATCATCGGTCTGATTAGCAGTGCCTCCCGATGAAAAGATGATCAGCTTTTTCGTTTCCGTATCATAGGCGATACCCAATGATGCCTGCGTTCCAATACCTCGCTGGTCCTTTTTGGCCAGCGGCCCGATATTCCCCAAGAAGCCGGATGAGCCTACACCGATGAACCAAACATCTTTTCCATCCGGATCAACATATCTGTACGGGTTGTTCAAACCATATGCATATCGATTCAGCAGCTGAGGGTTGTGCAGAAGTTTCTGATTTGTCTTGCTTGTCCATGGATCGACAAGGTTAACTTCATCGGGAGAAACAAAGCGGCCGATCTCGGGTTTGAAATATCGATGGTTGATGTAGACAAGTCCTGTCTCCTTGTCTTTCTCCTTGCCTATGAACCTTTCGTTGTTTTCAAGAGAACCCGCCACCGAGTGTTCCTGCCCAAAGGGCTTGTAAGTCGCCCTCCAGACTACGTTGCCCGCGTCGTCGCTTATCGCCATCGGCGTTCCGGCAGGGTCGGTGTGATAGTAGAAGACTTTTTCGGCAGGTAAGCATTTCCCACGGCCGGGAAGATTACAGCAATGGCAAAAGATAGTAATCTCACGATTTCTTTCTCACCGCTCGAACACTTGTATTTATTTGCGAACCCAAATTACAGTTTTCTCATTGCCAAACCGAACATCTTTTACCGAATCCGGAACAGGAACCTCAAAACTGAAGCTTCCGGATAGCCCTTCCTTGGCAGGCCCTAAATACACTAGAATGAGCAAAGATGATCCTTGTTCTTCTTTTTTAATACTTGTCACGGCCAGTGCACTATGAAAAGCCAAGCCCGAAATCTTCAGTGCAATCGATTTCCCACGATTTATCTCTTCTACTTTGAAAAATTGTATATCTTTCCGCTCAAGAACCATTTTATTATCCGCCAAACAAGCCGTCGGGAATAACGCTAAAATGAGAAGCATAATTCTTGTTAGATTCAGTATTGTCATTGGAGTAGGCTCCCGAGAGAATTTAGTAGAGAACCAGAAGAGTGCGAGCTCGAACTTGGCGAAGGCTTCGAACTTCCGCCGTTGCCCACGTTAGTAGTGTTTAAATGATTAACTCCACCGTTTGCGCTGATAATAGATTCTTTAAGGGTCGTTGGATTGCTGATTGGACCGTAATTTGAATTTAGATGCTCACCAGTTCCGGCCTCCCACGCATCGCGCGCAAACGTCGAACAGGGCGCGCCATATTGCCATGCATCGGGCCCCATGCCTTTATAAGCATTAATTAACCCCATCAATCTTGCTTCCCGCGCATCATCGATATGAGTCCCGCGAGATGCATCCCCGGCTCGGCCAGCTTCTAAGTTTTCATGCAATCCATTCCCTAAATTCATTGGGTTGTTACCCCATGTGCCGTAAGTAGTAGTACCTCCACTATCGTTCTTGTAAGAAATCCAGCTATGTCCTGATACCATACTACTGCCACCATTACCTGAAGATTGGATTATAAGAATCCCCGAGAGACCATCCGGATCCATAAACGTATACGGATTATTCAAACCATACGCGTATCGGTTCAGCAGTTGCGGGTTATGAAGGACTCTGTGATTGAGCTTGCTCGTCCACGGATCGACGAGGGTGACTTCATCAGGAGAGATAAAGCGGCCTATCTCGGGCTTGAAATATCGATGGTTGATATAGACAAGGCCGGTCTCCTTGTCCTTCTCCTTGCCGATGAATCGTTCGTTGTTCTCAAGAGAGCCCGACACCGCGTGTTCCTGCCCAAACGGCTCATAAGTCGCCCTCCAGACTACGTTGCCCGCGTCGTCGCTTATCGCCATCGGCGTTCCGGCAGGGTCGCTGTGGTAGTAGAAGACCTTTTCGGCCGCGGAAGATAACCCGGTAAATACAAGTGTAATCGCCCAACAAAGAAGGAAAGTTGCCGTTCTTTTCACATGTCCCTCCTCAAGGAAATCGTATTTATTGCCCAAGGGAAATTTGGAATGACGATACAACTGAAAAAAAGCCTCTTCCCGATGTCCCCTTTTTAGCAGTTTCTTGATTCCCAGCGACATTTAATCACAAACACCTTTTTCATGTCAAGAAAAGAAAGAAACAGAAAAGAAGGCTCTCAGAGAGCTGTCGACTGTGAAGTATCAGAGGGCTCATGGTCATACTGGAAAGCAGTAACCGGAAAACCGGTATGAATACATCGGAATCGGTGGCCGGAATGGCCCGGAAAATCCAGAGAAGATATCTTGCCTTGATCCTAATCATGAATGTCCTGCTCTCAAATGCAATAAATCCGCAATGGCTGCCGCCGGTTAGAGTGGCGAATTATTAACGTTGACAGCTATTCCCCTCAAGTTTTCCCAGAAGTTCATGCGTAAAGGCATCGTAGTCCTCATGTCCGTGGCAGCGCTTGTTGAAATGGATTATAGGGGTGCCTTTGCTGACGCTCTCGGAAAGCGTCACATTCTTCCTGATTTTTGTATCGAATAGGTAATCCTTGAACATCGAGCCGTTTATTATGTTGATATGCTCCCTGCAGTCCCTGGTTTCTTCGTTGAATGTTCCGAGGATTCCAAGCAGGCGTATGCCTGGGTTCAGCCATTGCCCCCTAACTTCCATTATCAGATCATGCATCTGTTTCAGCCCTACGATCGACAGATGGTCAGGCCTGCATGGAATGACTACAAAGTCCGCCACGGAGAGACTGTTCATTGTCAATAGGCCTTTTGTAGGTGGGGTATCTATTACGATAAAATCGTATTCAGTCTGCATATCCTGCAGCTTGAATTTGATGATCTCGTTCTTTCTCAGATGGTTAGCCACGTAGCCGCCCTCGATAGCCTTCTCGAGGTCCGGCGTGGAGGGGATGACATCGAGGTTGGGATAGCGATTCAGGACGATATCCTCCATGGCGCGGCTATTCTGGAAAACGTCGGCAAGACTGCTCTGGAGCGAGAGTATGTTGATCCCAAAGCTGATCGTCAGATTTGACTGTGGGTCAAAATCCATAGCGAGGACCCTGTAGCCCAGTGACGCCAAGTCCGCGGCCAGATTCACAGCCGTCGTCGTTTTCCCGACCCCGCCCTTTCGGTTTGAAAGCACTATTTTGAGCGCCATATCATTTCATGACGTCTGCGAAGAGGTTAACCACGTCGGGCAGGAAATAGAAGAGCAGACCTATGGGAATCGATGACAACTTTATGACGACCGAAGACGTGAGTCTCGATATCAGCAGAAAGGGAACGGGAATGAGCAGGCCGATTATCTGGCAGGCGGGATATCCGTAGATCTCGTAATCTGCAAAGGCCTTGAGGAGAAGATATGTTTTCTCGTACATACTTAACTGACCTTTATCCCGAGAACCTCTTTCTTCCTCTTCTTATACCGGAAGTAGAGCATCGAAAGTATCGGGAGAGTTACCGAGAGAAAGGAAGCAAGGAGAGACACAATAGCCGACTCAAAAAGGGAGCGTCTAAAGTAACCGCTCAAAAAGAGATAAAGCCTCTCCCCAAAATCAGCGTTCATCCTGTAAACAAGCCGGAAAGCTTCGAGAAGATTTTCTTCATTGAAGAGATATTTGTTGAGCATGCCTAAAACGAAGAACGTCACGATGGCAAAAGTTATAAGAAACAGGCCCCTGCTCATGAATAATGTATTGATGGCCCTTTTAGAGACAACACCCGTATAGAATCGTGACATGTAGACGCAGCATCCGGTGGAAACGACGAGATATCCGAAGCTCGCCGTTTTCGTGAACCAGAACAGCGGGGAACTCTTCACGGTCCAGTGATATATTTGCATTGTCTGAACGGTGAGATAGTTGTCCTGAATGAAATAGGCGATCCCGCCCAAAAGCACATAGCCGAGAGCCCATATAACGCTGTCATGCAAAGCCGACTTCAATCCGACAGATGAAAACGCCCTCACATGTTCGAGATCGAAGAACTCCTTCTTGTATGCCCCCGCGGTGCTCTCAAGTATGTAATACGCCTGCACCTTCGATGTCGCGTTGACGATGTTGGTCGGAATAAAATCAGCCGGCGCTTGTGTGTGCGATTCTTCCACGGCCATCGCCCTCCTTTTTAAGAATTACCTTGAAAACAATATGGTTAACGCTAAAACGCGGCCCCCATAAGATCCTCGTCTTCGTCGTCCGAAAGACTGCGTCTCTCCCCTTCGACTTCGTGTGTTCCGGAAGCTTTGAGTTTCCTATATATCCCCCCGCCCATCTCCTTGTGAAAGGACTCGATAGTGATATTCTTGTCCACCTTTACAGGCTTGCCGCTTTTCATGGCGGCGATATCGTACTGTCCTTTCACCATAGGGAGGACCGGATCGCGCAGGGGCCCAGATGCCAGACCCCACTGCTCATAAAGCGTTCTCATATTCTTCGGGGCGCGGACCTGCATTTTTTTGAGCCATGCCGTCTTGTGAATGGAGACTTTGTCGGCCACGAAAGGAGGAGTTTTCGGCGAGAACACGATAATCTTGTCGTCCGGGAGGTTCTTGATCTCGTTCGGCTCCAAAAGGTTTCTCTGCTCCTGCCCCGCCATTACCCCCCTTAGATATTTATAGTTCACGACACTCTCTTTGCCGAGAGAGTCACAGATGTACTTACAGGAGTCGATATCCATGCCTCTCATGTATAGTTGTGTCCGGAAATTGCCCATGAGGGAGCTGAAATCCTCGCGGTAGTATTTAAAGAAGCCTATGTCCGTTATGCTGCCGATCACGTGCGTCCTGGTCTCCCTCGCTATCGAAACGAGGTCCGCCAACGCGGTTATCTTGAGACTTCTCAGCTCGTCAAGGTAGAGGTAAAGGTCATTCGGGACGAAGCTCTTCTCACCTTTCTGAAGCGCACGTTTATGGAGCGTTCTTTCGTTGAAGGCCATGTTTATGATGAGATTGACTATGAGCGAGGAGATCGTCCTCCCCGGGTCTTTCTTGTTCATGGGTGCCCCGATCACCAGAAGGCAGGGGTCCTTTTCCCGGAACAGCATACTGAGATTGAACTCCGGTTTGCTGAAAGCCTTGCGTACATCCTCGTCCATAAATATCTCGAGACGCTCACGGATGGAGGTGAGGGCGTTTACCTTTTCCTGATCGTGCATTATGCCGAAATCGGAAAATAATGATCTGAGTTCACTATTGGTCGAGTTGACGAAATGGTCTAGTCTCTCCACGGATTCGACGGCCGTAAAAACTGTCGAGAGATTGCAGTATTCATCCTTGAAGGACTGGGCGAGCTTTAAGATTGCGTAAAGAAGGAACTTCGTCCTGGAGGTAAAAAAGGACTGGACCCTCTCGACGACCTCCTCCTTCTCGTGCATGAGGACTTCAACGATATCGAGCAGGTCCTGGTCGTCGGCGCCATGAAGAAAGTTTATCCCGATCGTATCGGGGTGCCAGGGGTCGAAGAGGAAGACCTTTTTCCGCTTGGCGTGCCACCTGCCGGCAACCCAATTGAACAATTCCGGACTTTTTCGATCCGGGATGACCACAGACCCCACGCTTTCGGCATCATGAAGCAGCGGGGGAATGATCAGGCTGCTCGATTTCAGCGATCCCGTGGGACCGCCCACAAGAGTATGCATGAAGCGGTCCATGCGGGACAGTCCTATCCTCTTGCCTCCCACTTCGCCGATAAAATAGAACCCACGTGACGCGGAGAATTTTTTGAGAAACCAGAGTGTAATCTTTTCCCTCGGCTCCGTGGGGTACTCTTCAATACGCAGCGATTCCAAGTGCGTCAGAATCGAATAGGATAGAGAAAGGGTGGCTTCCATATTCACGCCTAGGAGGACAACAACTACGTAATACCAAGACAGCGACAAAGTGAAGAGGGCCGATACATACGCGAGGACTCCGGAGAGAAGAAGCTTCATGGTCACCACTCCCTGACGGGAGGACAGGAGCCTGACGAAAATTGAGCGGTCATCCGGGAAGGTGTGCGCGTAGGTCGGGACATCATCCTCTGCCTTCTCCCCCGATGCCTTCCCTTTATCACCGCGATTCGTCCCGATCAGCAAACTATCAATAGATTCTCTTTTGAATTTTCCGGAAGGAAGGAAGATACTGAAGCCGTCGTAGAATATGTACGCCACGGCACATGTGGTGAACAATACCGACAGCATGGTTGAGATAAAATAGAAGGCGGTCAGAACCGCCGCTGCACTGACGCAAAGCAAAAGACGCCTGATAAAGGCCTCCCGCTCCGTGAGCATCCGGTGATGTTTCAACACCTCCTGCTGCGTCGCCCAGCCCATGGCCAGGATTAATTGCTATGTGCGGCCGTTGGCGCCAGCATCTCAGCTTCAGGCAGGTTCTTGAGAAGGCGATAGCGGTCATCTTTGTAGAACTCCTGATTCTCAAAAAGCATCGGGACTATGGAATTGTCCTGGTGTATCGCGCCTTTAACCCATACCACATCACCGCTACGGCTCATCTTCGCGGCGCGGTATGCCCTGTTGTCCCTTCGAACCCTGACAACGTGGTCCTTCGGATATCGCCTGCCGTTATGTTTCGTGTTCGTATGGACGATCAGAGCGACCGACTCCTCGTAGACCGATACTTCCTTTACGATTCCCTTGATCCTGACTTCGTTCTCCGTCATGTAGAATATGTATTCGCTGGTGCCGTGCTGGGTCATGATATCCCCTTTTTTCGAAGTTCCTCTTTCAATATCCTCGCCTCGGCTTCAAAGTGGAGTAAGCCCAGTGACACAGGATAGAAAGATATTAACCGGTTACTGAGAGACCGCAACGACAAAGGAGCCATGGGGCTAAATATCCGCATCTGACTCCTCTGGAGCACCTTGCGAGATGCTCAACTGTCGAAGATCAATCAGCCGCCCATAGCGGGCGAGATATTTACTCGCATCATCATGAGAGCGTGCCGCCACGAGGACATTGTTGCAGCCGCCATTCGAACATACCCCGATATATAGATCGTAGCCGGCTCTTGCGGTCTCATAGAACAAGTGCTGCCTGAGACGACCGGAAATAGCGCTTATGGACCGCCGGCTGGCAAGCACTTTCCTATATCGTCCCCGGTTCAGGGACGTGTTGTTGTCCGAAAGGGCTTGCAGCAAAAGACGGAGGTCTCCCGAGATGGGACACTTCCTGAAGCTCTCAAGACATATGGCATAGCGAGGGATATAGGAAACGGAATCCCTTTTTGCCATCCTACACTTCTCGCCATCCTCACACTCCTCGTCAACCTCGGAGAAGCCGTAGTTTTCTTCCATCTCGGACACATAAAGCAATCGTTCTTCCTGGTCCAAACCGTCCTCATCGGATCGCGAGAGATAGCTCTGACGGCTTGCCCGGTCAAGGTTAATTTCGTTGACATCCGGCGTGTTGGCATCCCCGGCGCCTGAATACCTACTGCCGTCCCGGCGACTGTCGACAGTAACGCCCAATCGATACGACATGTCGAGTTGTCGGTTCAGAAACCATGAGTACGATGTGGTGTGTTTCGTGAACTGTGACTTGCTGTGGTAGTCTTTCATCGCGTGCCACGCCTCGACGGCGTCGGACAGGACTTCCGGAACATTGAAGTTATCACCAAACTTCTTTTTGGCCTTCTGAACAATGAGGCCGTAATTCTTTTGCAGAAACTTGCCTATATCATCCCCGAGTTCGCCAAATTCTTCGATGGGGCTTTGCCGATCCACCATAGACTCTTGCGCCATAATCCCCTCCTTAAAATCTTTTGTTTATCAGCAGTCTTCCATGTCGCATCATGGAATCACTCTGAGGGAAAGGCCTTATCAAGCTCTCTGATCCTTTCCACTATGTCCTTATTCTTCGAGAAGTCGAATGAATCGAGAAGACCTAGAAAATCACAAAATAAAGCGGTTGCGTCGGACGAATGGACGTTATGGAGCTTCGCCCATTCAAAGTGAGATATGGCGAGGTAAGTAGCGTTCATTGCCAGTTGCGTAACGAGTTGTCTGGCCTCTTCGGGCACGTGTATAGTCTTCTTGGCCGCATTGGTGATCTGCCCTTCGTTCAGCGCGTCCTTCAGCAGACCGAGAGTTCTCAGGTGACATGCAAGGGACTGCCGCAGTTCTTTCCTTACCCACTCCTTTGAATGGAGACAGTCATATTTGCAGTTTTGCCGTCTTTCCTTGAGTTCTCTTTGAAGATCCTCAATCAAAACCTGTCTTTCAAGACTCGTAGCGGTTGTCTCCGCATGTTTCTTCTTCTCTTCTTCGTACTTGCTCTCCGTCTCTTCATAAAGAAGATCATATCCACCTATCGAAAGAACCGCCTTCAATCTCTCGGATTTCTCGGCCAAAAGGGGCAGAAGGTTCGTGATAACGTAATCGTCAGCTTCTTCGAACCATTCGGTGGTGCGGACAACATCGTAAATTTTGATCATCTTGGATATGATTTCGTCACGTTGCTCATCATCGAGGTGACTCCCGTCCTCTACGCTTGGGATACCGTCACCCACCCTCAGTCCCGGTATGGGGTCTTTGCCGATGATTAGGGGCTCGGGAGGTGTCGGGGTTTCCCCATTTGTGGAGGGGGGTAGAAAACTGCCAAATGGCAGTTTTCTACCCCCCCTTTTCTCCAGTCCTTTATCCCCTTCCTTCTTCCATCTCATTATGGTGAATTCTGAAACCTTACCCTTGTATTTGCGTACGAGCTCGTTCACTTTGAGTCCATTTCCTAGCTCTTCGAGGATCATTGTCTTAAGCTGCTCTTTATGCTCTCTGTTTGTATCTTCCAGCCAGCGATAAATCGTGCGTAAAGGAACACTTAGAGCCTTGGAGATCCGTTCGTGAGTGTACTTCAGATCTTTGAATCTCATGGCTGCCGCTATTTGTTCCTCACGCGTCAATGGCAGCGGGGAGTTGACGTTGTAGATGCAGGACATCTCCAGGATTGCCCCTATAACTTTCTTGTCTTCGATGTCCGAAAGGGTATACATCGGCTCCGTATGGACGTTGCAAAGGGTTTCGCATGCCTTTATGCCCGCAAGCGCCTCGTATCTGTGACGGCCGTCAAGAATCACGTAGATCGAGCTCTTGGGGTCTCCTCCCTGCACAAGCAGCACTTCCAGGGGGGGAACGCTATTGTCCCGCTCTTGAAAGATCTCGCGAAAGAAAGAGACACGGTTCTGGACTAGGTCTTGCCTGGGGTTCGTTTCTTCGATGACACGGATACTCTTTAGGGGTATCTTCCTCGCAATGACTGGAGCCGACTTGGCCGCTACACTCTCGTTCATAATAACCTCCCGATCTAAGGTAACTATGGGGCCCGCCAAGAAAGCCGCTTACTATGTCTTATCTTTCTTAGCTGCTAACTTAATTGTGACATCCTAATAATATTACATGAAGTCTCTCGAAAGAGTCACTCCCCACCAGTTTTCGACCCCAGCGGCGACCAATCCGCACGGTACCCTCTTCCGCCCCGAGTGATGCATAATAGTTAATATGCCTTTTGGGAGGAATAATTGACGAAAATGAGACGAGAAACGGAACGGGCGGTTAGGCGCACGCCGATCTTTACAGAAGTGCATCGTATTCGAAATAAGCTGACCCTTCTCAGAACCTTTGTCCAGGCTATAGAAAATCCGGATAGATGGAAAACGCTCATCCCAAAGTACAGGAAAGACTGCGAGAGCGCCATAGAGGAAATCGATGCGTCGGCTTTGAAAATAGGGGACATAGAAAGAAGGAGGAGCCGTGCCAAAAAGGATACTGATCGTCGACGACAATGAGGAATTCGGTGAGCTGATGGGAGACATTCTGAAACTTAGTGGCTTTGCCGCCTCCCACTCTCCGGATCTCCGTCACGCAAGGGAGCATATGGCAGCCTGCGGCGAACCGGACTGTTTGATTCTCGATTACTGGCTCGGGGAGGGCACTACTGAGGAATTTGCCGTGTCTTTGAAATTCGTCTCGCCGGCTACAAAGATAATAATGATGTCGGGAGAAGTGGAAGAGGAAGGGGTGAGCAGGATACAAAAACTCGTAAAGGAGGGGATAGCGATAGCTTATCTATGCAAACCATTCAGCGATCTGGATTTTACGAAGGTCATCCGCGCGCTGGAGGACCCTGCCGAACAGGTGCGTCCCCCCGTACAACCGCCTCCACTCGAAAGATGAAACTGACGTTCCGCCGTTCTATGGAGAACGTGTTGTAGGGCTTGAGATGTTCCACCACAACATAATTCTTGTCCATTCGTAGTTGGCCCATCAGGATGCCTTGCTTCTTTGTTCCGACAATTCCAAAGTCTTCCTTTTTCACCCTTCTGCTGGGCGCCACAACGCATATGTCGCCGGAATTCGCCCGGGGCTTCAGTGTTTCGTCGTTCATTAGGATTGCGTAAGCTTTCGGCCCGTACTCGCCGGGTGACATGATGCATCGTCCGTCGTTAAGTGGATATCCCTCCGCCGACAGAGACTCTCCCAGCACGTTCGACTCAACCAGCGGTATTCTGCGAGGCTCGGCAACGCTGCGGCCAAATACTTTCGACGGGTTCGCCTTGAAATACTCGATCGTTTCCGTGACCCAATCAGTCGCGGCTAGATCCCGCAATGTTCGAGGGTCCGTTTTAAGCGCCTTTGCAAGCGCGTCAATAATCCGCGTGTTCCAGGGCGCCTTACCGTTCATTATCGAACTCATCATGGTTGCATTGACCTTGCCCCCGGTAAGTCGCACGACGTCCGCGGGACGGAGGGCCTTGGGTCTGCCCTTCTTGGGATCCATGAGCTTCTTTATGTGCGCGCTGAAAGCGCCAGGTCTCCTTAACATATCAGCGCCCTGTCTTCCTCCATCTCCTCGGCGCGAGTAGTTTGTTGACGGTATCGAGGAGTTCCTCGGTCTGGAAAGGCTTCGCAAGGTAGTCCGCCGCACCTTTTTTGAAGGCCGCGCGACACGGTCGGTATGAGTCCAGTGCTGAAAGGACAAGAACAGGAGCCTTTATTTTCATTTCCATAAGCTTATCCAGGCAGTCGATGCCGCTGGCCCCTGGCATCATGATGTCCAGGATTATAATGTGGCATATAAGACCACGGTGAAGTTTCCTTGCCGCGGCATCACAGCTCTCCGCGTAAACTACACGAAACTTCTTGCTATCGAACACCATCTTGAGACTCAGATATACTGATTTATCGTCGTCGATGAGCAGAATGGTCTTCTTGTCCGTATTCACTGCAAGTCTCGTCGGTATCATTATATATAAATTGCCCTTACTAAACAATCGCTCATTCTATTCAATCGTGGCTACCCCAAAATCAAATGACATATAAGACTTTGAAAAGTCAGAACATTTAACCAACTTGACACCCCTTTCAACCCGATTCCCCTGATGAATACAGCTGGCATTTCCTTGAGGCCGTATCTAAATAATGACAACATTCCGCGACAAAATACAACTGCCCATTGCAGCATTGCCGGCATGCTGGAGCCCTCCCAGTTTTAACCCATCGCCCCTAAATAATATTCAACAGAGTCTTTTAAAGAAGGAGTTTCCTGTCGGCAATGACTTTTTTTCTTCTCATCATTATAGCCATTTGTTTCATTATTTACGGTGCGTACGTCAAGACAACCCGCGATCTGAGGGATGTGAAAAGAATCCATGAAGCGTTGCACAGCGTCAGCGGTCTGGATAATGTGATAAAGGTGTTGTCGAAAGAGATCTCGGAGACAGGCATAATCACTCTCGCCTTCTTTCGGAAAAACAGGGAAACCATGCAGCTCGAGTCGGAAAAGGGCTTTATTCCGATATTACAGCATGGTTCGGCTGTAAAAGCTCTTTTCACCCAAAAGCCGCAGCGCGCAGATCACAGATACGAAGCCGATAAGAATCTCTGTGCGGCCTTCGGTGAGAATAGCCTCGCCTTTATCCCTCTCCGTCTTAGGAGAGACGGTTGTTGCTGGCAAATAAATAATTGTCAGGATAAACAGTGCAGATGCCATTCATCTGGCCCCGGACCGTGTTGGATCCGATCCGAAAGACATTTCAGGGGAGAGATTCTCGGAACCTACAAGGAAAAGACCTCCCGATGCCTCAACTGCGCAGCTTTCCTCCCATTCGGAGTTCTTGCTGTGAAGGACACATCGACATGGGCGCTCTCCAGGGTACACGCTTTCATTGACGACAACTTCAGCGCCGCGCTGAAAAACGCCGTCAACTTCGAAAGGGCACTGCACTCGGCCACAATAGACCATTTGACAGGAGTTCCCAATAAGAGAAGCCTCATAACGAGCCTGAGATCTCTCCTGAAGCTCTCTACGCGACATAATCAGCCCCTGAGCTTCTGTATGCTGGACATAGATTTCTTCAAGAGGTTCAACGACACCTACGGCCATCAGACGGGGGACTTCGTTCTGAGGGGCCTCGCCCAGCAGCTCTCCGGCGCCGTGAGGGAGTCCGACATGGTGGCAAGATACGGAGGCGAAGAATTCTCGATCATCTTGCCTGGGACCGACAAACAGACGGCTGTTTCCGTAGCCGAGAAGCTACGGAAACGGGTCGAGGAGCATGTCTTCAAAAATGAGAAACAGGACTTGAAGATCACCATAAGTATGGGAATCTCCTCTCTCCCCGAGGACGGTATCGACAGTGTGGCCGCGCTCATTGAAAAGGCAGATGCGGCTCTGTATCATTCGAAGAAAACGAGGAATAAGGTAGCAGCTTATGAATCGAAAATGTCCTCGACCACGCCAAAAAAAGAGCGCAAACAAAAGGCGGCTGGCAATAAAGCTTCAGTTGTGATAGGGTCCAATTGATATCTTCACTGTCGCACACCAGAACATTTTAAATCCGCCTTTTGAGGCTGACGGTGATTCGGTCACTCATAATCGAATTCCCCCCGAAGCCGACTTGCCGAAGAGTAAACGACAATAATATTTAGGGTATACATAATGTTTCCTGTTTGGACCCTTTCGGGTGTACTTCCAGCGGCCCATCGAGGCAGAGGATTTCAATTATGAAGCTATTGACGGTTAACGATGTCGCATCGATTCTCAAGGCCAGACCATCCACGATTTATTCCTGGGCGGAGCAGGGAATTATTCCATGCTTCAAGCTTAACGGTCTTCTGAGGTTCTCCGAGGAAGCCGTGATGACCTGGATCGTGGATTGTCAAAGGAAACCTGCGGAGGAGTATAATATTTTTGCAGGTAGAAGGCCCAGGAAGGGAGGGCAGATTTGATGGGCCTGTATAAAAGGAAAGGCAGCCAGTTTTACTGGATGACCTTCAGGATCAACGGCAGGAAGATTTGTGAAAGCACCGGAACGACCAACAGGAAGCTCTCGGAAAGGATACATGCCAAAAGGGTCACCGAAATCGCCGAGGGGAAATGGTTTCAGAACGAGTCAAAAAGAAGAACGTTCGAAGAATTAAGGGACAGATATATGAGTGATTATGCAATCCCCAATAAGTCTCCGCGGACGATTGAAAAGGACACTTATTCGTTCAAGAGGCTGTCGCAGTTCTTCGGAGGACTTACTCTTTCAGAAATTACTCCCCATAGGATAGCGGATTACAAGAGAATCAGAAGGGAAGCCGGCGTCAAGACAGCCACTTTAGCCAGGGAGCTTGAGATTCTGCGAGCGTCTCTCAACATCGCTGTAAGGGAATGGGAGTGGCTCGAGGTAAATCCTTTCTGGAAAGTAAAGATCGAGCAGCCAAAGGGCCATAAGGAAAGATGGCTTACCTTGGAAGAGGAAAACAGGCTTCTCGACAGCTGTCCGACATGGCTGAGGGACATCGTTGTCTTCGCCCTCAATACGGGCATGAGGCAAAATGAAATACTGTCTCTCGACTGGCACGAGGTCGACTTCTTCAGGCGCGCGATCACGCTTCTGGTGACCAAGAACATGGAGAAGAGGACCATACCCCTTAACCAGACGGTCCTGGAGTTTCTCAAGACAAAGAGCAAGGTCAGGCACATATCGGGTTACGTCTTCAGCTCGTCGGCGGGAACCAAGATCAGTCCGAGAAATCTGCTCAGGGCTTTCTATTCGGCGAGAAAAAAGGCCGGGCTTGAGGATGTGCGTTTTCATGACTTGCGTCACACCTTTGCCACAAGGCTGGTTCAGGCAGGGATCGAGATCTACGTGGTAAAAGAGCTTCTTGGACACAAGTCGCTGAAAATGACGATGCGGTACGCTCATCATTACCCCGAGTCCTTGAGGCATGGAGTGGACGTTCTGGACAGAATTAGGGAGCAGTCTCCGGAAAGTGGTTACATTTTGGTTACAGTTGGGGGTCAGAAGAGACCCCAGGCAGCTGCGGCTGATCCGCAACTGCCTGTTTTTACTGGGTAATTATGGTAGGCCCGGGCGGTTTCGAACCGCCGACCTCTACCGTGTCAAGGTAGCGCTCTCCCCCTGAGCTACGAGCCTATATCGAACAACATTGAGCTATTCATTAAACCGCAAAAACGGTCCCCCTGTCAAGTTTTTGGGACGGCTTGACAACGTCTCATGACTGAATCTAATGCTGTCATAGCCGCATCAACCTCGGCTGATCCGCGGAGTCGTGAAGGAGGGTATCCGGAACCATCCAAAAAAATTGGATTCCCGCATGCACGGGAATGACGGAAAAAAACTGATAACGCTTTTTCAGCCTCCTATTGTCATAGAAAAAACTGTTAACCACAGAGACTCGCAGACACAGAGTTGAAGAAAAGAGAAGGCTCCTGAATGTACCAAACACATAGATGGTTACACGAAATTTTCCGACAAGACGCTGCTTTCTCCGTGTTTCTGTGCCTCCGTGGTAAACAATCTGCCTTTTTTAAGATTATAGATTAACGCCCTATTTCTGCCATCTCTCTACCGCAAGGCGGAGACTTCTTTCCTTTTCAATATATTCCGGAGCAACGCTCGCATCTCGGAGCGAGCGCACGAACGCTTCGACGCCGCCTTCGAGCAGAGCTTCCGTCACCGGAATCCTGCGGACGTTGTAACGAGGCTGCCCCCTCTCGTTGCTGCCGCCGTAAGCCGAGAATACCGCGGGGATTGAACAGCCGAGGGCTGCAACCACCGTCCTTTCGTCGTAATCCCTGTAAAGCCTGCCGAAGGGAACGCTGAACATGGGAGCGTTATGCCCGACTTTTTCCTTGTAAAAAGCGACGCTGCCTGAGATTTCGTCCTGAATGTCTTCTTCGCTCAGTGCCTTCATGACCGGATGAGAACGGGTATGTACGCCGAACTCGACGAGCGGATCTGCTTTCAGTCGCGCGATATCATCTAAAGAGAGAAAGAGTTCGCCTTCCTCTGCCAGGTACTTCTCTTCTGTGATGATCCGCTGTAAAATGCCCTCCATGATGTTACTGTTTTTCGCCTTGTCGTAATTTCTTCGGGTAAAGCTGATGACCTCATCTTCTTTCAGGCCTGCGCCGTACGCAGCTGCTACCAGCGCGGCGAGGTCCCTTCCATGACCTGAATTGATGCAGTAATTGAAAAGGTACCGCCAATATATGCACCCGCCACCGACGCAGTCCGTGATAAGAAAACAGGTGGAAGGAATCCCCAACGAACTCATGACCGGCGCGGCAAAGGATGCATAGGATTTCCCGCCGTCATCAAACGTCACTGCAAGGGGCCTCCCGGCTATTCCGGAATCACCGGAAAGGCCGTCCACAAGGGTCTTCAGGCCGACGACATCGAATTCCTTTTTCAACGCCTTGCAGAGCTTCTCGAATACGGCCGGCGGGATATTTCCGAGGTCCCTGAGAGAGGGGCGATCGCGCTCTTCCGTCGTATGAAAAAGAAGAATAAGGGAAGACTGCCCGTCCCTCATCCTAAAATTCTTGGCGAAACGTAGCCGTAAAGCGGGATTGCTGCATCCGCCTCATCCTTCCGTGAGAAATATCCGGCGATTATGCCGCCTTCCAGACGCGAAAGACAGAGTCGGGCAGCCGCTGCATTAAAGTCCTTCGTAAGGTAAAGCCGGCCTGCATTCCGGGGTTGGGGATACATCTGAACAGACTCCGCAATGATGCGTTCCATCGCCTCCGCGGCAAGCTCGACGCCCTGAGAGATGACCTTGAGGAAAATGGCGTTGAGGTCGTCACCTGGTTCGAGCGAAGGCCTCGTCTGAAAAATAATGTCTCCGGTATCGATGCCGGGATCTATGTAATGGACGGTGGCCCCGATATACTCCGGCTCGTTGTTCACAATCGGCCAACCGTAGCTCCAGGTCCCGCGGTAATAGGGCGAAAGGCCGGAATGGATGTTGATCATCGCCCTGGCAGGGACCGAAATGATCTCCGGACTGATTACGCTGCTCCCCAGGACGGTGATGATGTCTGGCTTGAGTTCTCTCAGGAACGAAGCAAACCCGCTGCTATTGATATCGCCGCACTGCACATTCACATATTTAACGCCGGGCCGTTCCACCACTAGATCGAAGGGCGACATGAGATAGTCCTTCAGCATCTTGTGAAACCTGAATCCCGCGGAGTACTTGTCCCCGAAATCTCGTAGAAAGGCCTCGTCCCCTTTTTCACCGGACCTGCCTTTCCTCAGTACGTACTTCATCAGCGATGCGAGTGCCCCATCTTTTTTTGTTTGCGGGTACCCCTCCCGGACGACACAGGAGACATCGAACCTCTCCTGCAGCCTGTTGATGAAATACGTATGGTGGAATCCTGTCCGGGTGAATAAGACAATCCTCATCGTGTCAAAAAAGCCTTACGTCGACCACCGTCCCTGCCTCGAGACCGTTGATATTGAGTGGCACCACGATAGTGCCATCGGCCTTTACGAGCGTAGTGATCAGACCGGATTTTCCGAGCAAGGGGACCGCCCAGAACTCGCCGTCCCTCTGCTCGATGACGACCCTGATATGCTCCTCCCTGCCCTGCGGCGAGGAGATGTTCTTCGAAAGTCTCGCCTTCATGCAAGCCCTCGCGCGCTGGGGGAATTTCTCGACAAGCCCCGAAAGCAGATCCAGCACCGGCCTGATGAATATCTCGAAACAGACGCTCACGGCAGCAGGATGCCCGGGAAGCCCAAAAATCGGCGTGCCGTGCATCACTCCGCCTATCATCGGCTTCCCCGGCTTCAGAGAAACACCGTGGAATATCACCCCGGGATTGCCGATATCGTCGATAATCCTTGCGATCATATCCTTGGTCCCGACCGATGTCCCGCCCGAAACGATAATGGCGTCAGAATCTTCCATTGAACCTTCGACGGCGGCCCTGATCGCCGCGTATTCATCACTGATAATCCCCTTCCTGATTGCCACGCAGTCCGCCTCCGAAATCATGCCCGCAAGCACATAGGAGTTGATGTCCCTCACCTGCCCCATGGCCGGAGATGCAGCGGCCGGCACTATCTCGTCACCGGTCGAAATGATCGAAACCCTCGGCCGCTCATACACATGCACCGACGTCACTCCGATACCGGTGCAGGCGCCGATGTCCTGGGGTCTTATCCGCCTGCCCTCCGGCACAACCCGTTCGCCTCTCTTCACGTCTTCACCGGCCTGTATCACATTCTCTCCGGGGACCACCGCCTTCAGCACCTCGATCGTTGTTGTGTCCACAGTCTGGACGTGTTCGAACATCGCCACGGCGTCCGCATCACCGGGAAGCATCCCGCCGGTAGGTATCTTTGCGGCAAGGCCTTTCGATAGCGCAAAATCGGGCTTCTGACCCATCAAAATCTCATCCGCCAGCCCGAGATATGCCGGCATTCCCTCCGTTGCCCCGAATGTATCTTCAGCCTTTACCGCGTATCCGTCTACCGTAGAACGGGCAAACTGGGGCAGGTCCTCCTGCGAAACTATATCCTCTGCGCATATGAGTCCGAGGGAATCCTCTACGGTAACTTTTGTCTTGTGGGGCGTCTTCGCGGGCAAACTTCTGATGAGCAGATCCAGCGCCGCTTCGGCGGTCATCACCTCGCCTCTTCCGAGCATGTCTTTCATACCACATATTATAATCCAAAAGGAAAACAAGATAACGGATAAGCACTCATCAAGCCTGGGACAGATTATCCTTCCAGTTGCATAAAGATTGTAAATTAACAGCCACAAAAGCTTGATTGACGGGCTTTTGAGCCTGATGACACTCCTTATGCTGGAGTTCACCGAATGTTACCTCCAGGTCATAGTGCTTTTTCCGTCATGCCCGAGGTTCTCAGTCGGGCATGACGATAGCCGCCGGCAGCAAAGAAAACCCCGGATTTCTCCGGGGTTTTCTTTGCTGCATGTTATCCCCGCCCCTTGCGAGGCGGGGCAGTTGCTTCACAAATACTGATACTGCAAGTTACGGACGTTCAGGCGTTACCCATGCTCCGGTGCTCCTGCTCCAGTTGATGAGATAGAGCATGGCATCGGTCGTGCCTGGGGCCAACTGCGTCCGTGTGCCGTCGGTATAGGCACTTGCACCCTTGCCGTAAACTGAAGGTGACGTGGCTATCGCCGTGGCGCTGACCGAAAGGTTGATTGCGCCATCATCGAGGAAGTCGATGGTGTCGTAAACCAGCCTGCGCGAATATGTCCTCGCATGCGCAAAGGCAGCAGGCTCCTTGGTAAGAAGGTTGATGTTGAAGCACGCGCCCATCAGCTTCTTGCCGAAGGCCTGGTCTCCCGTGCCGAGCGTCCAGTCCTTCAAACCGTTCGCCCTGATATGGGTCATACCGCCCTTGAAGAAGTACGGGTAGACCGCGCTGTCATACTCGACGTTGTACTTGTTCTTCAAAACTGTGGCAGCCAGAGTAATCGCATCCTGGAAGACAGCGGACTGCTCCTCGAGGAAGGTATCCAGGTGCTCCTGGGTGTCGACTTCCGTGCCGTGGCAGTTGATGCAAACCTGGTTGGCAGCATTTATGTCGATATCCAGAGTGTGACTCGTAGCCCGGGTGGACTGGCCGGTCGCCTGCATGTGGCAGGTGACGCAGGGGCCGTTAGAGTCGAAGTTGCCCGGCGTAAATACCGACGGGTTGTGACTGTCGCCATTGATCGCCGTGGTACCGAGTTTCCTATGGGTGCTCGAAAGCGCTCCGCCGTCATCGGTCGAAGTGAGAGACTTCCCGTAGGTGCTGCTGCCGATAGACGTGTTCGGGTCAATGAAGCCGGTAAAGCCAATCTTCACGTACATCAGACCCGCGACAGCCAGATAGTGAGAGTTTACAAAGTTCGCGTTCGTGAAGTCTGCAACTTTATCAAGCGATTCGCCGCTTTCACGCCCTTCGTGGCATGCGATACAAACGTCGGAGGCCTGAACATTCGGAAACTGGGCCTTTGCGCCCTTGTAATTATAAAGCGCCTGCAGCGCGCCCGGATCATGCAGCAAGGCTGAGATGTTGTTGCGGTCTGCGCTGGTGTTATTATGGCAACCCCAGCAATAGAGCATTTCCCTCTGGTTTGAAGTATGGGTCCCGTTTCTGCCGCCCCAGCCTGCCAGGTGGGTGTAGTCGTTGTTCGCCGGGTCATAGGTGGAAGGGTTCTTTAAGAAATTGGAGACGCCGGTCGCGGTATGGCATCTCTGGCAGGGCTGCTGGCTCGCTGCGCTCCAGTCGTCCGCCTGCCATGGTGTCGCATTACCCGCAGCGGCATTCATGACCGTATCCACCTGCTGGACGGTCCTGGAACCGGAGCCGGCAGCATCGTACTTGGCACTCAGCAACTCGCCCGCATGGGCCGACATCGCCCAGTCCCTGAAGATAGTCGTCACATTCGGATCGTATGTTGATTGGTTGGGGTTGTTGCTGGTCTCGGTCCTTGCCTCGTGGCCGTGGCAGTCGAAGCAGGGCGTGGGAGTTGGATTACTAGTTGTAGCAACTGTACGAAGTACGTAACCCGTAATACCGTTGGTCGTGTTGTCAAGGTTATTGTTATGGGTAGTAGCTATAATCCGGTACCAGGTATCCTCGTGATGACCGACAGGCACGGTGCCGGATGCCGCGGTGCCGGAAGCCATCGTCTTGGAGCCGTCGAAGGTCTTGAGGCCGTGACAGCTGGTGCAGAGGTTGAACTGATCGTCTGCAAGATTGCTCTTGCTCGGGTTCCAGTTCACCACGTTGCCGGCAGCATCCCTTGCCTTGACAGGGCGAAGTCCGCCGCCGTGTTCATGACAGGTATCGCATGTGAATTGGGTATATTCTTTCGCCGCCGGCACGGCACCCTGATACGCCGGATTATCCATGACGTCTTTTGTCCCTGTCAGACCGTAGGTAGCGCCTAGTATCGCACCCTGGCTCGTATGGCAGCGCCTGCAGGAGTTGCCCTCTTCGACCACCACCTGAGCGTGCTTGGAACTCGCGAACTTGGTAGGGGCGTTGGTGGGATGAGCACCCTTATGGCAAAATGTGCAGCGGGTACCATTATTATCAAACGGATTGGGGAACGGGATCGGGCCGACGCCGAAGTGCTCGGCGCCGCCGCCGTGGCAGGCCTCGCAGCCGTTAAGACCACCGGCTATATGCGTCGAACCCTTGTGGAACGATGACCTCTCGTATTCGGCAACAATGCTTTCGCCCGTCACGGGGTCTACACTGGCGCTGTGGCACTGCTCGCAGACAGTGTCAGCACCGGCAGTTCCCACGGTTTCGGGTGATACGGCCGATTCCGATCCTTCTTTGTGGGACGAGCCGCAGCCGTACATAAAGGCAGCGACTAACAGCATACAGATCATCACAATACTAAACTTCTTTCTACGCATACTTCCTTCCTCCTTTTTGTAGTGTGTTTTTCCTAAAATGTTCCCGGTAAATGGCATTTGAGGCATGTCCTTCCCCCACTGGCGTTCTTGAGCCGTCCGGACACCTTGTCCCAGCCCCTCGGGTGTGGACTCGTCTTACCGCTGCTGTGGCACTGGATACAGACGTCTCCCTCAGGATGACAGGCCTGACAGGATGCCAGGTTCCTTCGCGCCTCTCTTGAATGCTCGCCGATCGCAAATGTATATCTCTGGCCGTTGGGTCCCAGCATCATATGGGACTTGATATTCAGCGACCCTTTCGGAAAACGGTCGTGACAGGCCGCGCAGTACTTCACCGCATCATGACAGCGGTAACAGGAGCGCGGGTCATCCAGGGCCTTTATCGGGTGTATCTCCATGAAATCGGTCCTGTGCGACTTCGGCATGTAATCCGGGCCCGACTGCGATGAATTCAGATTGGCGTCTATCCCGCCTCCGTCATGACAGTCGAGGCAATACGAAAGCTGATGACAGTCCTGACAGTTGTTAGGTTTCTTGTTCGCGTAAAGCTTGTGCTCCTTGGTCCACATCGGGCCGTGGTTCGGCGCCACTCCGCTGTACTCGTGGCAGCTGGTGCATTCCTCGATCTTCATAGTGGCATAGTCCTTATGAGAAGTCATCGCCCATGCCGCAACTGCAAGTCCGCAGACAAGGAGCAGGATGATGAATAACGTGACCTTCTTGTACATTTCCCCTCCTTTCCTTTACAGGTTCCAGTTCAGGGCAACCCTGCCCAATGTTCTGTGGTCGAAATTCTCGTTCACATCTTCTTCGATCCGCGCGGTCACGGAGATGTTCTTCGTCGCTATCCAGCGGCCGCCGATCCAATAGCGCTGAGCGTCATTGGTCTCTTCGAGGAGATCGGGCCTCTTGTAGGAATCGTACTGCACTCCCGCTGCCAACCCGATTTTCTCGTTGACCCTGTAGTCGCCGGTGACTTCGAAGCCCCACAGGTTGCCGCCGTAGCCATGGCGGTAATCCACAGATGCGTTGACCGACAGCTTCTCTACAGGGACCAGCCGCGCTCCCACTCTGAAGACATCAGCATTCGAATCCTCTTCATAGGTCTGCTTCACATATGATACGAATACGGAGACCGGGCTGCTGATCCTGTATTCCGCCGAGACCATGTATTCGCGATATTTGTCTACCGCAAATACACTATAGATAGAAGTGGCATCGAACGTCGGGTAGGAGTGGTAAAATTCCCCCTTTAACTGCAGTTTGTCCATGGGATACACTTCGACCCCGAGCGTCGCCTCGTCGAAGACCTCGGAGGTAACATCGTATTTCAGCTCGACGTAGGGACTTACGATCTTGTAGTTATACCTGAAGTTCATCCCGAGCTCTTCCCGTGCGAGGTCGGACTCGTCATACTTCCTGGCGTAGCTGATTCCCAGCTGCGTGTTCTTTACGTCCTGCAGATGCACGTCCACCCCAACGAAATAATTTCCGTTTCTGCTGTATGCGGCATCAAGAGTATTGATGACGTCTCTGCCCCCTGCAAGCGTAATGCCGACAGGGCCGATGCTGCTAACATCCAGACGCACCCCGTCCATCAGCGATGTGCCTGCCGTAAAGTTGGTGAACTGCCTCCCTATGCGGGTGGTGATCTGCGGGGCGAAGACATAATCGACATAGAGGTAGTAAAGCCTCCCCTCAAAGTTATCGCTCCTCACCGCAGGACTGCCTAAGTCCTTCGAGACCCGTCCGTAGCCCGTGAGCGAGTAGGGTCTCCCTTCGGGAGTAAAACTCATCCTCAGGTACTGCGCGAGGATCGCCTGGCTATCTCCAAGCAGATCGTCACCCCAAAGGAATTGAGTGGAAGACGTGAATTTCAGCGGCTCAGCGTGGACTGCGGC